>NZ_JAPEVV010000003.1:0-305899 GCF_028201335.1 Thermomonas mangrovi
GGTGACCCGCCTCGCATCAGAAACACTGCGGAAGCCGGTGGACAGGTCAAGGCGATGCCTTCAGCCCGGATGCGGGAGATCTTTCTTCGTGCCTATTGACCACGGCGGCGAAATGGTGACCCATTTTCGCTTGATGCCGATGCCCTGCGCGAAGCCGCCGGCTACAGCGGCCGGCCGAAGTAGGCCCCGCCGCAACGCCGGCCACACGGTTTGCCAGTGGCCGGAAACACAAAGGGCACCGAAGGTGCCCCTTGCTGATTCACGGACAGCGGCGGTTCCTGGTCATTCGCCGTCGGAACCCGCGTACATCACGTTCTTCACCCTGCCACGCTCGTCGGCCAGGCAGTCCCACGGCGCGGGACCGCGGGAACCCGGCACCATCACGGTCACCGCGATGCCGGACTGCCCCTTGCCGACGTTGCCGATGCTCAGCTTCGATTGCGCAACCCCGACTTCCGCCGCCACCGCCTTCAGGCAGGCCGTGCGAGCTGCGGCGAAATTGCCGCCTGCGGGCGCCGCGGCACTGGCACCGCCGGCCACGCCGATCTTGATCGTGTACGGCACCGCCTCGCCACGGCGCGCGGACGCGCGCATCTGGAACACCTGCACGGTGTAGGTTCCGTTGGCGGGCAGCTTGCCCGACCACGGGCTACCCACGAAGCCGGAGCCCATCGCCTCGGACTGGCCGGGGACGTGGCCCGGCGCGAACACGTTGAAATTGGCGTTGCTGCTGCCGGTGATCGAAACCGTCATGGTCTGGCCGGCACGCGCCCCGATGGTGTACTGGACGCTGTCATACCCGCTGAAATTGCCTTTCAGGGTGGCGCTGGAAGCTCCCTTGGCGAAATGTACCGGGAGCTTGGTGACCTTATCGGCAGCCACCGCCGAGCCGCAGAGCAACAGGGCCAACACCAGAGCACGAGCCGCGTAGCGCATGACCACACTCCTGATGGAAAGTGGCATTACGCTACGCCCTCCCGGACCGGGCGCGCAACCGCGCATGCCGCAGTGTCCGCCGGATTCAGGCGCCGGACCGCAATCGGAATCGGCTTCCCGACCTCACCCGCACTTGCTATATCCACAATTCAAACAAGTCGCGCAGCCATCCATCAGCACCAGCGCCTTGGTGCTGCACTTGTGGCACATGGTCGCGCTGGGCGGGAAGCTGGCGCCGTCGCCGGTGACCTGGATGTCCTCGGGGCGCTGCTCGGACGCGGCCAGCATGGCCCCGCCCATCTCGCCCGCTTCGGCTACGTCAGTGTTTTTTTTTGAGCGGCTCTCGAACGCGCGGCGCTTCTCCGCGATCAGCGCGCGGGTGTGCTCGCTCATCTCCGGGTCGTGCAGCATGCCGATCGACTTCAGGTGGTCCTCGACGATGCTGCCCAGCTCGGCCACCAGCGACGGCATGTACACGCCGCCGGCCTTGAAGTAACCGCCGCGCGGGTCGAACACCGCCTTCATCTCCTCCACCAGGAAGGTGACGTCGCCGCCCTTGCGGAACACGGCGGACATGATGCGGGTGAGCGCCACGATCCACTGGAAGTGCTCCATCGACTTGCAGTTGATGAAGACCTCGAACGGGCGGCGGTGCTCGTGCTCGGTGCCGGCGTTGAGCACGATGTCGTTGATGGTCACGTACATGGCGTGCTCCACCAGCGGCGACTTGATCTTGTAGGTGCTGCCGACCAGGACCTCCGGGCGCTCGATGCGCTCGTGCATCTGGATGACGTTGTCCACGGGCTCCGCGGCGGGCGCGGCCTGCGGCTGCTGCGCGGCGTCGGCGCGCGCGGCTTCCTTGGCCTTGTCCTCGGCGGTGACGACGGCGTAGCCCTTGATTTTCTTGTCGATCCTGACGGCCATTGCGGTTCCGGTGCGTGGGTTGCGGTGGTGGGTCGGCGTGCGGGTGGAGCATGCGGGCGCGGGGCCCGCCGGCGCCCCCTCCCGGGCGGGAGGGGGCGCGGGTGGATCACTTCTTCTTGGCGGCCTTCTTCGCGGCCTTCTTGGCCGGCGCCTTCCTGGCGGCGGCCTTCTTGGCCGGCGCCTTCTTGGCGGCGGCCTTCTTGGCCGGTGCCTTCTTGACCGCCTTCTTCACCGCCGCCTTCTTGGCGGTGGCCTTCTTGGCGACCTTCTTGGCGGCCTTCTTCACCGCGGCCTTCTTGGCGGTCGCCTTCTTCGCGACCTTCTTGGCGGCCTTCTTCGCCGCGGTCTTCTTGCCGGCGACCTTCTTCTTCAGGCTGGCCACTTCCTTCTTGGCCTCGGCGCTGGCCGACGCGAGCTTCTTCTTGGCGTTGGCGACGGTCTTCTTGACCGCCTTCTTCGCCTTGCCCACTTCGGTCTTGACCTTCTTCTCGGCGGACTTGGCGGCCTTCTTCGCCTTCGCCACGGTGGCGCTGGCGGTGCTGGCCACGGCGCCGCCGATCTCGGCGGCCTTTTCCTTGACGCTGTCGGCGGCGTCGGACAGCGTCGCCGTCACTCCGTTTCCGTTGCTCATGTGCCCTCCTCGTCGGGCATTGGGTGGGTGGGTACTACAGCGCGATCCTATACCCGGAAACGGCGTCCGTGCAGCGTGACGAATGCACGCCGGCGACGGCCGCGCCGGACCGGTCAGAACTTGCCGTAGTACCCCTCCTTGAGCGCGTCGAACAGGTTGGCCGCGGTGTGCAGTTCGCCGTCGTACTCGATCTGCTCGTTGCCCTTGACCTCGATGACCTGGCCGTCCTCCAGCTCGAAGCGGTAGGTGGTGTTCTCGAGGTCGGCTTCCTTGACCAGCACGCCCTGGAACGCGGCGGGGTTGAAGCGGAAGGTGGTGCAGCCCTTCAGGCCCTGCTGGTAGGCGTAGCGGTAGATGTCCTTGAAGTCCTCGTACGGGTAGTCGGTGGGGACGTTCGCGGTCTTGGAGATCGAGGAATCCACCCACTTCTGCGCCGCGGCCTGCACGTCCACGTGCTCCTTCGGGCTGATGTCGTCGGCGCTGATGAAGTAGTCCGGCAGCCTGGCGGCGGCGTCCTCGGCGTACGGCATCGCCTTCGGGTTGACCAGTTCGCGGTAGGCCAGCAGCTCGAAGCTGTAGACGTCCACCTTCTCCTTGGTCTTCTTGCCCTCGCGGATCACGTTGCGGCTGTAGTGGTGGGCGAAGCTGGGCTCGATGCCGTTGCTGGCGTTGTTGGCCAGGCTCAGCGAGATGGTGCCGGTGGGCGCGATCGAGCTGTGGTGGGTGAAGCGGGCGCCGACCTCGGCCAGCTCCTCGACCAGCTCCGGGGCGACCTCGGCCACGCGCTGCATGTAGCGGCTGTACCTGGCATGCAGCAGCTTGCCCTCGATCTGCTGGCCGACCTTCCAGCCGTCGCGGACCATCTCGGGGCGCTTGCGCAACATCTCGGCGGTGACGGTGAACGCCTCCTCCATGATCGGCGCCGGGCCCTTCTCGCGGGCCAGCGACAGGCCGGTTTCCCAGCCGGCCACCGCCATGTCGCGGGCGATGCGCTCGGTGAACTCGCAGGATTCCTGGCTGCCGTACTTCATCCGCAGCATGGTCATGGTGCTGCCCAGCCCCAGGAAGCCCATGCCGTGGCGGCGCTTGCGCAGGATCTCGTCGCGCTGCTGCTGCAGCGGCAGGCCGTTGACCTCGACCACGTTGTCCAGCATGCGGGTGAACACGCGCACCACTTCCTTGTATTCCTCCCAGTCGAACGTGGCCTGGTCGGTGAAGGGGTGCTTGACGAACTTGGTGAGGTTGACCGAACCCAGCAGGCAGGCGCCGTAGGGCGGCAGGGGCTGCTCGCCGCAGGGGTTGGTGGCGCGGATGGTCTCGCACCACCAGTTGTTGTTCATCTCGTTGACCTTGTCGATCAGGATGAAGCCCGGCTCGGCGTAGTCGTAGGTGGAGACCATGATCATGTCCCACAGGTGGCGGGCGCGGATGTGCCCGTACACCTTGCAGGCCACCAGGCCGTCGTCGCGCACGATGTAGTTCTTGTGGGTGGGCCATTCGCGCCACACCACCTGCGCGGCGTCCTGCAGGTCGAGGTCGCCGGACTCCTGCGCGTTGATCGGGAACACCAGCGGCCAGTCGGTGTCGTGCTCCACCGCCTGCATGAAGCCGTCGGTGATCAGCAGCGAGAGGTTGAACTGGCGCAGGCGCCCGTCCTCGCGCTTGGCGCGGATGAAGTCCTTCACGTCCGGGTGCGAGACGTCGAAGGTGCCCATCTGCGCGCCACGGCGGCCACCGGCGGAGGACACGGTGAAGCACATCTTGTCGTAGATATCCATGAACGACATCGGGCCGCTGGTGTAGGCGCCGGCGCCCGCGACGAACGCGCCCTTCGGGCGCAGCGTGCTGAATTCGTAGCCGATCCCGCAGCCTGCCTTCAGGGTCAGGCCGGCCTCGTGGACCTTGTCGAGGATGCCGTCCATCGAGTCCTGGATGGTGCCGGACACGGTGCAGTTGATGGTCGAGGTGGCGGGCTTGTGTTCCTGCGCGCCGGCGTTGGAGGTGATGCGGCCGGCCGGGATCGCGCCGCGGCGCAGCGCCCAGGTGAAGCGCTCCATCCAGTACTGCTGCAGCTCGACGGTGGGCTCGGCGTCGGCCAGCGCCTTGGCGACGCGCTTGTAGGTGCCGTCGATGTCGGCGTCGAGCGACTGGCCCTGCTTGGTCTTCAGCCGGTACTTCTTGTCCCAGATGTCGACCGATGCCGGCTGCATCGGGATGTCCTGCTTTGCGTCCGTGGCCACCGCTTCCAACCTCGCCGTGCTCATGCTCGTGTGCGCTCCTGTCCTTGTACCCGCGCGGCCGTGCCGCGGTCGTGTGTGCTGGTCGCCGTCGCGGGGGCGACGACGGGGCCACGCGCCCGAGGCACGCCGCCGTTGTCTGGTTTGTCTGTCCGCATCCCCATCCTGCGCCGCTCCCCAACGGACGCCGAACCATGTTTCGTGAAACACAACGCTTGGGTTTGTTTCACGCTACCAACCACAAGATGTAGTGGAGGCGCGGGAAACGACCATAGCCAGCGCCCGCGGCGAAGTCAACGCCGGGACCGGGTGGAAATCCCCTTGATTTCCGGGCATGCCGGCTGACACGCGCATGCCGCTTCGATTTCACCGAAGATTCAAGCGCGCCGGCCGAAAGTGTGAATGCGCGCCGACCGGCGCCGCCCCGATGCCCGCCCCCGGAGTCCTGCCGCAATGCAGCATTCGTCGCCCCCGACCGCCCCCCGTTCCAGTGCCCGCCGCACCCTGCTGGCGCTCACCGCCGCCGCCGCGTTCGGCGGTTTCGCCGCCACCGGCATGCAGCTGATGCTGGACCGGCCCGCCGCGGCGGAACCCGCGCCGCCGGCCACCGCCGCCACCGTGCCGGCCGCGGCCGCGCTGCCCAACGTGGTCAACGGCACCCCGATGCCCTCGCTGGCGCCGATGCTCAAGCGCGTGCTGCCCGCGGTGGTCAGCGTCAACACCGAGCAGCGCGTGCGGGTGAACACCCCGTTCGGCGACGACCCGGTGTTCCGCCGGATGTTCGGCATCCCCGAGGAGCGCATCGCGCGCTCGCTGGGCTCGGGGGTGATCGTGGATGCGCAGCGCGGCTTGGTGCTGACCAACAACCACGTGGTCGAGAACGCCGACGCGGTGCAGGTGCAGCTGGCCGACGGGCGCACGGTCAAGGCCGAGTTCCTCGGCTCCGACCCCGACACCGACGTCGCCCTGATGCGCATCCCGGCGCAGAACCTGGTCGCGATCCCGCTGGCCAACAGCGACCAGCTGCAGATCGGCGACTTCGTGGTGGCGATCGGCAATCCGTTCGGCGTGGGCCAGACGGTGACCTCGGGCATCGTCTCCGCGGTCGGCCGCAACAACCTGCCGGGCGCGGGCTACCAGAACTTCATCCAGACCGACGCCAGCATCAACCCCGGCAATTCCGGCGGCGCGCTGGTCAACCTCAACGGCGAGCTGGTCGGCATCAACACCGCCAGCTTCAACCCGCGCGGCTCGATGGCCGGCAACATCGGCCTGGGCTTCGCGATCCCGGCCAACCTCGCCAACAGCATCAAGAACCAGCTGCTGGCCGGCGGCGTGGTCCGCCGCGGCACCCTCGGCATCGACAGCCAGGACGTGGACGCGCGCATCGCCAAGGGCCTGGGCCTGGCCGAGACCCGCGGCGCGGTGGTGACCCGGGTGTACCCGGGCTCGGCGGCGGCGGATGCCGGCCTGCGCGTCGGCGACGTGATCCTGTCCGCCAACGGGCAGGCGATCGCCAACGCGGAGGCGCTGCGCAACTTCCAGGGCCTGCAGGCGCCGAACGCACGGGTGGTGCTGGACGTGCGCCGCGAAGGCAAGCCGCTGCAGGTCACCACCGGCCTGCACGAGGCGCCGAAGGCGCTGGCCGGCACCCAGCTGGATCCGCGGCTGGCCGGCGCGAGTTTCGCCGAGCTGCCGGAGTCGCTGCGCCGCCAGGGCCTGTCGGGCGTGCTGGTGGAGTCGGTCGCGCGCGGCTCGCGCGCGGCGCAGAGCGGCCTGCGCGGCGGCGACGTGGTGCTGGCCTCCAGCGGCGGCGAGTTCAGCGACCTCACCGGCTTCCGCGCCGCGTTGCAGGACACGCCGGAGCAATTGGTGCTGCGCGTCCTGCGCGGCGGCGCCAGCGGTACCCTGTTGATGCGTTGACCCGGCCCGTGACGGCCGCGTCACGCGGCGGTTGCGATGCTGACCCTCCTGCCACCCCGCACCACGGAGTTCCCATGAGCACGAATACCGACGCCCTCAAGAGCAACCTGGGCGAAGCCGGCACCCACCTCAAGCAGGCCGCGGTCGCGGCTGGCGACGCGCTCAAGGGCGCGGCCTCCGCCGCCGGCGACGAGATGCGCCTGGGCAAGGCGCAGATGAAGTCGGAACTGGCCGACGGCGCGCTGGCAGGCCTGAGCGCCGCCGAGGTGCTGGGCGGCGCCACAGGCGAGCAGGTCGACGCGCTGATGGACAAGGGCCGCGACCTGGTCGACAGCGCCGCCGAACTGATCCGCGAGCGCCCGCTGGCCGCCTTCGGCGTGGCCTTCGCCGCCGGCTGGATCATCGCCAAGCTCGCCCGCAGCGACAAATAAGCCACGCGATGCGCGCCGACGGGGAAGACGGCCCGCGCCCGGGCCCGGAGGCGCCGCCACCGGGCCTGGAGGCATCGCTGCGCGCGCTCGGCGCGGAAGGCCGTGCCGGCCTGAAGGCGGCCGGCGATGTCGCCAAGGCGCTGCGCATCCTGGTCGCCGCCGACATCTCCCTGGCGCGCAGCGCGTTCGGCCGGACGCTGGCGCTGACCGGCGTGGCGATCGCCTTCGGTGCCTCGTCGTGGCTGCTGCTGATGGCGGCGCTGATCGTCGGCCTCAGTCGCGGGCTGGGCATGCCGTGGGCGCTGGCCTTGCTGCTCACCGCGGTGCTCAGCATCGGCGTCACCGTCGCCGCCGCCTGGGGCGCATCGCGCTACTTCGAACACACCCGGCTCAAGGCCACGCGCCGCCAGCTGGGCCGCCTCGGCTTCGGCGAACTCGCCGACCTCCTGCCCGATCCCGACAGCCCCGAATCCACCGAGGCCGCCGCGCGCCGGGTCGCCGAGGCGCAGGCCGGCGATCCGCTGAAGAAGGGCCTCGGCGTGGACGTGACCCCGCCATGAGCTTCGATGCCCTGATCGCCAAGGTCCGCCAGGCCGAGGACGCGCTGGAAGCCTCCGAGCGCAGGACCGCCACGCAATGGCGGCAGGTCGCCACGACCTGGCGCAGTGCGTGGACGCCCGGCCGCATCGTGGTCGCCGGGCTCGCGTTGGGCTTCCTGACCGGGCGCGCGCAACCGCTCAAGCTGGCCGGCAGCGGCGGCCTGCTCAACCTGGTCACCGCCCTGTCCGGGCTGTTCGCCAGCGCCGGTGCGCAGGCCGCGGCCGACGACGCCAGCGATGCGGCCGATGCCGCCGCCACCGCCGCCGATGCGGCGAACGCCACGCCCGTCGAATGACCGCCGACACGCCACCTGACGCCGCGCCACAGCCGGCGCCCGCGCCTGCCGCGCCCACCAGCGCGCCGAGCCAACGCCCGCGCCCGCGCGCGCCGCTCTCGCTGGTGGTGCTGGCGGTGCTCGCGGTCGGCTACACCCTGTGGATCACCCAGGAAGTCGTGTTGCCGGTGTTGCTGGCGATGTTCTTCGCGCTGGTGGGCAATCCGATCATCCGCGTGCTGCAGCGCCTGCACGTGCCGCGCTTCCTCGGTGCGCTGGCGGTGCTGTGCGGCGGCATCGCGCTGGCGGTGCTGCTGGCGCAGCAACTGGTGCAGCCCGCCGGCGAATGGATCCGCGAGGCCCCGCGCGAGTTGCGCAGCCTGGCGCCGAAGGTGCAGAAGCTGATCAAGCCGGTGCAGGAGGCGAACAAGGCCGCGGAGAACATCGCGCGCGCCGCCGGCGGCGAGAACACCGCGCGTCCGGCGCAGGTGGTGAAGACCGAGGTCAACGACCCGTACCGCTCGCTGACCGCGACGCCGATGCTGGTGGCCTCGATCCTCGCGGTGGTGCTGCTCACGTTCTTCTTCATGGTGTTCGGCCAGGACCTGCAGCGCAAGGCGATCGCGCTATTGCCCGACCGCCAGAAGAAGAAGCTGACGGTGGAGATCCTGCAGGCGATCGAGACCGAAGTCAGCCGCTACGTGCTGACCATCAGCATCATCAATGCGGTGGTCGGGCTGGTGTTCGCCGCCGCCCTCCACCTGCTGCTCGGCGTGCCGATCGACGAGGCGCTGCTGTGGGGCACGATGGCCGCGCTGCTCAACTTCGCGCCCTACGTCGGCCCGCTGATCGGCATCGTGGCGATGCTGCTGATGGGCTTCGCCAGCTACGACGCGCCGCTGCAGGCGCTCGCCCCGGCGGCGATCTACCTGGGCCTGCATACGCTGGAAGGGCAGATCGTCACCCCGATCGTGCTCGGCCGGACCATGGCGATCTCGCCGCTGGTGCTGATCCTCGGGCTGATGGTGTTCGGCAGCCTGTGGGGCATCGTCGGCCTGCTGCTCGCGGTGCCGCTGCTGGTCTGCGTGAAGATCGTGCTGGCGCGCGTCGAAGGCATGGAAGGCTGGGCACGCCTGCTGGAGTGAGCCGGCGCGGGGCTGGCCCTACAATGCGCGGGTGCAGCACGCCATCCGCGCCATCACCCTCGACCTCGACGACACCCTGTGGCCGTTCGCGCCGATCGGCGAACGCATCGAGACCGCCCTGCACGCCTGGTTCGAGGCGCACAGCCCGCTGACCGCCGCGCGCTTCCCGATCGAGGAGATGCGCGCGCTGCGCCTGCAGGTGCACGCCGAGCATCCCGAGCACGCGCACGACCTCGGCCTGCTGCGGCGGCTGACCATCCAGCGCGCGTTGCGCGACAGCGGCGGCGACATCGCGCTGGCCGACGCCGCGCATGCCTGCTTCTTCCGCGAACGCAATCGCGTGGATTTCTACGACGATGCGCTCGAGGGCCTCGCGCGGCTGGCGCGGTTGCGCCCGCTGGCCGGATTGACCAACGGCAACGCGGACCTCGCCGCGGTCGGCATCGACGCGCACTTCGCGTTCAACCTCAGCGCCTGCCAGCACGGCGTGCCCAAGCCGGACCCCGGCATCTTCCACGCCGCGTGCGCACGCCTGGGCCTGGCCCCGCACGAGGTACTGCACGTCGGCGACCATCCGCACATCGACGTCGCCGGCGCCGCCGCGGCCGGCCTGCGCACCTGCTGGATCGACCGCGGCGACCACGCCTGGCCCGACGAGCTGCCGCCCGCCGACCTGCACGTGCACACCCTGACCGCGCTGGCCGACTGGCTCGACGCCCTGCCCGAGGATCCCCCCACATGACCCTGCCCGCCGGTTTCGCCCGCACCGCCGACGCCCCCGCGCCCTTGCCGCTGTACGTGGTCGACCGCGGTGGCTTCGCCGCCTGGCGCGACGCGCAACCGCCCGCGGTGCAGGCATGGCTGGCCGCGCAACGCTTCGATGGCAGCGCCGACACCGCGGTCAGCTGGGCGAACGCGGACGGCGGGCTCGCCGGCGCGGCGATCGGCATCGGCGATCCACTCGACCCGTTCGCGTACGCGCATGCGCCGCTGGCGCTGCCGGGCGGCGACTGGCAGGCAGTGGCGACGCGCGACGAGGACGCGCAGCGCGCGCTTCAGCTGGGCTGGGGGTTCGGCTGCTACCGCTTCGACCGCTACAAGGCGAACAAGCGCGCGCCGGCCCGGCTGGTCGCCGATGCCTTCGACGCCGAGGCGCTGGACCTGCTCGCCGCCTGCGTGCAGGTGCGCGACCTGGTCAACACGCCGACCGAACACATGGGCCCGGACGAACTCGAGGCCGCCGCGCGCGCGCTGGCCGAGCGCCATGGCGCTCGGCTCGAGGTGGTGGCGGGCGACGACCTGCTGGCGCGCAACTACCCGGCGATCCACGCGGTCGGCCGCGCCTCGCATCGCGCGCCGCGGATCATCGAACTCGCGTGGGGCGACCCCGCGCATCCGCATGTCGCGCTCTGCGGCAAGGGCGTGTGCTTCGACACCGGCGGGCTGGACCTCAAGGCCGCCGCCGGCATGCGCAACATGAAGAAGGACATGGGCGGCGCCGCGCATGCGTTGGCGCTGGCCGGGCTGGTGATGGCGCGCGCGCTGCCGCTGCGCATCACCCTGCTCATCGCCGCGGTGGAGAACGCGGTCGGCCCGAACGCGTTCCGCCCCGGCGAGGTGATCGCCACCCGCACCGGCGCCAGCATCGAGATCGACAACACCGATGCCGAAGGCCGGCTGGTGCTCAGCGACGCACTGGCCCGCGCCTGCGAACTCGGGCCGGACCTGGTGCTGGACTTCGCCACCCTGACCGGCGCCGCGCGCATCGCGCTGGGCCCCGACCTGCCGGCGCTGTACGCCAACGACGACGCGCTGGCCAACGACTGGCTGGCCGCCGGCCAGCAGGCGCGCGACCCGTTATGGCGGATGCCGCTGTGGCGGCCCTACCTGCGCTACCTCGCCAGCGGCATCGCCGACCTCGCCAACGGCAGCAGTTCGACCATGGCCGGCAGCGTCACCGCCGCGCTGTTCCTGGAACGCTTCGTGCGCGACGGCCAGCGCTGGGCGCACGTCGACGTGTACGCGTGGAACGACAGCGACCGCCCGGGCAAGCCTGCCGGCGGCGAGGCGCAGGGCCTGCGCGCGGCGTACGCGCTGTTGAAGGCGCGGGCGGGCGGCCCGCGCTGAGCCCGACGCTCAGCGTAGCCAGCCGCGGCCCGCGGCCTTGCGCGCGAACGACCACAGCAACAGGCCGATCATGGCGATGCCGACCGGCAGGCCAGCGCCGGCACTGCCGGTGAGGGCCCAGGTCGGGGTGAGCGCATAGGTCGCGCCGAACTGGACCAGGATGCCGAGCAGCGAGAGCAGCAGCACCGGCTCCGCCCAGCGTCGCCCCAGCAGCAGCCCCAGCGAGCCGATCGCGCCACCGAGCGTGGCGATCGCGAACGGCACGAAGATCCAGCGCGGCATCGCCGCCGCGATCTGCTGCTGCGCCTGCGGCCAGGTCGCGATGACCTCGGGCCCGGCGGTGAAGTGGACGTAGAACGAGTACAGCCCGACCACGTTCCACAGCAGGGCCAGCGCGGCCACCAGCACGAACCACATCGGGCGTTGCGTCGTCGCCATCGCGTCTCCCCCCTGTTGTCCGCAGCGGCGAGCCTAGCGCGCGCAGGGCCGCGACGCATGCCGCGCTGCGGCGCCTACAACCAGCCCTTCTGCCGCGCGAGCCGATGCGCCTCGATGCGGTTGCCGACGCCGAGCTTGCCGATCGCCTCGGACAGGTAGTTGCGCACGGTGCCCTGCGAGAGGTTGAGGCGCTGCGCGATCTCGCCGGCGGACAGGCCTTCGCCAGCCAGGCGCAAGGCCTGGCGTTCGCGATCGTTGAGCGGATCGGCCTCGCCCCAGGCTTCCAGCGCCAGTTGCGGGTCGATCGCGCGGCCGCCGCGATGCACCTTGCGCAGCGCCTCGGCCAGTTGCTCGGCGGGCGCGTCCTTCAGCAGGTAGCCGCACACCCCGGCATCCAGCGCGCGGCGCAGGAAGCCGGCGCGCGCGAACGTGGTCACGATCACCACCTTGACCGGCAACTGCTGGCGCTGGATGCGCTGCGCGAGTTCCAGCCCGGTCAGCCCGGGCATCTCGATGTCGGTGACCAGCAGGTCGGGTTGCAGGCGCTGCAGGTCGCGCCAGGCCGCTTCGCCATCGGCAGCGGCGCCGACCACCTCGAGGTCGGACTCCAGCCCGAGCAGCGCGGCCAGCGCGCCGCGCAACATCGCCTGGTCTTCCGCGAGCAGCAGCCGGATCACGCGCCGGCCGCCTGTTGCACCGGCATCGCCGATGCGTCGTCGCCACCGGCGAGGAAGGCCGAGCGCGCCGCCTCGCGCCACGGCACGCGCACCTGCAGGCGGGTGCCGCCACCACGCGGCGCGTGCACCAGCAGGCTGCCGCCGAGCGCGCGGATGCGGTCGCGCATGCCGGCGATGCCGTTGCCTTCCACGTCGATGCCGCCGCGGCCATCGTCCTCGATGCGCAGCTCCAGCATCTCGCCGCTGCGCGCGAAGGCCACGCGGGCGTGGCGCGCACGCGCATGCCGGGCGATGTTGGTGACCGCCTCGCGCAGCACCAGCGCCAGCCCTGCCTCGAGCTCGGGCGGCAGCGACGCCGGCGGCGGCTGGTAGTCCAGCGCGACCTGCGAGGAATCCAGCATCAGCCGCGCCGAGGCAAGTTCCGCCGCCAGGTCCACCGCGCGGATCCCGGTCACGGCGCTGCGCACCTCGGCCAAGGCATGCCGCGCCACCCGCTCGGCTTCCTCCAGGTGCAGGCGCGAGGCCGCGGCGTCGCGGTCGGCCAGCTTGCGCGCGAGCTCCAGCTTCAGCGCGATCAGCGACAGCGTGTGCCCCAGCAGGTCGTGCAAGTCGCGGCCGATGCGCTCGCGCTCGGCGGTCGCGGCGAGCCGGCGCACCTCGTCTTGCGACAGCCGCAACGCGGCCTCGCGCGCGTGCGCGGTGTGCTCGACGTTGACGATGATGCCGATCACCAGGGTCATCGCAGGCACCCAGACCCACATCTGCCACGGATAGCCGATCTGCCAAGCGGCGACGATGTACACCGCGTTCAAGGCCAGCACCTGACCGAGGTAGGGCAGCAGCGCGAGCTGGCGGCGGCCGGTGTGGAGCATCACGCAGCCGAACACGAAGTAGCTCAGCCCCGCCGGGTACCAGGGCAGCAACACCAGGCACAGCGCGACCATGCCTAGGGCATAGCGCTTGGCCGCATGCGCCGGGGCCAGCAACACCATCGCGTACAACCACAGGAACACCGGGTAGGACAGGCCGGTGAGCACCGCCCAGCGCGCGGTGAAGCCGCCGCCGAACATCGGGGTCAGGAACACCCACACCGTCCACAGCAGGTGCACCCCCTCCGACCACGGCGACTTGCCGCTGCGCAGCGCATCGGCCACGGCGGAGTCGGGCGCGGGCGCCATCCAGCGACGCAGGGAGGCGATCGGGTGCATGCGCGGATGCTACTGCAAGCCCGGCTCAGCCATGCCGGCGCAGGCGTCGCGCGGCAAGCAGCAGGAAACCCAGCGCGAACCCGGCCAGCGCGAGCACGTGCGCCACGGTGGCGCCCCGCGACGGCATCCCCACCGCGTCCTGCGCGAGCTGGTTGAGGTGGTAGCTCGGCCAGATCCACGCGATGTCAAGCAGCGTGCCCTTCAGCGGGAACCACAACCCCGACAGGAAGGCCATCGGCAGGTACAGCATGTTGATCAGCGCCGGCGCGCCCTGGCCGCGCACCAGGGTGCCCAGCAGCAGGCCCATGGCACTGAACGGCAGCACGCCGAGGACGCCGACCGCGAACAGGCGCGCGACCTGCGCCGCCGACAGCACGACCCCCGCCGCCTGGGTGGCGAGCAGCAGCAACAGCGAGACGATGGCCGCGGCCACCACCATCGCCATCGCCATCTTACCGAGCAGGTAGGCCGCCGGCGGCATCGGCAGGGCGCGCTTGAGCACCAGCAGGCCGTTGTCGCGCTCCAGCGCCAGCGACACCCCGAAGCCGAACAGCCCGGGCGCCATCACCCCGAAGCTGGTGTAGGAGGCCAGCAGGTAGGCGGCGATGTCGAGGCCGCCGCGCTTGCCGCCCATCAGGATCCCGAACATCACGTAGAACACCACCGGGAACAGGATGGTGGGCAGCAGGAAGCCGGGGCTGCGCAGGTAGCGCAGCACTTCGCCGCGGGCCTCCTCGAGGTAGGCGCGCAGCACGCGCCTGCGCGGCATCTCGGCATAGGCCGGGCGTTCGGAGAGGACGGACAGGTCGAGGCGGTGCGGGGTCATGCGGCCTCCGGCAGCGTGGCGGGATCGCGGGTGAGTTCGGTGAAGGCTTCGGCGAGGCCGGCGGCGCGCACTTCCAGCGAGGACAAGGCGGGATCCTCGGCGAGCAGACGGCGCACCAGGCGCTCGGGGACCTCGGTGGCCAGGCACAGGCGCTCGCCCTCGCGGCTGGCCTCGGCGACCTCGTCCCACTCGGCGACGCGGGCCAGCGGCAGGGCGGTCGTGCACCACACGCGCTTGCGCGCGATCCGTGCGCGCAGTGCATCGACGCTGCCTTCGCTCACGATGCGACCGCGCGCGAGCACGCACACGCGGTCGGCCAGCGCTTCGGCTTCCTCCAGGTAATGCGTGGTCAGCACCACCCCGCAGCCCTCGCCGACCAGCCGGCGGATCGCCGCCCACAGGCCTTGCCGGGCCTCGATGTCCATGCCCACGGTGGGCTCGTCGAGGAACAGCAGGCGCGGCCGGCCGCACAGCGCCAGCGCGAACTGCACGCGCCGCTGCTGGCCCCCGGACAGCTTGCCGTAAGGTCGGGCGAGCAGGTCCTCGATGCCGGCGATGGCGGCGGCCTCGGCCACGCTGCGCGGGGTCGGGTAGTAGCTGGCGGCCTGGCGGATCAATTCGCCCACCCGCAGGGTCGGCGGCAGGTCGGCATCCTGCAGCATCACCCCCACGTGCCTGCGCAGGCGGATGTCCTGGGGGTCGCCGCCGAACAGCGTGGCCTGCCCGGCATCGGCGCGCAGCAGGCCCAGCAGCAAGCCGATCGCGGTGGTCTTGCCCGCGCCATTCGGCCCCAGCAGGGCCAGCAACTCGCCGCCGCGCAGCACCAGGTCCACCCCGTCCAGCGCCTGCAACGCACCGTAGCGCTTGCGCACGCCCTGCAACCGCGCCATCGCCTCGCCCTGCCCCTGCATCGGCCCGTCTCCGTGGAAGTCGCGGCCATGCTGCGCGGCCGCCAGCCGCGGCGATACGCGCAGGCATCAGCGAAAGCGCATGACAGCCATCACATGACGCGCCGCGCCGCGCGGCTTAGCCTGCATCGCCATGGGACACCGCGGGGCGCATGGCGCATGCCATCACGCTCGGTCACACTCTCCCGCCTCCCATTCGCTTGCAGGACCGTTCGATGAGCAGCAATGCCGATCTGCTGAAATCGCTGAAGATCGACCGCAACGCGGCGCCGCCCCCGGCCCCGCGCACGGGCCTGTGGATCGGGCTGGCGGTGGCCGGCGCGGTGCTGCTCGCGGCCGGCGGCTGGTTCGCGTTCGGGCGCGGCAAGGACCTCGAGGTGCGCACCGCCGACGTGGTGGCGATCGGCAACGGCAACGGCAACGCCAGCGCCTCGGTGCTGGATGCCACCGGCTACGTGGTCGCGCGGCGGATGGCGACGGTCTCGGCCAAGGTCACCGGGCGCGTGCGCGACGTGCGCATCGAGGAGGGCCAGCGGGTCGAGGAAGGGCAGGTGCTGGCCACGCTGGACCCGGTCGATGCCGACGCCCAACGCGCGCTGGCGGCCTCGCAGGTCAACGCCGCGCAGAGCCAGATCGGCAGCGTGCAGGCGCAGCTGAAGGAAGCCGAGGCGAACGCCGCCCGGCTCGGTGCGCTGGTCGGGCAGAAGCTGATCAGCCGCGCCCAGTACGAACAGTCCGTGGCCGCGCGCGACGCCCTGCGCGCCCAGCTCGCGACCGCGCAACGCAACGCGCAGGTGGCGCGCGACGGCCTGCGGATCGCCGACAACGGGGTCGACAACACCGTGGTGCGCGCGCCGTTCGCCGGCGTGGTGATCGCCAAGTCGGCGCAGCCCGGCGAGATCGTCTCGCCGCTGTCGGCCGGCGGCGGCTTCACCCGCACCGGCATCGGCACCATCGTCGACATGCAGTCGCTGGAGGTCGAGGTCGAGGTCGGCGAGGCCTTCATCGGCCGGGTCAAGCCGGGCATGCCCACCGAAACCATCCTCAACGCCTACCAGGACTGGAAGATCCCGGGCAAGGTGATCGCGATCATCCCCACCGCCGACCGCGGCAAGGCCACGGTCAAGGTGCGCGTGGGACTGGACGCCAAGGGCGATCCGCGCATCGTGCCCGACATGGGCGCGCGGGTCGGCTTCCTCGAGGACGCCAAGCCGGCGCAGGCCGCCAAGCCGGGCGTGCTCGCGCCCGCCGCCGCCATCGTGCAGCGCGACGGCAAGGACGTCGCCTTCGTGGTGGTCGACGGCAAGGCGATGCAGCGCACGCTGGCTTTGGGCCGCACCCTCGGCGAGGACCGCGAAGTGCTGCAGGGCCTGGCCGGCGGCGACGCGGTGGTCCTCGATCCGCCCGAACAACTCGTCGACGGCGTCCGCGTGCAGCCCGCGCGTGAGGATGCGGACGCCGACGCGAACAACGACTGACACGCCCCGCCACGGAGCCCGCCATGACCGCACTCGTCCGCATCCGCAACCTGTCCAAGACCTATCGCCGCGGCCCGGAAGAGGTGCACGTCCTGCATGGCATCGACCTCGACATCGCCGAGGGCGACTTCGTCGCGCTGATGGGGCCGTCGGGCTCCGGCAAGACCACCCTGCTCAACCTGATCGGCGGGCTGGATTCGCCCACCGCGGGCGAGATCGCGGTCGCCGGCCAGCGCATCGACGCGATGAGCGGCGGCCAGCTGGCGCAATGGCGCAGCGACCACGTCGGCTTCGTGTTCCAGTTCTACAACCTGATGCCGACCCTGACCGCGCAGAAGAACGTCGAGCTGCCGCTGCTGCTGACCAAGCTGTCGTCGGCGCAGCGCAAGCGCAACGCCGAGGTCGCGCTGGAGCTGGTCGGCCTGAAGGACCGCGGCAAGCATCGCCCGGCGGAGCTATCGGGCGGCCAGCAGCAGCGCGTGGCGATCGCCCGCGCGATCGTCTCCGATCCCACCCTGCTGATCTGCGACGAACCCACCGGCGACCTCGACCGTGCCTCCGCGGAGGAAATCCTGGGCTTGCTGCAGACGCTCAACCGCGAGCACGGCAAGACCATCGTGATGGTCACCCACGACCCCAAGGCCGCGGAGTACGCCACCCACACCCTGCACCTGGACAAGGGCAACCTGGTCGGCGACGCCGACCTCGCGGCCTGACGGGAGCGCGCGATGAAATACCTGCACCTGATCTGGGCCGCGCTGTTCCGCAGCAAGACCCGCACCCTGCTGACCCTGCTGTCGGTGGTCGCCGCGTTCCTGCTGTTCGGGATGCTCGACTCGGTGCGGGTGGCCTTCAATTCCGGCGGCCAGGTCAGCGGCGCCAACCGCATGATCACGATGTCGCGGCTGTCGATCACGCAGATGCTGCCGTACAGCCTGGATGCGCAGGTGCGCGCGGTGCCCGGCGTGCGCAAGGCGGCGTACGCGGCCTGGTTCGGCGGCGTGTACCGCGACATGAACAACTTCTTCCCGAACTTCTCGGTCAGCCCGGACTACCTGGACCTGTACCCCGAGTTCAAGCTGCCCGCGGCGCAGAAGGCGGCGTGGCTGGCCGACCGCCGCGGCGCCATCGTCGGCGAGACCCTGGCCAAGCGCTTCGGCTGGAAGGTCGGCGACACCATCCCGCTGCAGGCGACGATCTTCCCGACCGGCGGCAGCAACGACTGGTCGTTCACCCTGCGCGGCATCTATCGCGTCGAGGATCCGAAGCAGAAGGGCCAGGAGCAGATCCTGTTCTTCCACTGGAAGTATTTCGACGAGGCCAACGACTACGTGAAGGGCCGCGTCGGCTGGTGGGTGGTGGAACCCACCGGCGCCGATGCCGCCAACCGCGTGGCCAAGGCGGTCGACAAGCTCAGCGAGAACTCCGACCACGAGACCAAGACCCAGAGCGAGGCCGCGTTCAACCAGAGCTTCGCCAAGCAGTTCGCCGACATCGGCCTGATCGTCACCGCGATCATGGGCGCGGTGTTCTTCACCCTGCTGCTGCTGACCGGCAACACCATGGCGCAGGCGGTGCGCGAACGCATCCCCGAACTGGCGGTGCTGAAGACGATCGGTTTTTCCAACAACAGCGTGCTGTGGCTGGTGCTCGCCGAGTCGGTGCTGCTGGTGGTGCTGGGCGGTGCGCTGGGGTTGGCGATCGCGGCCGGGATCATGCCCGCGGTCAGCGCGGCCAGCGGCGGCATGGTGCAGCTGCCCACGGTGCTGCCGCAGACCTGGGCGGTCGGCCTGGGCCTGGCGATGCTGATCGGCGTGGTGGTCGGCCTGCTGCCGGCGCTGCGCGGGATGCGGCTGAACATCGTCGATGCGCTGGCCGGCCGATAAGGGAGTACGCCATGACACGTTTCAAGGGATTCTTCGCCGGCCTGCTGACCATCGTCCTGCTCGCGCTGGCGCTGGGCGCCTGGATCGCGTTGCCGTGGTTCGCGGTGCTCGGCGTGGCGGTGGCCGTCGGGCTGTGGCTGCTGCTCACCCGCAGCGGCCGGCTGGCGCGCGAGGCGGCGAAGATCGGCATCGCCGGCCTGCCGCAACGCTGGGGCGCCTCGCTGGTGATCGTGGTCGGCATCGCTGGCGTGGTCGGCGTACTGGTCGCGATGCTGGCGATGGGCGAGGGCTTCAAGGCCACCCTCAACAAGACCGGCGGCGAGGACAGCGCGATCATCCTCCGCGCCGGCTCGCAGGCCGAGACCAATTCGGTGGTGACCCGCGACCAGGCGCCGCTGGTGGGCGGACTGGCCGGCATCGCGCGCGGGCCGGATGGGCGCGCGCTGGCCTCGCCCGAGCTGTCGCAGGTGGTGAACCTGCCCTCGATGGCCGACGGCACCGACGCCAACGTGCAGTTCCGAGGCGTGGGTCCGGCCGGCTGGGCGATCCGCCCGCAGCTGAAGATCGTCGAAGGCCGCAAGTTCGAGCCCGGCCTGCGCGAGATCGTGGTCGGCCGCGGCGCGCAGACCCAGTTCCGCGGGCTGGAGGTGGGCAAGCAGCTCAAGCTCGCCAACCAGACCTGGACCGTGGTCGGCGCGTTCCAGTCCGGCGACTCGCACGACTCCGAGCTGTGGGCCGACGCCGACGTGCTCGGCCCGGCGTACCAGCGCCAGGCGTTCCAGTCGATCACCGTGAAGCTGGACGGCAAGGACGGCTTCAAGCGGCTGAAGGCCGCGCTGGCCGCCGACCCGCGCCTGAAGCTGGACGCCGAGACCACCCGCGCCTACTACAGCAAGCAATCGGCGCAGCTGGAGAAGCTGATCCGCATCCTCGGCATCGTGATCGGCACGATCATGGCGATCGGCGCGGTGTTCGGCGCGCTCAACACGATGTACGCCGCGGTCGCCGGCCGCGCGCGCGAGATCGCCACCCTGCGCGCGCTCGGCTTCCGCGGCCTGCCGGTGGTCGCCGCAGTGATGCTGGAAACTATGCTGCTGGCCCTGCTCGGCGGCCTGCTCGGCGCCGCCATCGCCTGGCTGGTGTTCAACGGCTACACGGTCAGCACGCTGGGGCAGAACTTCAGCCAGGTGGTGTTCCAGTTCCGGGTCTCGCCCGAGCTGCTCTGGACCGGGCTGAAGTGGGCGCTCGGCATCGGCCTGGTCGGCGGCCTGTTCCCGGCCTTGCGCGCCGCGCGCCTGCCGGTCACCGAGGCGCTGCGCGCCGCCTGATCGCTCAGGCGGGGGCGAGCCTGCCGCGCCGTGCGCGCAGCAGGCCGTCGGCGGCGAAGATCGCCAGCGCCAGCCAGATGCAGGCGAAGCCGACCAGGCGCTCGCGGTCGAACGGCTCGCGGAACACCAGCACCCCGATCAGGAACTGCAGGGTCGGCGCGATGTACTGCAGCAGGCCCACGGTCGCCAGCGGGATGCGTCGCACTGCATACGCGAAGCCGACCAGCGGCAGCGCGGTGACGATGCCGCCCAGCACCAGCAGGGCGCTCGCGGCGGCGCCGTAGCCCGCGCCGAACCCGCCACCCCCGTGCGCTTCGGTCCACGCCAGCAGCGCGATCGCGGGCAGGAACAGGTAGGCGCTCTCGACGCCCAGCCCGGCCACCGCATCCACGTGCGCGAGCTTGCGCACCACGCCGTACAGGCCGAACGACGCGGCCAGCGCCAGCGCGATCCACGGCACCTGGCCGTAGCGCACCGCCAGCCACAGCACGCCGGTGGCCGCGACCGCGACCGACAGCCACTGCAGCGGGCGCAGCCGCTCGCGCAGGAACAGCACGCCGATCAGCACGTTGAGCAGCGGGTTGATGAAGTAGCCCAGCGCGGTCTCCACCACGTGCCCGGCATTCACCGCCCAGATGTACAGGCCCCAGTTGAACGCGATCAGCACGCCGCTGAGCGCCAGCATCCACCCCAGGCGCGGGCCGGCCAGGGTCCGCCGCAGCCAGCCGCGGCCGTCGCGCCACAGCAGGTAGGCACCCACGAACAGCGTGCTCCAGGCGATCCGGTGCAGCACGATCTGCAGCGACGGCACCACCTTCAGCAGGTGCCAGTACAGCGGCATCACGCCCCACAGCACGTAGGCGCCGACCGCGACCCACATGCCGCGGCGATCGACCGGGTTCATTTCGGACGCGCCTTCGCCACGGTGATCGCGACCACGCCCAGCAGGATCACGCCCATCGCCAGCAGCTCGTGCTGGCCGAAGCGCTCGCCGGCCAGCCACGCGCCGAGCGCCACCGCGATCGCCGGGTTCACGTAGGCATAGCTGCCGGCCAGCGCCGGGCGCACGTGGTGCAGCAGCCAGATGTAGGCGGAAAAGCCGATGATCGAGCCGAACACCACCAGGTAGGCGAACGCGGCGAGGCCGTGCGCGCTGGGCAGTCCGTCGAAGCGCTCGCCGATGGTCAGGCCCAGCACCAGCATGGCCGCGCCGCCGCACAGCATCTGCGCGGCGGAAGCCATGAACGGCGACGGCAGGTCGCGACCGCGACTCCAGATCGAGCCGAACGACCAGGCGATGGTCGCCACCAGCAGCGCCAGCATCCCGGCCCGCGAGGCGTTCAGGCTGCTGCCGGCATTGAGCCAGACCACGCCGACGAAGCCGATCGCCAGGCCCACCCATTCGATGCCGCTGGGCCGCTGACCGCGCATCGCCGCGAACACGCCCATCCACAGCGGCGCCGAGGCCACCGCCACCGCCGCCATGCCCGAGGACACCGATTTCTCGGCGAAGTTCACCATGCCGTTGCCGAGCACCAGCAGCAGCACGCCCATCACCGCGGCGTTGCCCCATTGCGCGCGGGTCGGTGCGGCCACCCCGCGCAGGCGCAGGAAGGCGAACACCAACCCGCCGGCGAGCAGGAAGCGGATGCCACCCAGCAGGAACGGCGGGAACCCGCCTTCCAGCGCGAAGCGAATGGCGAGGTAGGTGGAGCCCCAGATCAGGAACACCGCGGCCAACGCCAGGGCGACGCGAGGGGCGGGAGCGGTGGCGTGGTCCATGGCGGGCAGGGTCCGGGATGCGGGTCGCATGACACGCGACGGGCGCCCGAAGGCGCCCGTCGCGTGGTGGAAGGGAAAGCGGGCGGCGAGCGGTCAGTCCACCCAGTGCGCGGCGGTGCGCGATTCCGGCAGCACCTGTGCGGCCAGCTTCGCGTCCGCGCCCAGCAGGCCGACCGCGTCGGCGAGGATCGCCGCCGACTCGTGCAGCAGCGGGTCCGGCGCGTTCTTGGCGGCCTGGTCGCGGGCCGCATCCTTGGCGACGTCGCGTTCGTCGGCGAGCAGGCCGTCGTCGTTGCGCGCATCCGCCAGCGGGTCGCGGGCCAGGCCCAGCTTCTCGCGCTCGGCGATGCGCTGCTTGCGGCGCGCGTCGAACTTGTCGCGCTCGGCGCGGCGCTCGGCCTCGTTCAGCGACACCGACTTCTTCGCGCTTTCCTCGCGGAAGGTGCGCACGTCCTCGACCCACCACTGGAACTCGACGTCCTTGGCCACCCGCGCCTGGTGGCGCGCGCCGAGCGTGCCCAGCATCGCGCCGAAGTTGCCGTAGCGCACGTGCGGCGCGGCGGCGATGCGGGTCCACGGCAGCGCGTTGTCGTAGGTGCTCTCGCCGAATTCGCTGGCGTCCACGCTGGCCGGGAAGCTGACGTCCGGGACCACGCCCTTGTTCTGCGTGCTGCTGCCGTCCGGGCGGAAGAACTGGGCGATGGTCAGCTTGACCTGGCCGAAGCGCGGCTTCTCGTTGGCCGGCCAGCGGTCGAGGTCGACCATGTTCTGCACGGTGCCCTTGCCGAAGGTGGTCTCGCCGATCACCAGGCCGCGCCCGTAGTCCTGGATGGCGCCGGCCACGATCTCCGAGGCAGAGGCCGAACCGCGGTTGACCAGCACCGCCAGCGGCCCGTCCCAGGCCACGCCGGCGTCGCGGTCGTCCTCGACGCTGACCCGGCCGCCGGACTCGCGCACCTGCACCACCGGGCCCTGGTCGATGAACAGGCCGGTGAGCTCGATCGCCTCGCCCAGCGAACCGCCGCCGTTGTTGCGCAGGTCGAGCACCACGCCATCGACCTTCTGCGCGCGGAACTGCGCCAGCATCTTCGCGACGTCCTTCGTCGCCGAGGCGTAGTCGTCCTCGTTGCGGCGACGCGCCTCGAAGTCCTGGTAGAACCCCGGCAGCTTGACCACGCCGATGCGGCGCGCGGGCTGGCCGTTGGCGGCCGGCAGGGTGATCGTCTCCGCCTTGGCGCGCGCATCCTCCAGCCGGACCTTGGCGCGGGTCAGCACCAGCCGGTTCGGCTTGCTGTCCAGCGGCGCCTCGGCCGCGACCACGTCCAGGCGCACCTTGGAGGCGGCGGGACCGCGGATCAGCTGGACCACGTCGTCGATCCGCCAGCCCACCACGTCCTTCATCTCGCCGGAGGCGCCCTGGCCGACCGCGGTGATGCGGTCGCCCGGCTTCAACACGCCGCTGCGCGCGGCCGGTCCGCCGGGCACGATCTCGCGGATCAGCACGACATCGTCCTGGCGCTGCAGCACCGCGCCGATGCCTTCCAGCGAGTTCGAGATGGTGAGGTTGAAGTTCTCCGCGCTGCGCGGGGTCAGGTAGTCCGTGTGCGGGTCGATGGCGCCGGCGTAGGCGTTGAGGAAACTCTGGAACACGTCCTCGCCCTTGAGCTGGGCGATGTCGTCCACCGAATTCGCGTAGCGCTTGTCGAGGGTCTTGCGGATCTCGTCGGGCTGCTTGCCGGCAAGCTTCAGGCGCAGCCAGTCGTTCTTCACCGACTGCCGCCACAGCGCATCGAGCGCCGCGCCATCGGCCGCCCAAGGCGCGTCCTTGCGGTCGAAGGCGTAGCGGTCGGCGGCGGTGAAGTCGAAGCCGCCCTTCAGCAGCCCGCGCGCGTAGGCCAGGCGCTCGTTGGCGCGCTGCCGGTACACGCCGAAGATCGCCCAGGCCGGGGCGACGTCGCCGGACTTGATCGCATCGTCCAGGCGGTCCTGGTACTTGGCGAAGCCGGCCACGTCCTGCGCGGTGAAGAACACCTTGCCCGGGTCCAGCGCTTCGAGGTAGCGCTTGAGCACGTCGCGCGACAGCGCATCGTCCAGCGCGCGCGGGCGGTAGGCATAGCGGCTGTCGGACAGCAGGCCGTAGACCAGCCGCGAGGTGGTGGCCTGGTCGGGCGTGGGCCCGGCGGCGGGCAGCCCGCCATCGGCGCGCGCGAGCAACGCCAGCGGGGTGGCCAGGGCCAGGCCAAGGGTGAGGACGAGCAGGGTACGGGTGGGCTTCATCGGGATTCCGGGCGTGGGGCGCCGTGGTCGCGCAGGATGCGCCGGATTGCGACCCCGGCACAGTGCCGGAAGTTCGCCATCGGGCGCGTCCCCACTCTAACGGCGCGCCGCGAGCCTGTGTGAACGCCGCCCCGCCACGGGCGGGACGCAGCGTTGCGCGGCGTCAGGCGATGCCGGCGGCCTGGCGGTCGGCGTGGTAGCTGGAGCGCACCATCGGGCCGGAGGCGACGTGGCTGAAGCCCAGCGCGTTGCCGTAGTCCTCCAGCGCCTTGAACTCCTCGGGCGTCCAGTAGCGCAGCAACGGGTGGTGCGCGGGCGAGGGCTGCAGGTACTGCCCGATGGTCACCATCTCCACGTCGTGCGCGCGCAGGTCGCGCAACGTGGCTTCCACCTGCGCCATCGTCTCGCCCAGGCCGAGCATGATCCCGGACTTGGTGGGGATCCCCGGGTGGCGCGCCTTGAACTGCTTCAGCAGGTCCAGCGACCACTGGTAGTCCGCGCCCGGCCGCACGTTGCGGTAGAGGTCGGGCACGGTCTCGATGTTGTGGTTGAACACGTCCGGCGGCGACCCGGCCAGGATGTCCAGCGCGCGCTCCATCCGGCCCTTGCCGCGGAAGTCGGGGGTGAGGATCTCGATGCGGATCCCCGGCACCGCCGCGCGGGTTTCGCGGATGCAGTCGACGAAGTGCTGGGCGCCGCCGTCGCGGAGGTCGTCGCGGTCGACGCTGGTGACCACCACGTACTTCAGGCCCATGTCGGCGATGGTCTGCGCCAGCCGGCGCGGCTCGTCGGCGTCCAGCGGCTTGGGCCGGCCGTGGGCGACGTCGCAGAAACTGCAGCGGCGGGTGCACACGTCGCCCATGATCATGAAGGTGGCGGTGCCGTGACCGAAGCATTCGTGGATGTTCGGGCAGCTGGCGTCCTCGCAGACCGTGACCAGGCGGTTCTCGCGCAGCTTGGCCTTGAGCGCCTGCACCGCGTTGCCGCTGGGGATGCGCACGCGGATCCAGCCGGGCTTGCGCAGGACCGGCGCTTCGACGAACTCGACCGGCGAGCGTCCGATCTTGTCCTCGGCCACCTGGCGCACGCCCGGCTCCAGCGACGCGGCGGCGTCGGCGACGACGGCCAGGGGGATGCTGCGGGGGGGCGTGCTCATGCCGCGATTATCGCCGATGCCGGCTCAGGGCGTCGCCGCCAGCGCGGGCAGGCCGGCATCCTCGCGCAGCGCGAGGCCGAACTGCCGCGCCAGCTGCGCCAGCAGCACCGGCCGCACCGCATCCAGCGACGACGGTCCGCCGAGGTCGGACAGCGCGACCACCTGCAGGCCTTCGTAGCCGCAGGGGTTGATGCGCAGGAACGGGGCGGTGCTCTCGCCGGCGATATTGAAGGCCAGCCCGTGGAAACTGCAGCCGCGGCGCACGCGGATGCCGAGCGCGGCGATCTTGGCCCCGGCCACGTATACCCCGGGCGCGCCGTCCTTGCGTGCGCCCTCGATGTTCCATCCGGCGAGGGTGTCGATCACCGCCTGCTCGATCCTGCACACGTAGTCGCGCACGCCGATCTTCAGCCGCTTCAGGTCCAGCAGCGGATAGGCCACCAGCTGGCCGGGACCGTGGTAGGTGACCTGGCCGCCGCGATCCACATGGAGCACCGGGATCTCGCCCGGCATCAGCACGTGCTCGGGCTTGCCGGCCTGGCCGAGGGTGAACACGGGCTCGTGCTCGACGCACCAGAGTTCGTCCTCGGTGGCCTCGCCGCGCGCATCGGTGAACGCCTGCATCGCCCGCCACACGGGCTCGTAGGGCTGGCGGCCGAGGTCGCGGACGACCGCGGGGCGCGCGGCAACCTCCTCCCCTTGCGCGCAGCGCAGGGGGAGGCCGGGAGGGGGTTGGCTGTCGCCCATCAAGGCACCCCTCCCCAGCCCTCCCCTCCGCCTGCGGCGCAAGGGAGGGGGCAAGCACTCACAGCGTCCACTTCACCTCGGGGTGGTCGCGCAGCGCCTGGTGCGCGCGGTCGTAGTCCTCGCGCGAGTTGGCGCGGAACGAAATGCGCACCGACACGTACTTGCCGCTGGACGAGTGCTTCCAGTTGACGGTTTCGTGCAGGACCTCGATGCCGGCGTCCATCAGGTGCCGGGGCAGGTCCGCCTCGAGGTGCTTGTCCGCGGCCCCCATCGCCGACAGCTCGAAGGTGCCGGGGAACTGGAAGCCGTGCTCGGGATTGTCGGAATGGATGTCCATCGCCGCAGTATGGGGACGCGGGCGCGACGATCCAACCGCGCCCGCCTCAGTGGGGGACGGGCCTTACTCCGCCCACCACATCAGCAGGGCGTGCCACAGGCGCTTGAAGAAGCCACCCTCTTCCACGCCCTGCAGGGCGACCAGCGGCGCCTCGGCGACCACCTTGCCGTCCAGCGCCACCTTCACCGTGCCGAGCTTCTGGCCCTTCGCGATCGGCGCGACCAGCGACTTCGGCAGCTCCATGCTGGCCTTCAGGCGCTCGTACTTGCCGCGCGGCGTGGAGACCAGCAACGGCTGCGCGACGCCGACCTGCACGCTGTCGGCATCGCCCTTCCACACCTTCTGCGTGGCCAGCGACTTGTTGGCGGCATACAGCTGGTGCGACTCGTAGAAGCGGAAGCCCCAGTTGAGCAGCGCCTGCGAGTCCACCGCGCGCTGGTTCTCGCTGGTGTCGCCCATCACCACCGTGATCAGGCGCTGGTCGCCGCGTTTGGCCGAGGCCATCAGGCAGTAGCCCGCGCTGGAGGTGTGGCCGGTCTTGATGCCGTCGACGCTGGGGTCGCGCCACAGCAGCAGGTTGCGGTTCGGCTGGGTGATCGGGCCGACCGTGAATTCCTTGATCTTGTTGTAGCTGTAGGCCTCGGGGAAGTCGCGGATCAGCGCGCGGCCGAGCAGGGCCAGGTCGTGCGCGGTGGTGACATGGCCCTCGGCGGTGAGCCCGTGCGGGTTCACGAAATGCGAGGCCTTCATCCCGATCTTCTTGGCATAGGCGTTCATGAGCTGGGCGAAGGCCTGCTCGCTGCCCGCCACGTGCTCGGCCAACGCGATCGCGGCATCGTTGCCGGACTGCACCACCATGCCCTTTTCCATCTCGACCAGCGGCGCGGCCTGGTTGACCTCGAACCCGCTGTAGCTGCCGTCGGTGCCGGCGCCGCCCTCGCGCCAGGCGCGCTCGGTCATCATCACCTGGTCGGTCGGCTTGACCTTGCCGGCGGCCATTTCCGCGGCGATCACGTAGCTGGTCATCACCTTGGTGATGCTGGCCGGCTCGACCGGGGTGTCGATGTTCTCGCCAGCCAGGACCTGGCCGGTCGCGTAGTCCATCACCAGCCAGGCCTTGCTGGTGGCGGGCGCGGGCGCGTCCGGGATCGGCAGGTTGTCGCTCAACGCAGCGGGCCGGGCCGGGGCGGGGGCCGGTGCCTGCGCCGTGGCAAGGGCGGAACCGAGGACGATGCCGGCGGTGGCCAGCGTGACGAACCACAACGAACGCGAACGCATCAACAACACTCCTCGGGCCGCACCAATGCGGCGACACAACAGGCAAGCGGCCATTTTAAGCCGCATCGAACGGGCGTGGACCGACCGCCGTCACCGAAAACGCCACCCACGTCGTCGCCTGGCGACGCGATTACGGCCTCAGTCGCGGACGCGCTGCGGCTGGCCGAAGCCCAGACCGACCAGGCGCGCCGCAAGTTCCGGGGCGCGCGCTTCGTCCACCGGGCCCACGCGCAATCGCCAGATGCGCCGCCCATTCACGTCGGCGTCGAGCAAGCGGGCGCCATCGATCGCGGCGCCGCGCAGCAGGTCGAGGGCGTGCTCCGCATTCTGCTGGCTGCCGAAACTGGCGACCTGCAGGGTCACGACGCCCGCCGCAGCCGGCGCCTGCGCGGCCTGCAGCACGGCCGCATTCACCGGCGGCGGCGGTGGGGGCGCGACCGGGTTGGCGGGCGCCACGGGATCCGGCGTGCCGGGCTTGCCGGTGGCCACCCGCACCTGGCGCGAGCGCATCCACGCATCGAACTCATCGGCGCCCATCAGCTTGCCGTCCTGGCGCATGTCGAAGCGGTACTGGCGCGCCGACGTGGCGGGCGCTGTCGCCTGCGGCGCGGGGTCGGCCGGTCCGGCCGCGGTCACCGCTTGCGGCAGGCCGTCGACCAGCGCATCCATCGCGCTGGTGTCGCCCGGGCCCTGCTTCTGCGCCAGCGAGGCGTCCTGCAGCTCGCCGGGGGTCAGCGCGCGGACTTCGACGCGGGCGGTGCCGCGCTCGCGGTAACCGAGCTTCACCGCGGCGGCATAGCTGAGGTCGATGATGCGGTTGGAATGGAACGGCCCGCGGTCGTTGACCCGCACCACCACGGACTTCCCGTTGTCGAGGTTGGTGACGCGCGCATAGCTCGGCAGCGGCAGCGACTTGTGCGCCGCGGTGAAGGCGTACATGTCGTACACCTCGCCACTGGAGGTGCGGCGGCCATGGAACTTGTTGCCGTAGTACGACGCGCCGCCTTCCTCGACGTAGCCATGCTCGGAGTCCAGCACCTGGTAGCGCTTGCCGAGCACGCTGTAGCTCTTGTTGCCGGTGCGCGCGCGCGGTTCGGCGCGGACCTCCGGCTCCGGGATCGCGTCCACGTCAGGCACATAGTCCGGCACCGAGTCGGCCTCGCCCGGGCGGAACAGGCCGCCGGCGACGTAGTCGCCGCGCTTGCCGGGATCCTCCTGCGCGGGCGCGTACGGCGATACCGGCTTGCGATGGTGCAGCGGCGGCGTCGGGTTCACCCCCTGCGCAGGCTGCACCACCACCTTCGGGCCCTGCGGCGGCGGCGACTTCGACGCGGTGCCGGTGGTCGCGCAGGCCGCCAATGCAAGCGGCAACGCGGCCAGCAGGAGTCGGCGGGCGATCATGCCGGGTCCGGCGTGCGCCCGGCGATGGCCTCGGCCAGCTGGTGGACCGCGGTCGCGTACAGGCGCGAGATGTTGTAGGTCGTGATCGCCTTGAAGTTGTTGTAGACGATCCAGTACTCGGGCCCGGCGCTGCCCTCGAGGGTGACCAGGGTCACCGGCGGGCCGCCATCGGTGTGCAGGTAACGGAACGTGGCCGGGCGATAGCCCTTCGCCGCCAGCCCGGCCAGGGTCTGGTCGAGGGTCACCGCATTGCCGGGATTGACGAAGTCGGCCGCCGTGGCGTCGCGGGTCGCCCGCTCCATCACCGGGCCGCCGGCCTCCCACTTGCCCTTCTTCGCGAAATAGTTCGCGACCGAGGCGAACACGTCGTCGAGATCGTTGAACAGGTCGCGCTTGCCGTCGCCATCGCCATCCACCGCGTACTCGCGGTAGCTGGAGGGCATGAACTGGCCCCAGCCCATCGCGCCGGCGTAGCTGCCCTTCAGGGTCGCGATGTCGAAGCCCTCTTCCTTACCCAGCGCGAACAGCTGCGCCAGTTCGTCGCGGAAGAACGCCTGGCGCTGGTCCTCGCGCGCGGCCTTGGCGGGATCGCCGCTGCGCGGGTAGGCGAAGGCCAGCGTGTACAGCGCATCGATGACCGGGTAGCTGCCCTTGTTGCCGCCGTAGCTGGTCTCCACCCCGAGGATGGCGACCACCACTTCCTTGGGCACGCCGTAGCGTTGCTCGGCGCGCGCGAGCGCATCGCGATGGGTGGCGAGGAACGCGCGGCCGTCGTCGATGCGCTTGGGCTGGATGAAGATCGGGCGGTAGTCGCGCCAGGGCTTGGCCTCGGCCGGCCGCGACATCGCCTTGACGATGGCCTCGCGCAGCTGCGCCTTGGCCAGCGTGGCCTCGATCTCCGCGGCGGGGATGCCGAAGCGTTGCGCGGTCTCGCGCACGAAGGCGGCACGCGCGGCGGCGATGTCGCGCACCGGCGCCACGGGTTCGGGCGTCGGTGGCGGGGGCGGCGGCGTGACGGGGGCCGGCGTCGACGGCATCGGCTTCGGCGGCGGGACGGCGCAGGCGGCAAGCGCGAGCGCGGCGAGCAGGGGCAATGCGCGTCGGATCATCGGCGCGAGGGTAGCACGCAGGTTGGCGGCCACCCGAACGGCGGTTCAGCTTGCGCCGCGCGGTTGCGCGGGTTCAGCGGTTGAACGTGCGCCGCGCCTTCAAGGCCATCACCACGCCGAACCCGAGCAGCAGCGCCACCGGGGCAGTGCCGCCATAGCTGAGCAGCGGCATCGGCACGCCGACCACCGGCAGCAGCCCGGAGATCATCCCGCCGTTCACCAGCACGTAGACGAACAGCGACAGGCCGAGGGTGCCGGCCAGCAGCCGCGCGTAGCCATCGCGCGACTCCGCGGCGATCCACAGGCAGCGGCCGACCACGAACAGGTACAGCGCCAGTACCACGACCACGCCGATCCAGCCGAAGTCCTCGGACAGCACCGAGAACACGAAATCGGTGGTGTGCTCGGGCAGGTAGTCCAGGTGCGACTGCGTGCCCTGCCCCCAGCCCTTGCCGGTGAGGCCGCCGCCGCCGATCGCGATCTTGCTCTGGATGATGTTCCAGCCCGCGCCCATCGGGTCGTTCTCGGGGTTGCGGAAGGTCAGGATCCGGTCCTGCTGGTAGGGCCGCAGGAACGAGAACCAGCGGATCGGCGCGAACATCGCCAAGGAGAACCCCGCGATGCCCACCGCGCCGGCCGCGGCGAACCACCACCACGACACGCCGGCGAGGAACAGCACGAACACGCCGCTGGCGAGCACCAGCACCGCGGTGCCCAGGTCGTGCTGCAGCAACACCAGGCCGACCGGCAGCGCGATCACCACCAGCGCGGTGAGCAGCACCGACGGGCGCGGCGGCAGCCGGTGCCGATCCAGCGTCCACGCCAGCATCATCGGCAGGGTCAGCTTGGCCAGCTCCGAGGGCTGGAAGTTGAAGAAGCCGAGGTTGATCCAGTGGTTGCCGTACTTGCCGCGGCCAATGAACAGCACCAGCACCAGCGGCACCAGCGAGGCGACGTAGGCCAGCGGGGTCAGCTGCTTGAGGATGTGCGCGGGGACGCGCGAGGCCACCCACAACGCACCGAGGCCGACGGTGAAGTACGCGCCCTGGGTGGCGACCACGCGCATCGACTCGTTGCTCGCGCTGTGCAGCGTGGCCAGGCCGATCCCCATCAGCGCGAGCAGGGCGGCGAGCAGCGGCAGGTCCAGGGTGCGCAGGAAGCGCAGCAGCAGGTCCAGCAGGACGCGCAGGATCACGTTCATCGCGGTGCCTCCGCGGACGCTGGCACCGGGGCCGTGGGCACGGGCGGCGGGGCGGGTGGGTTGCCGACCACGTTGGAGAAGTCGGGCCGGGTGGCCGCGGCATCGCCGTCCGGCTCGGTCGCCGCTGGCGTGGGCGGCTTGCCCAGCAGCCACGCGTCGAACACCTTGCGCGCGATCGGCGCGGCGGAATCCGCGCCGAAGCCGCCGCCCTCGACCGCGATCGCGATCGCGATCTTGGGGTCGTCCGCCGGCGCGTAGCCGATGTACAGGCCGCGATGGCGCTTCCACAACGGCAGCGAACGCGGATCCACCGCGCGCGCGCCGCGGTTGACCACCTGCGCGGTGCCGGTCTTGCCGGCCGACAGGTAGGGCGTGCCGCGGAAGATCCGCGCCGCGGTGCCGGAGCCCGTGGTGGTCATCTGCATGCCCTCCTGCACCACGCGCACGTGGCCGGCATCGTCGCTGATGCGGATCGGATCGGCCTGCGGCAGCGGCTGCCAGGGTGCGTCGAAGCGCGGCCGGGTGTTGGCGACCAGGTGCGGGCGGCGCATCCGGCCATCATCGGCGATCGCGGCGACGCCACGCACCAGTTGCAGCGGCGTCACCTTCCACAAGCCCTGCCCGATCGAGGCGTTGACCAAGTCGCCCGGATACCAGCGTGCCTTCTTCTCGTACTGCCGCTTGCTCGCCGGCGACGGGACGATGCCCTCGATCTCGCCGGCCAGGTCGATGCCCGTCTTCTGCCCGAAGCCGTACCGTTCCATGTACGTGTCGTAGCGCTGCACGCCCATGTCCAGCGCCAGCTGGTAGTAGTAGGTGTTCACCGATTCGTAGATCGCCTTGCGCGCATCGGTCCAGCCGTGGACGCCATCCAGCCAGCCACGGCCGCGCATCCCCGGCAGGCGGAACACGCCGGTGGAGAGGATCCGGTCCTCCGGCCGGCGCACGCCGCTGTCCAGGCCGGCCAGGGTGGTCAGCGGCTTGATCGTGGAGCCCGGCGCCACCCCGCCCAACACCAGCCGGTTGAACTGCGGGCGCGAGGGGTTGTCCTGCAGCGCCTTGTAGTCGGCGTGGCTGATGCCATTCACGAACAGGTTGGTGTCGTAGGCCGGCAGGCTGACCATCGCGAGCACCTCGCCGGTGCGCGGATCGACCGCCACCGCGGTGCCCTCCAGCTCGCCGAAGGCGTCGACCATCGCCCGCTGCAGGTCGAGGTCGATCGACAGCTGCAGGTCGGTGCCGGGCGTGGCCGGGACGGTATCGAGCGCACGCACGGTGCGGCCATCGACATTCGTCTCCAACCGGCGGAAGCCGGGCTTGCCGCGCAGCTGTTCGTCGTAATAGCGCTCGAGCCCGGTCTTGCCGACGTGCGAATAGGCGCTGCCTGCCGGCCCCAGCGCCGCCTGGTCCTTCTCGTCGACGCGGCCGACGTAACCGACCACGTGCGCCAGCAGCGGGCCGTGCGGGTACACCCGCCCGAGGTAGGGCACCAGGTCCACGCCGGGGAAGCGCCAGCGGTTCACCGCGAACCGGGCCGCCTCTTCATCGCTGATCCGCAGCTTGAGCGTCACCGGCTTGAACGGCCTGCTGGCCTTGTACTCGCGCAGGAAGCGAGACCCTTGTTCCTCGTCGATCGCCACCACCTCGCGCAGGCGCGCGAGCAACGCCCCACCCTCGCCGGCACGCTCGGGCACCGCGTCGAGGCGCCACGCCGCCACGTTGTCGGCAAGAATCCGGCCCTTGCGGTCGACGATCAGGCCGCGCGCCGGCACCACCGGGACCATCCGCAGCCGGTTGGCCTCCGAGCGGGTGGCGAACTCGTCGTGGCGCAGCACCTGCAGGCGGAAATACCAGCCGGCGAGCGCTGCCAGTCCGGCCAGCACCAGCACGAAACCGGCCAGCGCGCGCGCGCGGAACAGCGCGGCTTCCGCCGCATGGTTCTTCATCAGGCGCGGCGCGCGCGGCATCGCCTACCCGCGTCGCTGCAGGCGCAGCGTGTCCAGCACCAGGTGCAGCGGTGCCCACAGCACCATCCCGACCAGCGGTGCCGCCCAGAACGCCCAAGGCAGTTGCACCTCGCCGAGCACCAGGTGCACCGCCATCGCCACCACGCGGTCGTTGAATAGCAGGCCACCGATCGCCAGGGCCTGCTGCGACATCGGGAAGAAGCGCAGGCGCGCGCGGAAGCGGTCGAGGATGAAGGTCAGCACGACCAGGCGCAGCGCCTGCTCGCCGAGCAGGCCGCCGAACGCGAGGTCCGCCAGCAAGCCAAGCAGGAAAGCCACGCCCAATCCGACCTTGTCCGGGGCTTCCAGCACCCAGTACGCCAGCACCAGCGCAAGCCAGTAGGGCCGCAGGGGCTGCAGGACGTCGGGCATCGGCACCAGTCCCAGCAATAGCGCAACCAGCAGGCTGACCGGCAAGACCCAGCCGTTGCGCGCGCGGCTCATGGCGTCGCCTCCCGTGCCACCGCCGGCGCGGGCTTCGTCGTGCCGGCCTCGGCCGTCGATGCGGCGGGCGCACAGTCCTGCGCCGCCGCGCCCGGCACGCAGGGCGGCGTGGGCGTGGGCGTGGCCGGCTTGTAGCCGCGCAGCAGCAACACGTCGCGACCGCGATCGAGCTGCGCGGCCGGCACCACGTCCGCCGCGAGGAAGGCGCGGCTGTCGTCGGCGCGCAAGACGCCCAGCACCCCGACCGGGAAGCCGGCCGGGAACCGTCCGCCCAGGCCGGAGGTGAGCAGCACGTCGCCCTCGCGCACATCCGCGGACAAAGGGATGTCGGCGGCCCGCAGCAGGTCGCTGCGCCCACCACCATGGACCATCACCCGGGCGCCACTGCGGGCGGTCACCGCGGGGACAGCGTGGTCGGGATCGGTGACCAGCAGGACGGTGGCGGTGGCCGGCGTAGTGTGGATCACCTGCCCCATCAGGCCACCGGCATCGATCACCGCCTGCCCCACCTGCACGCCGTCGCGTTGGCCGGCGTCCAGCACCAGCCGCTGCCGGGTGGGATCCAGGTCGATGTCGAGGATGCTGGCCAGTTGCACGTCGAGGCGATTGCGTTCCACCCCGCCGAGCAGCGCGCGCAGGCGGACGTTCTCCACCGCCGCCGCCTGCAGGCGTGCATTGCGCGCGCCGGTGACCAGCAAGGCGTTGCGCAGGATGCGGTTCTCGCGCGCCAGCTGGCTGCGCAGCGCGGCGTCCTCGCTCACCGCCACGCCGATCCGCGACGGCAGCTGGGCCAGCCACCACACGGGTTGCACCGCGACTTCGGCGCGTGCCCGCGCGGTTGCCAGCCAACCGCCACGGTGGTCCAGCACCATCACCACCAGCGCCAGCACCAGGTAGACCAGCAGCCGCAACACGCCGGCGACATCGCCGGGGCGGGCAGCGGGAGGACCGGCGAGGGACGGCACGTCAGTGGGTCAGCGGATGGCGAATCGGGAGGTGTTGTGGAGGAAGCGCCGGAGAACCGTCGCGAGCGATGGTGGATCGTCGCCGCGCGCAGCGCAGGAACCGCAGTGTACGTGTGAGTACATGAGGATTCCGAGCAGCGCACGGCGGCGAATCCGCCGAGCGCAGCAGGTTATCGGCGCTTACTCGGGGGCGAAGAACTCGTTGCCGTGCATGTCCACCAATTCCAGCGCCCGCCCGCCGCCGCGCGCCACGCAGGTCAGCGGGTCGTCCGCCACCTGCACGTGCAGGCCGGTTTCCTCGCTGATCAGCTTGTCGAGGTCGCGCAGCAGCGCACCGCCGCCGGTGAGGACGATGCCGCGCTCGGCGACGTCGGCGCACAGCTCCGGCGGGGTCTGCTCCAGCGCCAGCTTGATCGCCGAAACGATGCCGGCCAGCGGCTCGCGCAGGGCTTCCAGCACTTCATTGGAGTTGATGGCGATGATCTTCGGCACGCCTTCGGCGAGGTGGCGGCCCGAGACTTCGATCTCCCGGACCAGCTGCTGCGGGTAGGCATTGCCGAGCTCCAGCTTGATCCGCTCCGCGGTGGCGTCGCCGATCAGCATGCCGTGGTGGCGGCGCACGTAGGCGATGATCGCCTCGTCGAAGCGGTCGCCGCCGATGCGCACCGACTGCGAGTAGACGATGCCGTTCAGCGCGATCACCGCGACCTCGGTGGTGCCGCCGCCGATGTCCACGACCATCGAGCCGCGCGCCTCGGTCACCGGCATGCCGGCGCCGATCGCCGCGGCCATCGGCTCCTCGATCAGGTAGACCTCGCGGGCACCCGCCTCCTCGGCCGACTCCTTGATCGCGCGGCGCTCGACCTGGGTGCTGCCGGCCGGCACGCACACCAGCACGCGCGGGCTGGGGCGCAGGAAGCGGCTCTTGTGCACCTTGCGGATGAAGTGCTTGAGCATCTCCTCGGTGTAGGTGAAGTCGGCGATCACGCCGTCCTTCATCGGTCGCACCGTGCTCATGTGGCCCGGGGTGCGGCCCAGCATCTGCTTGGCCTCGCTGCCGACCGCCGCGACGGCCTTGGCACCGCCGCCGCGGTCCTGGCGCACCGCGACCACGGAGGGTTCGTTGAGCACGATGCCCTGGCCGCGCACGTAGATCAGCGTGTTGGCGGTGCCGAGGTCGATGGAGAGGTCGCTGGAGAAATAGCGCCCGAGGAACTTGAACATGCGAGGGGACTGCCGGAAGGAGGGGAACGCCGCGCGGGGGAAACGCGGGAAGGAGACTGGCCGGCGTGCACACCGCCGGGGGCGGTTAGCCTAGCAACGCCCCCGGGTGCCGGCAAGGCGGATCGCGGCGAAGGCTGGCCGCCGCCGGGCGCCGACGGTACCCTGTGCGGCCCTGCGCCGACCCTCCGAGACCCTGCGATGGCTGCCCTGATCTGCGGTTCCTTGGCCTACGACACCATCATGGTGTTCCCCGACCAGTTCAAGAACCACATCCTGCCGGACAAGGTGCACATCCTGAACGTGTCCTTCCTGGTCCCGCGGATGCGTCGCGAATTCGGCGGCTGCGCCGGCAACATCGCCTACAACCTGAAGCTGCTGGGTGGCGACCCGGTGCCGATGGCCACCGTCGGCGGCGACTTCGGGCCGTACCGGGCCTGGTTCGAGGAGCAGGGCATCACCCTCGACCACGTCAAGGTGATCGACGAGCTGTTCACCCCGCAGGCCTTCATCACCACCGACCACGACAACAACCAGATCACCGCCTTCCACCCCGGGGCGATGATGCGCAGCTACGAGAACCACGTGAAGGACGTGCCGGGCGTGACCATCGGCATCGTCAGCCCCGATGGCTACGAGGGCATGCTGCAGAACGCGAAGGAATTCGCCGAGGCCGGCATCCCCTTCATCTTCGACCCCGGCCAGGCGATGCCGCTGTTCAACGGCGCCGAGCTGCGCGCCTTCATCGAACGCGCCGACTACGTCTGCGTCAACGACTACGAATCCAACCTGCTGCAGGAGCGCACCGGCTGGAGCGAGGCCGAGATCGCCGGCAAGGTCAAGGCCTACATCACCACCCGCGGGCCACGCGGCGCGGAGATCCATGCCGACGGCACCACCCACCGCATCCCGCCGGCGCACGAACGCCGCGTCACGGACCCGACCGGCTGCGGCGACGCATTCCGCGCCGGGCTGATCTTCGGCATCGAGAAGGGCTACGACTGGATGACCATCGGCCGCATGGGCAACCTGATGGGCGCGCTCAAGGTCGAGCATCCGGGCACCCAGAACCAGCGCTTCGACTACGCCGAGTTCAGCGAGCAGTTCCGCCAGCAGTTCGGTTACGCGCTGGCCTGATCGGCGCGGGCTGCGTAGGCGCTGGCCGCTTGCGCCAGCCACTCCGGCAGCGCACGCCGCCCGACCCCGGTACGCCGCGCCTCGGCGAGGCGCGCCAGCATCCACGCGCGCTTGCCCGGGTCGTCGCCGGCGAACGACAGCGCGAGGTCGCGGTCCATCCAGCGCCGGAACAACAGGAACAGGCCGGCATGCAGCGCGATCGCCGCCGCGCTGACCACCGCCACGATGGCGACGTCGATACCCATCGCCGCTCAGCCGCGCGCGCTCAGTTCCACTTCGGCAGCCTGGCCGGATCCAGGCCGCCGACCTCGAAGTCCACGGTCTTGCGGCCAACGCCCTTGGTCGGGAATTCGATCGATAGCTGCTTGCTGGCCTTGGCCAGTTTCCACAGCGCCTTGTGGTCGTCGATGAACATGGCGATGGCCTCGTCGGTCCTCGGCCGCGACCCCGGCAACGCGTGGGTCTTGCCATCCGCGGTCACCTTCAAGCGGCAGCCGCCATAGCAATCGAAATCGCCGGCCTCCAGCACCAGGTACGCGCTGCGCCCCCAGTCCGGATGGTCGCGGAAGATCAGCCGGACCGGATGCGCGCCGCCGCCGTCGGTGTCCACCGGCTCCTGCGAGTAGATCGCCGCTGACAGCTGGGTGCCGCCCTTCGTCGGCTCCTCCCCGTACGACCACAGCGCCGCCAGCCGGCGCTGCTGCGCCTCGGCTTCGGCCTTGGCCCGGATCTCCTCCAGCCGCGGCTTGATGCGCGCCGCCGCCGCGCTGGCCGGATGGTCCATCAGCAAGACGTCGCCCAGGCCCTTGGCCAGGTGCCAGTTCTGCGCCGCCACCGCGTCGTCGAACTGCCGCGCCATGTCCTCGGCCGCACGTTCCTGCGCGGCGGCCTGCGCGGCCGCGGCCTGGGCAGCGGCTTGCGGATCGCCGCCCTGGCAGGCGGGCAACAGCGCGACGAGGGCGATGGCGAGGAGCGCGTGCTTCATGGCGGTTCCTGGGGCGATGCGTGGCGGGAGCTTACCGGGCGCCGCCCTGCGTGTCCCCGGCCAGCGCGACCAGCGCCTCGGCTACTGCCTGCGGCCGCTCCATCAGCGACATGTGCCCGCAGCCGTCCAGCAGCACCTTGCGCGCCTGCGGGATGCGCGCCGCGTACAGCTCGAGCGCGCTGGGATCGATCACCGCATCCTGCCGGCACCACAGCAGCAGCGCCGGCTGGCGGATGCGCGCGGCTTCCTCGCCCGGCAGCAGGCTTTCCTCGCTGCGCCCGATCCGCGCCAGCACGCCCTGCTCGAACGCGGCATCGGCGCGACGCTTGCGGATCAACGCGGTGGACGCCGGCCACGGCAGCCACGGCTTGGCCCGCGCGTCGTGGAACACGATGTCGATGTAGCGTTGCAGGCTGGCCTCGTCCTCGACCGCGAACGGATTGCGCCCGGCAAGCACGTCGAGCCCGAACTGGTTGTCCTTGAAGCGCACCCCGGCGGCGTCGAGCAGCGCGACCGCGGCGATCTCGCGCGGATACCGCGCGGCCGCAAGCGCGGCGATCCCGCCGCCCATCGAATGCCCGACCAGCACCACCGGCCGGCCGGGCGACAAGGCGCGGATGAACCCGTCCACATGCGCGGCCTGCTCGCCGAACCCGTACACCGCACCGGGCTTGCGTTCGCTTTCGCCCCAGCCGGGCAGGTCCGGGATCAGCAGCCGGTAACGGCCGCCCAGCGCGCGCGCCAGTGGGTACCAGTTTTCCTTGCTGCCGGTGAACCCGTGCACCAGCACCAGGGTGGGGGCATCGGCGGCGTCCGCGGCGCGCTCGGCATACACCCAGCGGTGCCCATCCACGACCACGCTGTCGCGCGAAAGCCCGGCGGCAAGGCGCTGCCGCTCGAACTCGCCGCGCACGAGCAGGAAGGGATCGCGCCACAGCACGATCCCGACCGCGACCACCACGACCAGCGCCAGCGCGAGCGCCCAACGCATGGCGCGGACGCCTTACTTCGTCGGGGCCGGCTGCGGCGCCGGGTCCACCGGATGCAACGCCTCCGGCACCTCCTGCCGTTCCATCGGCTTGGCCTCGGCGATCATCGCCTCGACCGAGCCGGTGGTGATCGGGTGGTAACCCGGCCTTGCCTTGGCGAACACCGCCTTGGCGAAAGCCAAGCCATCTGGCGTGGCCACGAGTGCCTTGTAGGTCGGCATGATCAGCTTGCGCCGGCCGACCCGCTCCAAGAAGGCGCCCATCGCCGGGCGCGCAGCCGCGTAGCCGCTGCGCTCGGCCAGCGGGTACCAGCGCATCGCGATCTCGCCGTTCGGGGTCCCGGTGAAGCGATAGGCTTCGTCGAGCTGGGTCAGCTGCGCCTGGGCCAGGGTGTCCGGCATGCCCTCGAGGAAATGCACCCACTCCTGCGTGCCCCAGGCGTCGGTGATGGTCTTGTCGGGCAGCTTGGCGCTGCCCATCCACGCGATGCGCGCGGCATTGACCGTGCTGAACTTGCCGGATTCCACCACCGGCGCGTTCGGCGGGATCCCCGGCTCGTACAGCCACTGGTCGACCTCCTGCATCGTCACCACGTTCGGGTGCTTGTCGATCAGCTGGGTCTTGAGGTAGTCGCGGAACTGCGCGGTGGTGATGCTCTGGAACGCGAAGTGGTCGAAGTAGCCCTTCAGCCACGGATCGAACACCTCGCGGCCGAATCGCTTCTCGAGGAACTGCAGGAACCACGCGCCCTTGGTGTAGACGGTCGCACTGGACTGGTCGTCCGGGTCGGACAGCGTCCCCGGCTTGAGCGACAGGCGCTGCAGCTCGGGCTTCAGCGTCCGGTACTCCTGCTTGAGCTCGTCGCGGTCGATCACGTGCTCCATGTCGGCCATGTCCTGGCCATACAGCGCCTCGGTGATGCGGCCCTGCACGTAGGTCGTGGTGCCTTCGTTGAGCCAGGCGTCCTTGTCGGTGGCGAAGGTGACCAGGTTGCCCGACCAACTGTGCGCCAGTTCGTGCGCGATCAGCGAGACCAGCGACTTGTCGCCGACGATCACCGTCGGGGTGGCGAAGGTCAGGCGCGGGTTCTCCATCCCGCCGTACGGGAAGCTGGGCGGCAGCACCAGCAAGTCGTAGCGGCCCCAGCGGTACGGGCCGTACAGCGCCTCGGCGGTGTCGATCATCTTCTCGGTGTCGGCGAACTCGGCGGTCGCCTTGTCGACCATCGCCGGCTCCGCCCACACGCCGCTGCGATCGCCGAACTTCTTGAACACGAGGTCGCCGGCGGCGATCGCCAGCAGGTACGACGGGATCTTCTGCGGCATCTCGAAGGTGTAGTCGCCGTCGCGGGCGGCGGCGGGATCGTTGTCCGCGCTCATCAGCACCATCGTGTCGGCCGGCGCCGAGACGTGCGCGCTGTAGGTGAAGCGGATCCGCGGGGTGTCCTGCAACGGCACCCAGGAGCGTGCATGGATCTGCTGCGACTGGCTGAACATGAAGGGTTGCTGCTTGCCTTCGGTCATCGAGGGTTCCAGCCACTGCAGGCCGGACGCCGCCGGTGACGTCGCGTAGGTGACCCGCACCTGCGCCGGGCGATCCGGCGCGTCGATGGTGAGCTTGCTGCCCAGCACCTTGTCCTTGCCCGCCAGCGCGAACTGCAGCGCGCGCCACTGGCCGTCGACGCCCAGCCCCTCCGCCTTCTGGATCTCCAGGTCGCGGGTGTCCAGCACCAGCTGCGTCGCCGCCTTGTCGAGCCACTCCAGGGTGTAAGTGGCGGTGCCCGCGATCTGCTTCTTGCCGAAGTCGATGGCCAAGTCCAGCGCGAGGTCGGTGGTGCGGACCTTGTCCGGCTCGGCGTAGGAATGCTCGTCCACCACCTGCTCGGCGACGGCAGGCCGCGGCGCGGGCGCAGCCGCCGCCTGCTGCGGGGCCGGGCTGTGGTCGCAACCGCTGGCGATGCCGAGGGCGGCGGCGATGGAGGCGGTGAGGATCAGCTGGCGCATGCGAGGGACCTGTCGCGGAAAACGCCGAGTTTACCGCCGCCCGGGTCGGGCCGCCGTGCAGGCGGCCCTGCCGAAAGTGGGGCGACCACCGGCACTGCCGGCGCAGGCCCGCGATTGGGGAAGGTGCACGCGGGCCGCGGGAGGCGGGCCGCATGCCGCCCCTGCCATCAGTCATGGCAACCCGTCCGCCCGACCCCGCATCCGATCCCCCGACACCCGATGCCTCACGGAGAGAGACACTTGAAAGCCCTCGTCGCCAAGCCGCATGCCCTGGCCGCCGCCCTGCTGCTGTGCGCGCCGTTCGCCCATGCCGCGTCGGCCCCCTCCAAGGCTGACCCCGCGGCCGCGGCGCCCGCCGCCTACATCCCGGGCGGACGCATCCCGTTGCTGCAGGGCGACATCACCATCGACGGCAATCCCGACGACGACGCCTGGCAGGGCGCGCTCGAACAGCAGGTCGCCTACGACATCCAGCCGGGCGACAACACGCCCGCTCCCGTGCAGACCACGGTGCGCATCGGCTATACCGCCGACGCGCTGTACCTCGCCTTCCATGCGAAGGACCCGGACCCGTCGCAGATCCGCGCGCAGTTGCGCGACCGCGACGCCGCGTTCAACGACGACTGGGTCGGCGTGTTCCTCGACACGTTCGACGACCATCGCCGCGCCTACGAGTTGATCGTCAACCCGCTGGGCGTGCAGGCCGACCTGATCCGCGACGAGACCAACACCAACAACCAGGAGGACGCCAGCTGGGACGGCCTGTGGGAAAGCGCGGGCCGGCTTACCGCCGACGGCTACGAGGTGGAGATCCGCATCCCGTTCTCGACCCTGCGCTTCCCCCGGGGCGGCCAGGACCAGCGCTGGGGCATCTCGCTGTTCCGCAACTGGCCGCGCGACAAGCGCCACCAGCTCACCAGCCATCGCGTCCCCCGCGAGTCCAACTGCTTCCAGTGCGAATGGGGCAAGTACGAGGGCTTCGCCGGCGCCCAGCAAGGGCGCAACCTCGAGGTCGTGCCCACGCTCACCATCGGCGGCAGCCAGTCGCGCCCGGATGCCGGCACCCCCTGGGGCGGCACGGACAGCAGCATCGAACCCGGCGTGGACGTGAGCTGGGCGCCGTCGCCGGCGATGACCCTGAACGCGACGCTCAACCCGGATTTCTCGCAGGTCGAGACCGACCAGCTGCAGCTCGACATCAACAACAGCTTCGCGCTGTTCTACCAGGAGAAGCGGCCGTTCTTCCTGGAGGGCGCGGACTACTTCACCACCCAGTTCGACGTGCTCTACACGCGGCAGATCGCCGACCCGGACTACGGCCTGCGCACCACCGGCCGCACCGGCAGCGGCGCCTACGGCGCGATCGTCGCGCGCGACGCCACCACCTTGGTGCTGGTGCCCGGCGTCCTGGGTTCCGGCTTCAGCCAGCTGGACCAGAAAGCCAACGTGGCGGTCGGCCGCTACCGCCATGACATCAACACGCACTTCAGCATCGGCGCGATCGGCACCTTCCGCCAGGGCGACGACTACGCCAACAACCTCGCCGGCGTGGATGCGCGCTGGCAGCAGGGCGCTCACACCGCCACTGCGCAGTTCCTGCACAGCCAGTCCGAGTACCCGCAGGAGATCGTGGACCAGTACAGCGGCGAACTGGGCGACGACCCCACCCCGACCGGCAACGCCTGGCGCCTCGAGTACGCCTTCAGCAACCGCAACTGGAACTTCACCGCCTCCCACGAGGACATCGATCCCGGTTTCCGCGCGGACCTCGGCTTCATGGGCCAGGTCGGCTACGACAAGTCGCTGCTCGGCGGCGGCTACAGCTGGTTCCGCGACGACCAGGCGTTCAACCGGATCAACTTCTACGCCGACTTCGACACCACCCACCGCTACGACGGCCAGCTGCTGGAGCGCGAGCTGGAAGCGCAGGTCAGCGCGCAGGGACCGAAGCAGAGCAACCTGCGCCTGCACGGCCTGGTGCGCGACCGCTACTGGAAGGGCCGGATGTTCGACGAGCACTACGTCGACGCCAACGCCAATTTCCGCCCCAACGGCCGCCTGCAGGTCGGCATCTATGCCCAGGTCGGCACCCTGCTGGATTTGGCGGCATCGAAGACCGGCCAGCGCACGATGGTGGAGCTGTACGGCAACGCCAACATCGGCCGCGGCATCGCGATGGACTGGGATGTCATCCACCAGCGCATGTGGCGCGACGGCGGCACCGCGTTCGAGGCGGTGGTCGCCAATCTCAGCGGCAGCTGGCAGTTCGACCCACGCCAGCGCCTGCGCCTGACCCTGCAGGGCAGCGAGGTGACCCGCGACCCCGCGCTGTACCTGCAGCCGGTGAACGAAACCGCCCGCGACTGGGCGGCGCAGGCGGTGTACTCCTACAAGATCAACCCGCGCACCGCGCTGTACGCCGGTGCCTCCTACGGCGCGTTCATGGACGACGACCACCCGGAGTTGTTCGGCGCGACGCGCAGCGTGTTCCTGAAGCTCAGCTACGGCTGGCAGCCCTGACGGGCGCCTGCGACCCCTCCCGCATCCGGTGCGCCGGATGCGGAGGCGGTCAGATCACCCCGCGGCGCTTCTCGAACAGCAGGTAGGCCACGGCGACCGCTGCGCCGATCGCGAGCGCAGGCAGCCATCCGAGGGGACTCAGCCACTTCACGAGGCCGGCCACGATGAGACCGAGGATGGCGAACTGCGAGTAGCGCCAGGGGCTTTCGCGGAAGCTGCGCAGGGGCTTGTCGTCGGCCATCGCTCAGGCCTTGTAACCGGTATGGATGGCCACGATGCCGGCCGACAGGTTGCGGTAGTCGCAACGCGCGAAGCCGGCGGCTTCCATCATCGCCTTCAGCTCGGCCTGCGGCGGGTGCTTGCGGATCGATTCGGCGAGGTACTGGTAGCTGTCGGCATCGCCGGCGAACAGGCGCCCGAGGCGCGGCAGCACCTGGAAGGAATGGAAGTCGTACAGCGGCTTGAACCAGTCGGCGGTGACTTCCGAGAATTCCAGCACCCGCGCCTGCCCGCCGACCTTCAGCACCCGCAGCATCTCGCGCAGGGCGGCATCCTTGTCGGTGACGTTGCGCAGGCCGAAGGCGATGGTCACCAGGTCGAAGCTGGCGTCGGGGAACGGCAGCGCCTGCGCGTTGCACTGCACGTACTCGAAGCCGCGCACGTGGCCGCGGTCGGTCATGCGGTCGCGGCCGACCCGCAGCATCTCGCCGTTGATGTCGCCGAGCACCAGCTCGCCGGCGTCGCCGACCCGCTCGCGCAGCAGCGCGGCGATGTCGCCGGTGCCGCCGGCCAGGTCGAGCACGCGGTCGCCCTTGCGGACCTGCGCGGTGGCCACGAAGTAGCGCTTCCAGATGCGGTGGATGCCGAGCGACATCGCGTCGTTCATCAGGTCGTACTTACCGGCCACCGACGAAAACACCTCGCCGACCAGCTTCTGCTTGTCCGCCACCGGCACCTCGCGGAAGCCGAAGTGGGTGGTGCCGTCCTTGCCTGCGGGTGTGCTCATGGCCGGATTATCGCACCGCCGGCGCTTGACGCCGCGCAATGCAGGCCGCCGGCGCAGGGCGCAGACTGGACGCATCGGATGCAGGGGGAATGCCATGGGCGAGCACCGGACCATCGTGCCCGCCGCGCCGCGGCTGCTGGCCGACGACGCGGCGCTGGATCGCTACCTCGACGAACACGCCCGCGGGACCTACGCGACCCGCGCGGCACCCGGCGGTGTCGACCTGGCGACGTGGCTGGCCAGCGGCGACGATGCCTGCGAGCGCTGCTATGGCCAGGCGGTCCGGTTGCAGGTCCCGCTGGTGCGCCTGCCCGAGGTCGGCGCCGACCCGGCCGCGGCGGCCCTGTTGTCGCCGCAGCTCGCGCGACGGCTGCGGGTGGTGCCCCTGTGCATCCACGGCGGCCTGCTGGCCGCGGCGATGGAAGACCCCTCCGACAGCGAGGCGCTGGCGGCGCTGGAGTTCATCTCGCCGCACCGGGTGGTGCCGCTGCAGGCGACGATGCGCGGCATCCGCGATGCAATCGCGCGCAGCTACGACCGGGTCGAGGACCAGGAAACCGTTCGCCGACTCGGCCTCGACCCGAGCCTGCCCGCGCAGGCAGCGAGCGAGGACGAGGCGCAACGGCTCGCCCGCGAACAACCGGTGGTTCGCCTGGTGCATGGGCTCATCGCCGACGCGGTGGCGCGGCGCGCGTCGGACATCCACCTGCGGCCGGGCGAACACGGCACCGACGTGCTGTTCCGCATCGACGACGAACTGGTCCCGGTGCGCAGCCTCCTGCATGCCCTGCATGCGGCGGTGGTCAGCCGGATCAAGGTGCTCGGCGGGATGAACCTGGCCGAGCACCGGCGCCCGCAGGACGGCCGCACCACCTTCGCGCTGGAGGACGGCAGCCAGGTCGACTTGCGCATCTCGGCGCTGCCGGCGGTGTTCGGCGAGAGCGTCGTGGTGCGCCTGCTGGACGCCCGCGAGAGCCTGTGGAACATCGACCAGCTCGGCCTGACCGCGGCCGACCGCGAGCGCCTCGACGACGTGATGGCGCGCAGCCACGGCATGTTCCTGACCACCGGCCCGACCGGTTGCGGCAAGTCCACCACCCTGTACGCGATGCTGCTGGAACTGCGCAAGCAGCGGATCAACATCCTCACCATCGAGGACCCGGTGGAGTTCCACGTCGCCGAGATCCAGCAGATGCAGGTCAACCGCGCGACCGGTTTCACCTTCGCCAGCGCGATGCGCAATTTCCTGCGCCACGACCCCGACGTGATCATGGTCGGCGAGGTGCGCGACCGCGAGACCGCCGGCATCGCGGTGGAAAGCGCGCTCACCGGCCACCTCGTGCTGAGCACCCTGCACACCAACACCGCGGCGACCACCGTGACCCGGCTGCTCGACCTCGGGGTCGAGCCCTACCTGCTGCGCGCCAGCCTGCTGGCGGTGATGTCGCAACGGCTGGTGCGGCTGACCTGCCCGCATTGCCGTGAGGTCGAGGACGCACCGGCGCACATGCGCGAACTGCTCGGCGTCGGCGCCGAGGAGGTGTTCCACGCGGGACGCGGCTGCAGCCAGTGCGAAGGCCTCGGCGTGCACGGCCGGCGCGCGGTCTACGAGCTGCTGGTGATGAGCCCGCGCCTGCGCACCCTGGTGGTGCCCGGCGCCGAAGCCGACCGCATCCACCAGGTGGCGATCGAGGACGGCATGGTCCCGATCACCCAGGCCGCGGTGGCGCTGGCCCGCGCAGGCGCGATCTCGCTGGCGGAGGCCTGGCGGGTGCGCGCCGACTGAGGGGTGTCCCGCGCGTCCCCGGCCTTCCGTTCACTGCGGCATGGACCCTCGCCGGCGCCGGATCGAACTCGTGCTGCGCATCGATGGCGCGGCGGTCGCGGTGTCGGCGCCGCAACCGCCCTCACCGGCGCGGCTGGACGAACTGCTGCCGGCGCAGCGCGCGATCGACGACGCCGCGATCGCCCACGGTGTGCGCAAGGCAGAGGCCGGCGGCCGCACGGTAGCCTGCGCGAAGGGCTGCTCCGCCTGTTGCCGCGCGCAACCGGTTCCGGTGACCCCGCCCGAGGCCCATGCCTTGCTGCGGCTGGTGGAGGCCTTGCCGGCGGCGCGTCGGCACGACATCGAGGCGCGCTTCGCCGACCGCGAGCAGCGCCTGCGCGACGCGGGCCTCGCCGACGCCTTCCTGCAACGCGTGGACGCCCTCGACGCGGACGCCGCACGCACCCTCGCCCATGCCTACTTCAAGCTCGGGCTGGCGTGTCCATTCCTCGACGACAACGCCTGCTCGATCCACCCACAGCGCCCGTTCGTGTGCCGGCAATACCTGGTGACCTCGGACCCCGCGTTGTGCGCCGAGCCGTTCGCGAACAAGGCCGAGGTCATCCCGATGCCGCTGCACGCCGCCACCGCGGCACTGGCGATCAGCGAGGCCGCCTATGGCCGCCGGCAGCACAGCGTGCCGCTGACGCTGGCATTGGCGTACGCGCGGCGGCATCGCGCGGAGCTCGAGCGGCGGTTCGATGCGGAGCCGCTGTTCCGGCAGTGGCTGCGGGCGTTGCGGTAGCGCCACTCAGAGGATGTAGCGCGACAGGTCCGGATCCTGCACCAGGTCGCCGAGTTGGCGGTCGACGTAGGCCCGGTCGACCACGACCTCGCCGCCCTTGTCCGGCGCCTCGAAGCTGAGCGATTCCAGCAAGCGCTCCAGCACGGTGTGCAGGCGGCGCGCGCCGATGTTCTCCTGGCGCTCGTTGACGTGCGCGGCGATCTCGGCCAGCCGCTCCACCGCGTCGGGGGCGAACGCCAGGCGCACGCCCTCGGTGCCCATCAGCTCGACGTACTGCGTGGTGAGCGCCGCCTTCGGCTCGGTGAGGATGCGCACGAAGTCGTCCTTGCCCAGCGCGGTGAGTTCCACCCGGATCGGGAAGCGGCCCTGCATTTCCGGGATCAGGTCGGAGGGCTTGGCGAGGTGGAACGCACCGCTGGCGATGAACAGGATGTGGTCGGTGCGCACCGGGCCGTACTTGGTGCTGACCGTGCTGCCCTCGACCAGCGGCAGCAGGTCGCGCTGCACGCCCTCGCGGCTGACGTCGGCGCCGTGGCCCTCGCTGCGCTTGGCGACCTTGTCGATCTCGTCGATGAAGACGATGCCGTGCTGCTCGCAGGACTCGATCGCGCGTTCGCGCACCTCCTCCTCGTTGACCAGCTTGCCGGCTTCTTCCTCCAGCAGCAGCGGGCGCGCGGCCTGGATGGTCATGGTCTTCTTGTGGGTCTTGGCGCCGGCGAGCTGGCCGAACACCTGGCGCAGCTGCTGGCCCATCTCCTCCATGCCGGGCGGGGCCATGATGTCGACGCCGATGTTCATGCTGAGGTCGAGCTCGATCTCGCGCGCGTCCAGCTCACCAGCGCGCAACTGCTTGCGCAGCTTCTGCCGCGTCGAGGACGCCTGCGACGAGGGCTCGGCGCCGATGTCGACGGTGGCGCTGGCGGCGGGGTTGAAGCCGAACGACGGCGGCGCCTCGCGGCGCGGCAGCAGGGCGTCGAGGATGCGCTCCTCGGCGCGTTCCTCGGCTTGGGTGCGCACGCGCTGCTTGGCCTGCGCGCGATGCAGCTTGACCGCAGTGTCGGCGAGGTCGCGGATGATCTGCTCGACGTCCTTGCCGACGTAGCCGACCTCGGTGAAGCGGGTCGCCTCGACCTTCACGAACGGCGCGTTCGCCAGCGTGGCCAGGCGCCGCGCGATCTCGGTCTTGCCGACGCCGGTCGGGCCGATCATCAGGATGTTCTTCGGCATCACCTCGTTGCGCAGTTCGGGCGCGAGCTGCGCGCGCCGCCAGCGGTTGCGCAGGGCGATGGCGACCGCGCGCTTGGCCGCGTGCTGGCCGACGATGTGGCGATCGAGCTCGGCGACGATCTCGCGCGGGGTCATGGAGGAGGAGTCGGTCATGGCATGTGTCCTGTGGTGCGGCGCACCGAGGGCAGACCGATCAAGTCGCTCCCCGATACTCGCTTGGTTGATCGGTCTGCCCTCGATACGCCGGGCCGGCGCTCAGAGCTGCTCGACCACGATGTTGCGGTTGGTGTAGATGCAGACATCGCCGGCGATGCCCAGCGCCTCGGTGGCGATGGTCTTCGCATCCAGTTGGGTGTGCGCCAGCAGCGCGCGCGCGGCGGACAGGGCGTACATGCCGCCGGAGCCGATCGCGATCAGCCCGTCCTCCGGCTCGATCACGTCGCCGGTGCCGCTGATCACCAGCGAGGTCTCGGCATCGGCCACCGCGAGCAGCGCCTCGAGCTTGCCGAAGCGGCGCTCGGTGCGCCAATCCTTGGCCATCTCGACCGCGGCGCGGGTCAGCTGGCCGTGCTTCTCCAGCTTGGCCTCGAACAACTCGAACAGGGTGAACGCATCGGCCGCCGCGCCGGCGAAACCGGCCAGCACGCGCCCATCCTTGCCCAGGCGTCGGACCTTGCGCGCGTTGGCCTTCATCACCGTATGCCCCAGGGTCACCTGGCCATCGCCGGCGATCACCACCTGCCCGCCGCGGCGGACCGAGACGATGGTGGTGGCGTGGAAGACATGCGGGTTCTGGCTGGGATCCATGGCGTTCTCCGTTCGAACCGGTGATGTGGGGCTGCCCGCCCCGGGTTCAAGCAGGAGCGCGTCCGTGCCGCCACCGTTGGTCAGCATCGCCATCCCCGTCTTCGACACCGCCCGCTTCCTGCCTGCCGCGCTGGACAGCCTGCGGGCGCAGGACCACGCCGAGTGGGAGGCGCTGCTCTGGGAAGACGGCTCCACCGACGGCTCGGCGGAGATCGCCAAGGCCTACGCCGCGCGCGACCCGCGCTTCCGCCTGCTCGGCGACGGCCGCAACCACGGCATCGGCGTCGGCCTCGCCCGTGCCCTGCGCGAGGCGCGTGGCGCCTATGTCGGCGTGCTGGACGGCGACGACCTGCTCGCCCCGGACGCGCTCTCGGCGATGGTCGCTTTCATGCAGGCCCGCCCGCAGCTCGGGATGGCCTATTCGGAGTACGTGGAGATCGACGAGGCCGGCCGCGTGCTGGGCCCGGGCACGCGCTTCCGCACCCCGTATTCGCCGGAACGCCTGCTGCTGGACTTCATGACCTACCATTTCCGCCTCGTGCGCGCCGACGCGTACCGCGCGCTCGGCGGCTTCGATCCCGCGCTGGACGTCTCGACCGATTACGACTTCTGCCTGCGCCTGTCGGAACGCTACCCGGTGGAGCACCTGCCGCGCGCCTTGTACGCCTACCGCATCCGCGCCACCTCGGTGTCGCAAGGCAACCGCCTGCGCCAGGTACGCACCGCCTTCGAAGCCGCGCAACGCGCCCTGCAACGCCGCGGGATGGATGCCACCCACGCCCTGTCGCTGGGGGTGCGTGCACGCCATGTGCTCAAGCCGAAGCCGGCGACGGATTCCGCGCGATGACCGCGCCGGAGGTGTCGATCCTGATCCCCGTGCGCGCCGCGGCCGCGTTCGTTGCCGATGCGCTGGCCAGCCTGCGCGCGCAAGCACCAGTGGCATGGGAGGCCATCCTGGTCGGGGTCGACACCGATCCCGCCGCCCTGCAGGCCGCGGCCGCCGGCGATCCACGCCTGCGCGTGTCCGAACACGCCGCCGCGACCGAAGCCGAGGCCCTGCACGCCGCCGCCTTGCAGGCGCGCAGCGAGGTGCTGGGCGTGCTCGATGGCGACGACCTGCTGGAACCCGATGCCCTGGCGACGCTGCTCGCCGTGTTGCGCGAATGGCCCGATGCCGGCATGGCCTACGGGCGCCATGTGCTGGTCGATGCCGGCGGCCGCGTGCTCGGCCCGGGGCCGCTGTGCGCGCTGCCGTACACGCCCGATGCGCTCCTGCTGGACTTCATGACCGGACCGCTGCGGCTGCTGCGCGCCAGCGCCTACCGCGCGGCGGGCGGCTACCGGGCCGCACACGCCGACGCCGCGGACTACGACCTGTGCCTGCGGCTGTCCGAGACCTGCACGATCGCGCACCTCCCGCGGGTGACCTATCGCCACCGGGTGCACGCCTCCGCGCCGGAGGTCGCGCGTTGGGCGGAGGGCATCGACGCGCGCTACGCCGCCTTCGTCGACGCGGTCCGCCGTCGCGGCCTCGACGCACGCTACGACTGCGCGCTGGAGATCGACAGCTGGCACATCCTGCAGCCGCGCACCGGCGGCGACTGACCCGCGATCACGCGGGCGGGGCGTCCGCCAGCAACGCGCGGGCGCGGGCTTGCAAGGCGTCCCAACTTTCCTGCAACCGGTCCGGCTTCGGGTCGACGCGCGCGATCAGCGCCAATGCCTCCTCCAGTTGCGCCACCCGCCACGCCAGTTCGGCATAGTCCTCGGCCGCCACCAATTCCACCTTGCGGTCCTGGCACACGCCGATGCACGGCCGCGTGGCTTCCACCTTGCCGCAGCCGATGCAGCGCCAGCCTTCGATCGTCTCGACCATGGCGGCAGGATGCCGCCGCGCCGCGCGCGCCGCCTTGAGCGCGGTCAAGCGCCGGCGTCGCCCTTGCGCTTCGCCCGCGGATGCGCGGCGTCGTAGACCCGCGCGAGGTGCTGGAAATCGAGGTGGGTGTAGATCTGGGTGGTCGCGATGTCGGCATGCCCCAGCAGCTCCTGCACGCCGCGCAGGTCGCCCGAGGATTCCAGCACGTGGCTGGCGAAACTGTGGCGCAACAGGTGCGGGTGCACGCGCTTGTACACGCCCTGGCGCATCGCCAGCTGGCGCAGCCGGACCTGCACCGCGCGCGCGGAGATCCGCCGGCCGCCGCGCCCCGGGAACACGAAGCGGTCCTGCGCGCCGTCCGACGCCGTCCGCCAGGCCTGCAGCGCCTGGCAGGCATGCGAGCCCACCGGCACCACGCGCTGCTTGCCGCCCTTGCCGAGCACGGTCACCAGGCCGGAGGCCAGGTCGAGGTCCATCCAGCGCAGCGCGCAGGCCTCCGACAGGCGCAGCCCCGAGGAATAGAACAGTTCCAGCAGCGCGCGGTCGCGCAGGCCCAGCGGCCCTGCGGTCGGCACCTCGACCAGCTGCACCGCCTCGTCGACGTCCAGCACCTGCGGCAGCTTGCGCGGCGCCTTCGGTGCGCGCACCGCGTCGGCCGGGCTGGCGGCGATGCGGCCGTGCTTGAGCAACCAGCGGTAGAAGCTGCGGCAGGCCGACAGGCGCCGCTGCAGCGAGGTCGGCGACAGCCCGCGGCGATGCTCGGCGGCGACGAAGGCGCGCAGGTCCTCGGCATCCAGCGCGAGCAGGTCGCGCCGCCTGGCGCCGGCCCAGCCCGCCAGCGCGGCGAGGTCGCGCGCGTAGGCGTCCAGGGTATGCGCGGAGCTGCGGCGTTCGACCGCGAGCTGCGCCAGGAACTCCCCGACCGGGCCGGCCGCGGCGCTCATCTCATGCCTGGAAGCGCTGCAGCCCGGCGGCCAGCGCCTCGCCCATCATGCGCAGGAACAGGGTGCCCATGCCCGGGAAGAAGCGGTTGGGGTCGCGGCTGCCGACCGCGACCAGGCCGATCCCCGGCAGCACCAGCAGGGCGGAGCTCTGCACGTCTTCCGCGCGCAGGCCGTAGAGCAGCGCGTTCTTGTCGGGATGCAGGCGGCCGCAGACCGGTTCGCCGCTGCCCAGCAGGTCGCGGAAGCCATCCAGGCGGCGGTCGCCCTCGGCGATCACCTGCAGCCACTCGGCATCGTCGATGCCGGCGACCGGATGGAACGACACGATCCGCACCAGGTCGCCGTGGAAGTCTTCCGCCAGCGAGGCCGCCATCGCGCGCAGGGTCGCGGCGGCGCTGTCCTGCTTCATCAGCGCGAGCGTCAGCTGGTGCGTGCGCACCGCCAGCCGCTCGTTCTCCTGCGCGTTGCCGAACAGCTCCTGCAAGCGCCGCGACAACTCGCGGTTCTTGTCGCGCAGCACCTCCAGCTGGTAGCTGGCCAGCGATGCCGCCGGGCCGTTCTCGCGCGGCACCACCAGGGTCAGCGCGAGGTCGGGGAACTGCTGCAGGAACGCCGGGTGCCGGCGCAGCCAGGCGGCGACTTCGTGCGCCCCGAGGCGCTCGGTCTGGTCGAATCCCATGGTCACGGCTGGTCCTCCCCGGACATCGTTCCGTCGAACACGAAGGCGGTGGGCCCGCCCATGCGGACATGGCCGCTGGCGGGATCGTACTGGATGCGCAGCCGGCCCCCGGGCAGGTCGACCGCCACCGGCGCGCCGGCCGGCAACCGCCCCTGGCGGGTCAGCACCGCAACCGCCGCGCAGGCGCCGCTGCCGCAGGCCAGGGTTTCGCCGGCGCCGCGCTCGTGCACGCGCAGGCGCAGGTGGTCGGCCGCCACGACTTCGACGAAGCCGACGTTCACCGACTCCGGGAACGCGCCATGCGCCTGCAGGGCCTTGCCGAGGCGATCCACCGGCGCATGCGCCAGGTCGGCGGCCTCGACCACTGCATGCGGATTGCCCATCGACACGGCGCCGAAGCGCAGCACGATGCCGTCGACCTCGAGCGCGTACTCCGCCTGCGGCGCCGACCACCCGCGCATCGGCAACGCCTCCGGGGCGAAGTCGGGGATGCCCATGTCGATGACGAAGCCGCCCGCCGCGTCGCGGGCCACCTCGTGGCGGCCGGCCGGGCTGTCGATCGCGAACGCCCCGGACGCCGGCGCCGCGCCCGCGCGCACCAGCCAGGCCGCGATGCAACGCGCGCCGTTGCCGCATTGGCCCGCCACGCTGCCGTCCGCGTTCCAGATCCGGTAGGACGCGACCGCACCGGCGCTGCGCGGCGCCTCGACGGTCAGCAGCTGGTCGCAGCCGACGCCGCGATGGCGATCGGCGATCCGCGCGCAGGCCGCGGCATCCGGCGGCGGCGCGCCGTCGCGCAGGTCGAGAACGACGAAGTCGTTGCCCGCGCCATGCATCTTGGTGAAGCGCAGTCCGCCGGCCATCGGCCGGCTCAGCGGCGCGCGGCCGGCGTACCCGTGGCGGGTGCGGCGTCGCTGGCCGGGGCTTCGGCGGCTGGGGCCGCGGCCGGTTCCGGCGGCGCATCCGGCATCACCAGCGGGCCCTTGTTGCCGCAACCGGCGAGGACGCAGAGCAGGAACGAGGCGAAGGCGAGGCGCTTGGTCATGGCCGCAGTGTACCCGCGGCCCCGCTCAGTGTCGCGGCTCCGGGCGGCGCCAGAGCCATGCCGCGACCAGCGCCATGGCCAGCGTGCCGATGCCGGCCATCCACGCGCGCGGCGCGGTGGCGAACAGCAGCACCGCGCAGATGGACATCATCGCGGTGGCCAGGCGCTTGGCACGGCGCGACACCGCGCCCTCGCGCTCCCAGTCGCGGATCACCGGGCCGAAACGCGGGTCGGCCAGCAGGCGCGCACGCAAGCGTTCGGAGCCGCGCGCCGCGGCGAACGCGGCCAGCAGCACGAACGGCACGGTCGGCAGCCCCGGCACCACGATGCCGATGATCCCCAGCGCGAGGCTGGCGTAGGCGAGCAGCCACCACGCCCAGCGCGTCATCGGCCGGAACCGACGCATCGGCAAGGCGAGGGGCAGGCGAGGCGGGCAGGACAGCCCGCCGACCCGAGTCGGGACAGGACGTCCCGATCGAGGGTCGCCGCCCCTGGCGAGCCGGTGCGGCGGGGCGGGTGCAATTTACTTGCCGGCTTCGACGCCCAGCTGGTCGAGCATGAACGCATACATCTCGGCCTGCTCGCGATAGCGGCGGAAGCGCCCCGACTTGCCGCCGTGGCCGGCTTCCATGTTGGTGCGGAACACCACCGGCGCCTGCGAGGCGTTCAGGTCGCGCAAGCGGGCGACGTACTTGGTCGGCTCCCAGTACTGCACCTGCGAATCCCACAGGCCGGTGCCCACGAACATCGCCGGATAGGCCTTGCGGGCCAGGTTGTCGTAGGGCGAATAGCCGAGCATGTAGTCGTAGTACGGCTTCTGCTCCGGGTTGCCCCACTCGTCGTACTCGTTGGTGGTCAACGGGATGCTGGGGTCCAGCATCGTGGTCACCACGTCCACGAACGGCACCTGCGAGAGGATCACGCGGTACTTCTCCGGCGCCATGTTGGCGACCGCGCCCATCAGCAGGCCGCCGGCGCTGCCGCCCAGCGCCGCCACCCGGTCCTTCGCCGCGTAGCCTTCCTTGACCAGGAAGTCGGTGACGTCGATGAAGTCGGTGAAGGTGTTCTGCTTGTGCAGCAGCTTGCCGTCCTCGTACCACTGCCGGCCCATTTCCTGGCCGCCGCGGATGTGCGCGATCGCGTAGGCCATGCCGCGGTCGAGCAGGCTCACCGTGGTGACCGAGAAGCCCGGGTCCATCGACGCGCCATAGCTGCCGTAGCCGTACTGCAGCAACGCGGCCTTGCCGTCCTTTTCGAAGCCCTTGCGGTACACGATCGACACCGGGACCTTGGTGCCGTCGCGGGCGGTCGCCCACAGGCGTTCGGTCACGTAGTTCGCCGGGTCGTAGCCGGGCACCGGCTGGCGCTTGAGCTCGCGGCGCTCGCCGGTCCTGACGTTGAGTTCGTAGGTCGTCGCCGGCATCGCCAGCGAGGTGTAGCTGTAGCGCAGCCAGTCGGTGGCCGGCTCGGCGTTGACGTCCAGGCCCATCGAGTACGCGGTCTCGTCGGCCTTCACGTAGTCCAAGGCGCCGTCCTTGAGGATGCGCACGCGCTCCAGCCCGCCCGAGCGCTCGGCGATGGCGGCGAAGCCGTCGAACAGCTCGATGCCCTCGATGAACACCTTCGGGTCGTGCGCGACCCAGTCCCGCCAGTCCTTGCGCGAGGCGCTGCCGTCGGCGGCGGTGACCAGCTTGAAGTTGGTCGCGCCATCGGCATTGGTGCGGATCACCCAGCGGCCGCCATGGTGGTCGGCGTCGTATTCGACGTCGCGTTCGCGCGGCGCCAGCACCTTGAACTGCGCGGGGTCCGACGCCGGCGCGTAGCGCGTCTCGTTGGACACCGTGCTGTCCAGCGCGATCACGATGTAGGCGTCGTCGCGGGTGCGGCCGATGCCCATGTAGAACGTGTCGTCGGCTTCCTCGTACACGACCGGGTCGGCCTTTGGGTCGGTGCCGACCACGTGCTTGCGCACGCGCTTGCTCAGCAGCGTCTCCGGGTCGTTCTCGATGTAGAAGAAGGTCTTGTTGTCGTCGGCCCACACCGCGTAGCCGGCGGTGCCCGGGATCGCGTCGGGCAGGGTCTTGCCGGTCGCCAGGTCCTTCACCCGCAGCGTGTACTGGCGCCGGCCATTGGTGTCGTCGCCGTACACCAGGAACCGGTTGTCCTGGCTGACGTCGCGCCCGCCCACCGCGAAGTAGTCCTTGCCCGCGGCCAGTGCGTTGACGTCCAGCAGCACCTCCTCGCCGGCGAAGTCGGCCGCCTCGTTCGCGCGCAGGATCGACAGCGCGTCGATGCCGCCCACGTCCTTGCGGCGGGCATGGATCGGGTAGTCCTTGCCGGCCTCGAAGCGGCTGTAGTACCACCAGCCGCGTTCGCGGAACGGCACCGAGGCGTCGTCCTGCTTGATGCGCGCCACGATCTCGCCGTACATCGCATCCTGCACCGGCTTGGTCGGGGCGAGCAGCGCATCGGCATAGGCGTTCTCGGCCTGCAGGTAGGCCAGCATCGCCGGGTCCTTGCGGGTGTCGTCGCGCAGCCAGTAGTACTCGTCCTGGCGCTCGGCGCCGAACGGGGCGCGCACGACATGCGGCTTCTTCGCCACGTCGGGCGGGGTAGGGGTGTCGGCGGCGTGGGTGGGTGCGGTCATGGCGAAGGCGAGTGCGAGCAGGAGGGCATGCGGTTTCATCGTGGGCTCCGGTCGGGCGACGGCGTCACCTGGTGCGTCGCCGCCACGGGTGGGAACTTGCGGGGTTCATCGTGGAAGCACCCGGCATGGGCCGCATGCGGGCGGCCCTTCAGGGCGCCCGCACGCGAGGTTACAGGCGGGATCCGGAGATCGCACCGCGTGGGCGACGCTCGCGCTTGGATCCGCCTGCGTCCCCGGAATCGCTCGCGGCACCATCCTTGGTGAGCTGCTGCCACAGGAAGGTATAGGCCAGCGCGTTCATGTGCGCCGCCTGTGCGTTGTTCGCCGCGCCGCCATGGCCGCCTTCGATGTTCTCGTAGTAGCGCACGTCCTTCCCGGCCGCTTCCATCATCGCCATCATCTTGCGCGCATGCGCCGGGTGGACGCGGTCGTCCTTGGTCGAGGTGGCGAAGAAGGTCGGCGGGTAATCCTTCTTCGGATCGAACAGGTGGTAGGGCGAGAAGGTCTGGATGAACGCCCAGTCCGCCGTGTCGGGGTCGCCGTATTCGGCCATCCACGACGCGCCCGCCAGCAGCTTGCTGTAGCGCTTCATGTCGAGCAGCGGCACCTGCACCACGATCGCGCCGAACTTCTCCGGGTACTGGGTCAGCATGTTGCCCATCAGCAGGCCGCCATTGCTGCCGCCCATGGTGCCGAGGTGCCTGGGCGAGGTGACCTTGCGCGCGACCAGGTCGTCGGCGATCGCGGCGAAGTCCTCGTAGGCCTTGTGCCGGTTCGCCTTCAATGCCGCCTGGTGCCAGCGCGGGCCGTATTCGCCGCCACCGCGGATGTTGGCCAGCGCGTACACGCCGCCCTTCTCCAGCCAGCCCTTGCCGATGCCGCCCGAATAGGTCGGCGTCATCGACACGGTGAAGCCGCCGTAGCCGTACAGCAGGGTCGGCGCCTTGCCGTCGAACTTCAGGTCCTTCGGACGGACCAGGAAGTACGGCACCCTGGTGCCGTCCTTTGACGTGGCGAAGTGCTGCTCCATGACGTGCTTGCTGCCGTCGAAGAACGCCGGGTTGGACTTCAGCACTTCGGGCGCGCGCCCGATCTCGGCGATCGACAGCGTGGTCGGGGTGAGGAAATCGGTGGCGGTCAGCCACACCGCGTTGCTGTCGTCGGCATCCACCGCACCGACGCCGACGGTGCCGATCGACGGCGCGCCGACGAACGCGGACCGGGCCCAGCCGTCCTTGCCCGGGGTCAGCACCGACAGGCGGTTCTTCACGTCCTCCATGACGTTGAGGACCAGGTGGTCCTTGGTCCACGCGTAGCCGGCCAGCGAGGACTTCTCGTCGGGCGCGAACAGCACGCTGAAGTCGCGCTTGCCGGCCATGAAATCATTGAAGTTCGTGGCGATCAGCGACCCCGGCGCATAGGTCTTGCCGCCCGCTTCGTAGGGGTCGCGCAGTTCCAGCAGCAGCCAGTCCTTGTGCACGCCCTTCTGCGCGCTGTTCGGCGCATCGACCTTGGCCAGGCTGCCGTCCTTGTTCCGCAGGTACAGCTCGTCGTTCCAGAACGCGATGGTGCGACTGACGAAGTCGCGCTGGTGGCCCGGCGTGTGGTCGCGGCTGGCGGCGATGTACATGTCGCCCGGCTTGCCTTCGTACACCGTCTTCGCCGCCGACATCGGGGTGCCGCGCTTCCATTCCTTGACGATGTTCGGATAGCCCGAGCTGGTCAGCGTGCCCTCGCCGAAGTCGGTGAACACGTACACCGTGTCCTCGTCGATCCACGCCAGGCCGCCCTTGGCCTCCGGGCGGGAGAAGCCGCCATCCACGAACTGCTTGGTGGCCAGGTCGAACTCGCGGGTGACGTCGGCATCCGAGCCGCCCGGCGACAGCGCGACCAGGCAACGCTGGTACTTCGGCCGCAGGCAGTCGGCGCCGTGCCAGACCCAACGCGCGCCCTCGGCGGCGTTCAGCGCGTCCAGGTCGAGCACGGTCTCCCACTTCGGGTCGGGCTTGCGGTACTCGGCCAGCGTGGTGCGGCGCCAGATGCCGCGCTCGTGCTGCTTGTCCTTCCAGAAGTTGTAGTAGTGGTCGCCGATCTTCTCGACGCCGGGGATCTTGGCGTCGGAATCGAGGATCGCGCGGATGTCCGCCTCCAGCGACTTGAACGCCGGGGTGCCGGCGATCTCGGCCTCGGCCTTGGCGTTGCGGGCCTTGACCCAGTCGAGCGACTTGGCGCCCTCGACGTCCTCCAGCCAGGCGTAGGGATCCTGGTCGCCGGGGGTTTGCGCCGAGGCGCCGCCGGCGATGGCGAGGCCGGCGATGAGGCAGGCATTGGACAGCTGGGACATCGGGAATGGCTCCGGGTGGATCGGGACCCGGAACGCTAGCACAGCCCCCACGGGCGGCCGATGTGAGGGAGGTCAGGCCCGCCGGGCCAGCACCGGCCGCGCATGCGGGCGGCGACCGCGGCGGGCGGCCTGCACGCGGCGCCGCTGCGGCAGGCGCAGCGCGAGCGCCGGCACCGGGAAGCCGCGCAGGCTCCACCACGCCGACAACGGCATCCCAACCAGCCACAGCGGCAGCCAGCCGAGCCATTCATGGTGACCGCGCGCGGCGGGGATCAGCAGCACGGCCAGGGTGCCGAGGGTCACGGCGCGGCGCAGCAGCACATCGAGGTCTTGGCGGGTCATCGCGGGGCTCCGGTTCGGGTCGCCCGCAGGGTGCGGCCGGGCCTTCTCACCGGCTGCGACGCTCAGTAGCCGGCGGCATCCAGCGCCTTGTCGGCCTCGCGCCGGCCGATCTCGACCAGCTCGGCCGCGCGCCAGAATTCGTAGAACTGGCAGGCATCGCGCGGGATGCGGATGACCAGCTCGGGCGGATCCAGCGCCAGCTGCACGCGGGCGATCTGCGCCTGCATGGTGTCCAGCGCGCGCGACATGGTCTCGGTCAGGCCGAAGCGATGGTCGGGGCGGCCGTCGCCATCGGCGTCGTCGCCGAAGTGGCGGTCGATCCAGCGCCCGAGCACGCCCGGCGCCGAGCGCCCGCCATCGTCCTCGTCGCGCGCCGGGTCGCCCGGCGGCACCTGCGGCCAGCCATGCATGTCCACCGCGATCAGGCGATGCGCGTCCGAGAGGCGGGTCGCGGTGATCGGCAGCGGCGCCAGCAGGCCGCCATCGACCAGTTCGCGGCCATGCAGTTCGAACGGGGTGAACACCCCGGGGATCGCGAACGACGCGCGGACCGCGTCCCACAGGTCGCCGCGGCGCAACCAGACCTCGCGCTGGCGCAACAGGTCCACCGCGACCGCGGTGAATTCGATCGGCAGATCCTCGATGCGCGGCTCGCCGACTACCTCGCGCAGCGCCCGCACCAGGCGGTTGCCGGTGAACAGCGCCGGCCGGCCGAAGCCCGGGTCGAGCAGGCGCAGCATCGCCCCGCGCGGGGTGCGCAGCATCCAGTCGCGCAGGTCGGCCAGCTTGCCGGCCGCGCACGCGCCGCCGACCAGCGCCCCGCTCGACGAGCCGGCGATCGCCACGATGCGCATGCCGCGCGCCTGCAAGGCCTCGATCACCCCGATCTGCGCGAGCCCGCGCGCGCCGCCGGCGCCGAGCACCAGCGCCACGGCCTCGCCGGGGGCGATCGTCGGTGCGCCTGCGGCCGCCATCAGTCGTAGTTCGAGATCGCCAGCTGCAGCATCGCGCGCATCTGCTCGCGCAGCACCTTGGGCTCCACGATCTCGGCGTCGCCGCCGTAATGCAGCACGTCCATCAGCAATTCGCGCGGCACCGAGTACGGCACCTTCAGCTCGTAGCGCCCGTCCGCGAGGAACCGGCCCTGCTGCTGCGAATGCCAGTGCTCGTCGGCCACCCAGCGCGCCGCCTTGGCGCTGAACACGATGGTCGCCCAGCCCTTGGGCGCGCCGGAGAAGATGCCGTAGCTGCCGGCGAGGTGCGCATTCAGCGCGGCATCCTCGACGTCGCGGGCGACGCCGTCGGCCAGCCGCGCGGCGGAGATGCGGTCGATCGAGAAGCTGCGCAGGCCCTGCTTGTCCTCGTCCCAGGCGTCGAGGTACCAGTTGTCGCGGTAATGCGTGAGCCGCTGCGGGCTGCAGTTGCGCCGGCTCTTCTCGTCGGTCGAGCGCGCGCGGTAGTCGAATGCGAGCTTGCGCCGCTCCAGTACCGCCGAGGCCACGATCCGGAACACGTGCTCGTCCATCCGCCGGCCGCGGTGCGGGATCACCCGCACCCGTTCCACCGGCCAGGTCTTGCCGCCGGAGTGCGCGTCAAGCAGCTTCTCCACGCGTTGCTGCAGCGGCGCCAGCGCCGAGGACAGCATCCCGCCGCTGCTGCGCGACAGCAGCTGCTGCGCGGCGAGCAGGGCGTGCAGCTCCTCGGAGTTCAGCCACAGCCCGGGCAGCTCGAAGCGCTCGGACTCGGCCTTGTCGTAATGGAAGCCGGCCTCGCCGTCGCCGACCAGCGGGGCCATCAGGCCATCGCGCAGGAAGGCGAGGTCGCGGTACACCGTCGCCCGCGAGCAGCCGAGCTCGTCCTGCAGCCGGGCCACGGTGACGGGGCGGCGCGCGGCCTGCAGCACGCGGTGCAGGGCGATGATGCGTTCGTAGCGGTCCATGCGAGGATTATGCCGCCAGCCACGGCCCTGCGCCGTGCCTGCCACGACCCGCCCCATTCCGGATCCGCACCATGTCGAAGACCACCCTCTCGTTGCTGTTGCCCCTCTCCCTGATCCTCGCGGCCTGCACGCAGCCACCGCAGGAATCCGAGTCGAAGGACACCGCTGCAGTTCCCGCCGCACCAGCCAGTCCCACCCAGGCGGCGCAAGCATCGCTGCCGGTGCCATCGACGGAAACGGCCGCATCGACCCCCGCCACGACGGCCACGCCCGCGGACACGCCGGCGGCTCGCGATGCGGTGCTCGACGCCCTGCGCAAGTTCGCGGCGCTCAAGCGCTACCACGCGACCATGACGATGGTGGAGCGTCCCGGGGCCAAGCCGGTTACCAGCGAGATGGACCATGTGGCGCCGGATCGCTTCCGCATGGTGGTGCCTGGTGCCGGCACCCAGGTGGTGATCGGCGACACCATGTACCTGCAGGCACAGGGACGCACGATGCAGGTTCCGCTGCCCGCCGGCACGCTGGCGAAGTGGCGCGATCCCGCCAGCCTCGCAGCCGCCGCGGACGGCCTGACCGCCGAGGAAGCGGGGCGCGCGATGGTCGCCGGCCAACCGTCGCGCAAGTACATCGTGCGCCAGACCAAGCCCGTGAAGGCCGAGACTGCCTTGTGGATCGGGCCCAAGGGCCTGCCGATCAAGATCGAGACCGCCGGCGGCACGGATGGCAAGTCCGGGCAGGCCAGCATCCGCTACTCGCGCTACGACGATCCCGCGATCACCATCGAGCCGCCGAAGTAAGCGACCGCCGAGGTGTCCAGGCCGGGGCGCGGCGGGCACAATGCCCGCATGACCGCCGCGCCGCGCGAACCCGCCATCGACCTCTCGCCCTCGCCCGGCGACGAGGTCGTGGCGACCACCTGCTACATGTGCGCCTGCCGCTGCGGCATCAAGGTCTGGCTGCAGGACAACGCGCTTGGCCAGAGCAGGATCCGCTACATCCAGGGCAACCCCGACCACCCCGTCAACAAGGGCGTGCTGTGCGCGAAGGGGGCCAGCGGGATCATGCAGCACGCCTCGCCGGCGCGCCTGCGCAAGCCGCTGCTGCGGGTGGGCGAACGCGGCGCGGGCGAGTTCCGCGAGATCGAATGGGACGAGGCGCTCGACATCGCGGTGTCGTGGCTGAAGCCGATCCGCGAGCGCAACCCCGATGAACTCGCGTTCTTCACCGGCCGCGACCAGAGCCAGGCACTGACCGGCTGGTGGGCGCAGCAATTCGGCACGGTGAACTACGCGGCGCACGGCGGCTTCTGCTCGGTGAACATGGCCACGGGCGGGCTGTACAGCGTCGGCGGCAGCTTCTGGGAATTCGGCGAGCCCGACTGGGACCACGCCCGCTACCTGATGCTGTGGGGCGTGGCCGAAGACCACGACAGCAACCCGATCAAGCTCGGCCTGGGCAAGCTGAAGGCGCGCGGCGCCAAGATCGTCGCGGTCAACCCGGTGCGCACCGGCTACGGCGCGATCGCCGACGAATGGATCGGCATCCGTCCCGGCACCGACGGCCTGTTCGCCTTCGCCCTGGTGCATGAATTGCTCCGGACCGACCGCATCGACCTCGACTACCTGGTGCGCTACGCGAACGCGCACTGGCTGGTGGTCGACCACCCTGGCGGCGCCGACGACGGCCTGTTCGCCCGCGACGCCGATGGCAACCCGCTGTGCTGGGATGCGCGGGCCAACGCGGCGACCGATGCGAATGCGATCGACATCGCCCCCGCCGTGGTCGGCACCTACGCACTGGCCGACGGCCGCACCGCGCGACCGGTGTTCCAACGGGTCGTGGATCGCTACCTCGATCCGCGCCATGCGCCGGATGCGGTGAGCGAGCGCTGCGGCATCCCCGCCGACACCATCCGCCGCATTGCACGCGAACTGGCCGAGGCCGCCTTCGACAGCAAGCTGGAACTGCCGATCGCCTGGACCGACAGTTGGGGCCGCGCGCACGCCTCGATGGAAGGCCGCCCGGTGGCGATGCATGCGATGCGCGGGATCAGCGCGCACAGCAACGGCTTCCACACCTGCCGCGCGTTGCACCTGCTGCAACTGCTGCTGGGCGCGGTGGATGCACCGGGCTCGTTCCGCTACCAGCCGCCGTTCCCGAAGCCGGTCCCGCCGGGCAACCGCCCTGGCAAGGCGCGCGGGCCGGAAGGCGTGCTGGATGCCGCGCCGCTGGGCTTCGTGCACGGGCCCGAGGACCTCGTCGTCGATGCGCAGGGCCAGCCGCGCCGCATCGACCACGCCTACTCGTGGGCGTACCCGCTGTCCGCGCACGGGATGATGCACACGGTCATCCGCAACGCCTGGGCCGGCGATCCCTACAAGATCGACACCCTGCTGATGTTCATGGCCAACATGGGCTGGAACTCGGCGATGAACACCCGCGAGACCATCGCCTGGCTCACCGACAAGGATGCCAACGGCGAGTACCGGATCCCGCGCATCATCTATTCCGATGCCTACGCCTCGGAGACCGTGGCCTACGCCGACCTGGTGCTGCCGGACACCACCTACCTCGAACGCTTCGACGCGATCAGCCTGCTGGATCGCCCGATCAGCGACGCGGATGCCGCCAGCGACGCGATCCGCCACCCGGTGTTCGACCCGGCGACGCAACCCGGGGCCGATGGCCGTCCGCGCGACGTGCGCGGCTTCCAGTCGGTGCTGATCGAACTCGGCGCGCGCCTGGGCCTGCCGGGCCTGGTGCATGCGGACGGCAGCCCGAAGTACCGCGACTACGCCGACTACATCGTCCGCCACGAGCGCGCGCCGGGCGTCGGCCTGCTGGCCGGCTGGCGCGGCGAGGACGGCACGCAGGAAGGCAAGGGCGCGCCGAATCCCGAGCAGCTGCAGCGTTACATCGAACACGGCGGCTTCTGGCATGCGCCGGTGCCCAAGTCTGCGCGCTACTTCAAGATGGCCAATCGCGATTACCTGCAATGGGCCCAGCGCTTCGGCTTCGTGCCCGACGACCGACCGATCGTGCTGCAGCTGTATTCGGAGACCCTGCAGAAGTTCCGCCTTGCGGCGCAGGGACACGGTGCGCACCAGCCACCGGCGGAGCATCGCGAGCGTGTCGCCACGTACTTCGATCCGCTGCCGATCTGGTACGAGCCGTTCGAGCACGACCAGACCTCGCGCGAGGCCTTCCCGCTCAATGCCGTGACCCAGCGGCCGATGTTCATGTACCACGCGTGGGGCAGCCAGAACGCGTGGCTGCGGCAGATCGCCGCGCGCAACTGGCTCTACCTGCATCCGGACACCGGCGCGCGCCACGGCATCGCCGACGAGGACTGGATCGAGGTCGCTTCGCACCACGGCACGATTACCGTGCAGGCGAAGTTCGCCGCCAACGTGCAAGCGGACACGGTCTGGACCTGGAACGCGATCGGCAAGCGCAAGGGCGCGTGGCGGCTGGCGAAGGACGCCCCGGAGGGCCGGCAGGGCTTCCTGCTCAATCACTTGATTTCCGACGTGACCCCGAAGGGCGACTACGCCAACGCCGACCCGGTGACCGGGCAGGCCGCATGGTTCGACCTGCGGGTCGCGATCCGCAAGGTCGAGGCCCGCGACGAGAGCGCGCCGCAGTTCGCGCCGCTGGGGTTCGACCAAGCGGACGACCGTCCGCTGCGCTACGGCGCGGGCTTCCGCGCACGGCGCGAGGCAGGCCGCCGATGACCGCGCTGCCGCCGCCGTCGAAGAAGAAGCTCGGCCTGGTGATCGACCTCGACACCTGCGTCGGTTGCCATGCCTGCGCGACCAGCTGCAAAGAATGGAACGCCGGCGGCATCGCCGGCCCGCTGACCGACGAGCGCCCGTATGGCGAGTCGCCGCAGGGCGTGTGGTTCAACCGCGTGCACAGCTACGAGCTGGAAGCCGATGCAGCCACCAGGCAACCGGCGCAAACGCTCCACTTCCCGCGCAGCTGCCTGCATTGCGAGACGCCGGCCTGCGTCACCGTGTGCCCGACCGGCGCCAGCTACAAGCGCGCCGAGGACGGCATCGTGCTGGTCGACGAGGACAAGTGCATCGGCTGCAAGCTGTGCAGCTGGGCCTGCCCCTACGGCGCGCGCGAGTACAGCGCGGTCGAGGGGGTGATGAAGAAATGCACGCTGTGCGTGGACCGCATCTACAACGACAAGCTCGACGCAGCGGACCGGCAGCCGGCCTGCGTGCAGGCCTGCCCGACCCGCGCCCGCCACTTCGGCGACCTCGGCGATCCCGACTCCGACGTCTCGCGGCTGGTCGCCGAGCGCGGCGGCGTGGCGCCGATGCCGGAACTCGGCTACGCCCCGACCAACCGCTACCTGCCGCCGCGACTGCGGCGTGCCGGCGACGCCGCACCGACCACGCCCGACACCACTCCCGCCAACGCCGCCAGCCTGGCGGCACGCTGGCTCAACCGCCTCCTCAAGCGCTGAAGGACTCCGCCATGGCCAAGGCCCCCGACCTGCTGATCACCACCACCCACGGCATCGAAGGACGCCGCATCGTGGAATACCGCGGCCTCGTCGGTGGCGATGCGATCCTCGGCGCGAACATGTTCCGCGACATGTTCGCCGGCCTGCGCGACCTGGTTGGCGGGCGCAGCGGCAGCTACGAGAAAGTCCTGCGCGCGGCCAAGACCGAGGCGCTGGAGGACATGGTCGCGGCGGCGCGCGAGCGCGGCGCGAACGCGGTGGTCGGCGTCGACCTCGACTACGAGACCATCCAGATCCAGGACGGCGGTTCGATGCTGATGGTCAGCGCCTCCGGTACCGCCGTGGTGATCGAGTAGTGGCGGACCGGCTTCCTCGCATGCCGCGCGGCCACGCCGGCTGGCCCCTCCGTCCATGCGCGACGCATTGCGGCGGCCCGGGGGCGTGCAGCGCATGAACCCCGCGTTCTCGGTGATCGTCTTCACCACGCTGAGCGGCGCCGGGCTCGGGCTGTGGTGCTGGCTGGGCCTGCGCATCGCGTTCGGCGGCCCGCCGGGCCTGTATGAAGGGATCGGCTGGGCGATCGGGCTGCTGCTCGCGGCGGGGCTGGTCGCGGCGGGCCTGGCGAGCTCGTTCCTGCACCTCGGCAAGCCGGCACGCGCCTGGCGCGCGTTTTCTCAATGGCGCACTTCATGGCTGTCGCGCGAAGGCGTGCTCGCGGTGGCCTGCTTCCTGGCGATGGGCGCGGTGTTCCTCGCCGGTCGCAGCGGCATGCCGCCGCTCGCCTTGCGGCTCGCCGCGGCATTGCTGGCGCTGCTGGCGCTGGCCACGGTGTACAGCACCGCGATGATCTATGCCTCGCTACGCCCGATCCCGGCCTGGTCGCACCGCCTGGTGGTGCCGGCCTACCTCGGCTTCGCGCTGCTGCAGGGGGCGCTCCTGCTGCCGACCTTCACCGGCAGCGCGTTGGCCAGCGGGGGCCTGTGGTGGGCCTGCGTGGCGCTTGCGGCCGCCCTGCTGGCGGTCAAGTGGCGCTACTGGCGCGACCTCGACCGTGGACTGGCGATGCCGAGCCGCGGTGCGGCCCTCGGCCTGCCGCAGCGGCAGGCCGCGGTGTTCGAACGCCCGCACACCGAGGCCAACTTCGTTACCCGTGAAATGGCGTTCGTGGTCGCGCGCCGCCACGCGCGCCTGCTGCGTGGCGTCGCCGTCGCCCTGTTCGCGCTGCTGCCGCTGGCGCTGCTGGTGATCGCGGGCATCCACGCTGCCAGCGCGCCCTGGGCGTGGCCGCTTGCGGCCGCCATCGTGCTGCTGGGCGCGGTGGTCGAGCGCTGGCTGTTCTTCGCCGAAGCGCGGCACGTGGTCACGCTGTACTACTGAGGCCGCGCTAGAATCGCGGCGTCCCGTCCCGTCGACCGCCCATGCTCCCCCTGCTGTGGCTGGCCTTCATCGCGCCGCCCGCCGTCATCGACCAGGCCCCCGTCGCACTGCCGCAACCGGTGGTGGTGCAGCGCGTGCTCGCGCCACCGCGCTGCGAGCCGGCGCGCTGCCTGTCCGGCGAGTGGAACGCCTCGGCGATGGCGGCGATCCCGGGTGGCCAGCGCCGCATCGACGGCCAGGACCTGCCGGGCTCGGGCGTCCGCCTGCTGCTGGCCGATGCGCAGCGCCGCGACTGGATGAAGCCGCAGGGCAGCAATGCCCGCGTCGGCCTGCAATACGGCGTGCAGGCGGAGACACCGCCCGGCACCCAGCTGCGCCTGGCCTTCGACACCGGCTTCCGCCTGCAGGCCTATGCCGACGACGGCATCGCCGGCACCGGTCCGGTCCTGCGCGGCCAACTGGAATGGCAGCAGGCGCTCGGCGAGCGCACGCGCCTGTCGCAGACCACGCGGGTGGAAGCCGGGCAGCACGGCACCTTCCTGCGCAACAGCCTGCAAGTGAAACTCGCCCTGCAGCCCGGCCTGGTGCTGAGCTCCGGCGTCGAGATGCGGCGCGACAGCGACGTCGCCGGGCGCAACCAGACCGACGCCACCCTCAACCTACGCTACGCGTTCTGACCCGGCGCGACGCCGGGATCAGCCGGCGTCGATCAGCGCGCGCGCGCCCTGCGCCAGCAACGCCTCCGCGACCTCGCGGCCCAGCCGCTCGTGCGCATCGACGCGGCCTTCGCCATCGGCGCGGACCGCCCGGCCATCGGCCGCCGAGCCCACCAGCCCCTGCAGCCACAGGCGGTCGCCATCGCGCCGCGCGTACGCCGCCACCGGCACGTGGCAGCTGCCGTGCAAGGCCTGGTTCATCGCGCGCTCGGCACCGACGCAGGCGCGGGTCGCGGCATCGTCCAGCGGTGCGCACAGGGCCGCCACCGCGTCGTCGCCGGCCCGGCATTCGATCGCGATCGCACCCTGCGCGGGCGCCGGCAGCCAGCCCGGCGCATCCAGCCGGGCACGGATCCGCGCATCGAAGCCCAACCGTTGCAGGCCGGCGCAGGCGAGCACGATGGCGTCGTACTCGCCGGCATCCAGCTTGGCCAGCCGGGTGTTCACGTTGCCGCGCAGGTCGCGCAGTTGCAGGTCGGGGCGCAGCGCGCGCAATTGCGCCTGCCGGCGCAGCGACGAGGTGCCGACGCAGGCACCCGGCGGCAGCGCGCCGATCCCGTCGAAGCGGTTGCTGACGAAGGCATCGGCATGATCGGCACGGGCCAGGATCGCGGCCAGCGCGAAGCCCGGCTCCAGCTCCATCGGCACGTCCTTGAGCGAATGCACCGCGCAGTCGGCCTCGCCGCGCTGCATGGCCAGTTCCAGTTCCTTGAGGAACAGGCCCTTGCCGCCGATCGCCGCGAGCGAACGGTCCAGCACTTCGTCGCCGCGGGTGCTCAGCGGCACCAGCTCGACCGCGAGGCCGGGATGGGCGGCGCGCAGGCGGTCGGCGACATGCTCGGTCTGCCAGAGGGCGAGCGGGCTCTTGCGGGTGGCGATGCGCAACGTGGTCATGCGGGCATTATCGCCGCTTACCTCCTCCCCTTGCGTAGCAGGGGGAGGCCGGGAGGGGGTGGCGCTTTGCGCAAGTCCACGGCGCACCCCATCCCGACCCTCCCCTTCGCTTCGCGAAAGGGAGGGCGTCGATTCACAGGTGCCGGAGCGTGTCCCGCAACTGCGCCACGCAGCGCCGGCTGACCTCCAGCGGATGGTCGCCATGGCGCAGCACCGCCTGCGTGTGGCCATCAGGCGCGCGCCGCAGTTCGAGGATTTCGTTGCGCGCGACCAGGCAGTTGCGGTGGATGCGCACGAAGCGGTCCGCGAACTCGCCCTCCAGCGACTTCAGCGATTCCTCGATCAGGTCCTCGCCGCGCGCATGGTGCACGACGACGTACTTCTCCTCGGCTTGCAGGTAGCGCACGTCGTCGATGGCGATCAGCCGCAAGGTCCCGCGGATCCGTGCGCACAGGTGCGTGCGGGTGCCGGCATCGGCGCTTGCCCGGGCCTGGCGGCCACGACCGGCAACGAAGGTCCGCACCCGCTCCAGCGCGGCGGCCAGGCGCTCGGGGCGCACCGGCTTCACCAGGTAATCGATCGCCTCGGCATCGAAGGCGGACAGGGCGTGCGCATCGTGCGCCGTGCAGAACACCACCGCGGGGCGGGGCTGGCAGGTCGCCATGTGGCGCGCGGCTTCGAGTCCATCGATGCCCGGCATGGAGATGTCCAGCAGGACCAGGTCGGGTCGCCGTTCCAGGCAAGCATGCACCGCCTCGCCCCCATCCACGGCCTCTCCCACGACCTCCACGCCGGGCTGGGCCGCGAGCAGCGCGCGCAGCCGCTGGCGCGCCAGCGGCTCGTCGTCGGCGATCAGCACCCGCATCGGTTCAGTCCCCATCGCGCTGCCCCCGGAGGCCACGGACGCGGCCATGGTAGCCCGCGCCCGCCGCCACGACCACGTCAGCCGGCCGCGAAGCGGGCCGTCATCCAGTCGCCGAGGTCGCGGATCTCCTCCGCGCAGACCGCGTGCTGCATCGGGTAGGTGCGCCACTCGACGCCGAAGCCGAGCGCGCGCAAGGCCTGCGCCGCCGCCTCGCCGCCGCGCTGCGGCACCACCGGATCGAACTGGCCATGGGCCATGAACACCGGCTGCGCTGGGGCCTGGGGCGCGCAGGCCGCCTGCGCCTGCGACGCGCCCATCGGCAGGTAGGTCGACAGCGCGACCAGGCCGGCCAGCGGGCGCGCACGGGCCAAGCCCGCGGCGAGGGTCACCGCCCCGCCCTGCGAGAAGCCCGCCAGCAGCTGCCGCTCCGGCGGCACGCCGCGCGCCTCCTCGCGCGCGACCAGCGCCTCGACCTCGGCGACGGACGCGGCCACGCCCTCGAGGTCGGCGCGATGGGCGAGGTCGAGGTCGCGGATGTCGTACCACGCGCGCATCCGCATCCCGCCGTTGATGGTGACCGGGCGCACCCGCGCATGCGGGAACACGAAGCGCAGCCCCGGCCATTCGCGGCGCACCAGCTCCGGCACGATCGGCGCGAAGTCGTGGCCGTCGGCGCCCAGGCCATGCAGCCACAGCACGCTCCAGCGCGGCTGCGCGCCGGTCTCGTGTTCGACAGTGTCCAGCGTCATCGCAGCCCCCGGGGAACGGTCGCCGGCATTATGCCGGGCCGCCCGGGCGCGGCGTCACTTCGCCTTGGTGCAATTCTCCAGCCAGATGACCCGGCGGAAGTTGTCGTACTTCATCACCGTGCCGGTGAGCTTGACCTTCTGCCCCTCGCGCATCGCCAGCACGGTGGTGAGCTGGTCGGGCTTGAACAAGCAGGACACGCTGACCTTGAACTGCGCCTCGTGCGGGAACGGCTTGATCACCATGTCGCGGATCTCCGGCACCTCGAAGATCAGGTTGTAGTCCTCGCCATCCTCCATCAGGGTCTCGATGCGGCCGCTCAGGGTGTACTTGCGTCCCTTGTGGCGGGCGTTGACCGCGATCGCGTTCTTGTTCGCCTCGTTGGCGATCATCCGCGAGAACGCGAACACGTCCTGGTTGCCGGTCGCCTCGGTGTTGTCCGCGCCCGCGCCACGCCTGGCCGCGGCGATGCCCTCCTTGCCGCCCTTCACCTTGGCCAGCAGGCCGCACATGTAGGGGCGGATCTGCTCGACCTTGGAGAACACCCCGCGCTCCATCTTCACCGCCATGTCGATGCGGGTGCCGGCCGGCACCGTGCTCACGTTGATCGTGGTCGGGATCGGGCGGGCCTTGTCGCTCTGCCGCTGCTCGACCAGCAGGGTGCCTTCCTCGCGGTTCTCGGCGATGACGTCCATCTTCTCGGCGACCAGGATCCCGCGCATCTGCAACAAGGCATCGCCGGTCGACAGGTTCGGCACGGTGACCGCGCTGCTGTAGGTGGTCATCACGATCGGGTTGCCCGACTTCTTGAAGTTGGCCTCGCATTCGTCGGCCATGGCGACGGCGGGCAGCGCCAGCGCGCATAGCGCGAACGCGGAGAGCGGCTTGGACATGCGACATCCCTGTGGTGGCGTTGGCTATGGATGCTAGCCAGCGCCGAGGCGTGCATGGCCGATGCGGCGGCACGCGATGCGGTCCGTCCCGCGATCGCGTGCGTTGGTCACGGTTGGTGGGCCCACCAGGACTCGAACCTGGAACCAAGGGATTCGCGTTTCCCGGAGATTTCCCTCCGGCGCGGACTATCTCTTCACCCTTCGCCATCGAAGGCGGATGGGGTGCGGGACGCTCGAGCCTGTGATCAAGGGCGCTGGAGCCCCCAGGTAGTCTCTGCACCTTCCGGCGGTGTACCGCCGGCTTGGCTCAGGGTTGCCATCGGCCGAACCGCTAAGGGTTCCCTGAATTCATCCCGTTCCCGTCCGCGCATTCCTGCGCGGCGGCACCTTTCGATGAGTCCCCTGCTCTAACCATTGAGCTATAGGCCCGTGGGGCCATCGTAGCAGACGCACCCCAGCCTACTTGCGCACCCAGCCTGCCCAACCATCCTGGCTGTTGGTCGTCACCTCGAAGCTCACCTCGATGGTGCCGGCGCGCTCGAAGCGCAGCCGCATCGGCACGCGCTCGCCGACCACGAAGGGGCGGTTGGTGTCGATCAGCATGAAGTGCAGCGGGATGCCGGGCGGCTTGACCTCGGTGCGGCCGGTCGGCAGCGTCAGTGGCCACACGGTTTCCATGCGTCCGCCGCCTGCATCGCGCACCACCCGATGCAATTCGACCGACCGCGCGCACGCGCACTCGATGCCGAGCAGGCGGTCGGGCGCGCCGGCATTCTCGAAGCCGGCGTAGGCGGCGACCGGGCCACCCGCTTCGGCGACCGCGGGGATGATCATGTGGTCGATGGCGATGGACCGCGCTGGCGGCGTGCTGGCACAACCGAACAACAGCAACGACACCCCGATGGACGCTGCGAACCCGCGCATGGAAGCACTCCCTCGCTGACAGTGGCCGGAGTGTACGCCGCCCGCAAACGCGAAGCCCCGCCGGAGCGGGGCTCTTGCGTGTCGCGACGGGCGCAGCGCTCAGTCGATGTCGAGGAAGCTGCGCAGCGTCTCCGAACGGCTCGGGTGGCGCAGCTTGCGCAGGGCCTTGGCCTCGATCTGGCGGATGCGCTCGCGGGTGACGTCGAACTGCTTGCCGACCTCTTCCAGGGTGTGGTCGGTGTTCATGTCGATGCCGAAGCGCATGCGCAGGACCTTGGCCTCGCGCGGGGTCAGCCCGGCCAGCACGTTGCGCACGGTCTCGGTCAGGTTGATGTCGGTGGTGGCGTCGATCGGGGACATCACGTTGGTGTCCTCGATGAAGTCGCCGAGGTGCGAATCCTCGTCGTCGCCGATCGGCGTCTCCATCGAGATCGGCTCCTTGGCGATCTTCATGACCTTGCGGATCTTATCCTCGGGCATGTCCATCTCCTTCGCCAACTCCTCCGGCGTGGCCTCGCGGCCGAACTGCTGGAGCATCTGGCGGGAGATGCGGTTGAGCTTGTTGATGGTCTCGATCATGTGCACCGGGATGCGGATGGTGCGCGCCTGGTCGGCGATCGAGCGGGTGATCGCCTGGCGGATCCACCACGTCGCATAGGTCGAGAACTTGTAGCCGCGGCGGTATTCGAACTTGTCGACCGCCTTCATCAGGCCGATGTTGCCTTCCTGGATCAGGTCGAGGAACTGTAGGCCGCGGTTGGTGTACTTCTTGGCGATGGAGATCACCAGGCGCAGGTTGGCCTCGACCATCTCCTTCTTCGCCTTGCGCGCCTTGGCCTCGCCATAGGCCATCGCGCGGTTGATTTCCTTGAGGTCGGCCAGCGACAGCTGCATCGCCTTCTCGATGGCGATGGTGGCCTCCTGTTCGGCGACCACCTGGTCCTTGACGTCGCGCAGGCCCGAGCCCCACTTCTGTTTGCGCTTCAGCAGCTCGTCGACCCACTCGAGGTTGGTCTGGTTGCCTTCCCAGGCCTTGATGAAATCCTTTCGGGGCATCTTGGCGACGCGGGTGGACAGGTCGAGGATGCGGCGCTCGTGGTCCTTCACCTGGTTGACCACGTCGCGCAGCTTGCGCACCAGGGTGTCGGTCAGCGGCAGCGGCAGCTTGAGGGTCATGAAGATCTCGGCGATCTCCGCGCGCGCCTTCAGCACCGCCTTGGCCTCCGGGCCCTGCTTGGCGTAGCCCTTCTGGAAGCGCGAATAGGCGGCGGCCAGCGCCTCCATGCGCGCGGCGACCTCGGCCGGGTCCGGCCCGGTCGGACCGGCTTCCTCGGCGTCGCCGTCGGTCGCCTCGTCCTCGTCGTCCTCCGCGGCATCGTCGGCCTCGACCGGCGCCACCGGGACCGGCTCGGGTTCCGGCTCGCCATCGTTGAAGCCGACCACGATCTCGGCCAGGCGCTTCTTGCCGGCCTTGTGCAGCTCGTAGTCCTCCAGCAGCAGCTCGGTCGACCATGGGAACGTGGCGAGCGCCGACATCATCTGGTTGAGGCCTTCCTCGATGCGCTTGGCGATGGCGATCTCGCCCTCGCGGGTCAGCAGCTCGACCGTGCCCATCTCGCGCATGTACATGCGCACCGGGTCGGTGGTGCGGCCACCCTCGGTGTCGAGCGAGGTCAGCGCGGCCGCGGCTTCCTCGGCGGCGGTCTCGTCGACTTCGCGGCCACCGGCCTGCTGGCCGGCGAGCAACAGGGTCTCGACGTCGGGCGCGACCTCGTGCACCTCGATGCCCATGCCGTTGATCATGCCGATGATGTCTTCGATCTGCTCCGGGTCGACCATGTCGTCGGGCAGGTGGTCGTTGACTTCGGCGTAGGTCAGGTAACCCTGCTCCAACCCCTTGGAAATCAGGAGCTTGATGTCGGATTGCGGGGCTGTCTGCCGTTCGTTGGCCATGGATCGGGCTACCGTGTCGGTGGGGTGCGTCGAACGACGCGAGGGAACCCAGCATTATACCAGCCGGGGTCGGGGCCTGCCCGGCCGGCGCGTTCAGCTTGCGCCGTCAGGGCCGCAGCAGGAAGGTCACCGGCCCGTCGTTGACCAGGCTCACCACCATATGGGCACCGAACCGGCCGGTTTCCACCCCCGCCGCATGGCGCGCGCGGCAGACCGCAACCAGGCCATTGAACGTGCGTTCGGCATCGTCGGGGGGCGCGGCGCTGGTGAAACTCGGGCGCATCCCCGAGCGGGTGTCGGCCGCCAGGGTGAACTGGCTGACCAGCAGCAACCCGCCACCGGTGTCGGCCAGCGAGCGGTTCATCCGGCCGGCCTCGTCCGCGAACACCCGGTAGCCCAGCAGGCGTTCGGCCATCCGCGCGACCTGCGCCTCGCCGTCGCCCGGCTCCACCCCGACCAGCGCCAGCAGGCCGGGGCCGATCGCGCCGACCACCTCGCCGTCGACGCTGACCGAGGCGGACGAGACGCGCTGGATGAGGCTGAGCATGGCCCATTGTAGGCATCGGGGAAGGCGCGCCACCGCGGTCTGGTCGCGGCCGACGCCGCTCCTCCACAATGGACCCGATGACCGAAGCCGCCGCCGCCCTGTTGTACGCGCTCGCCTGGACTGCGGCACGCCTGCCCTGGCCGGTCCTGCGCGCGCTGGCCGATGCCATGGCTTGGCTGTCGCGGGCCAGCAATGGCCGCGAGGCGCGGGTGGCGCGGCGCAACCTCGAGCTGGTGCGCCCGGACCTGGCGCCCGCCGCCCGCGAGGCGCTGCTGCGGGAGATCCTGCGCACCACCTCCCGCCAGGCCTTCGAAACCCTGCGCCTGTGGACGCGCCCGGCGGCGCGCAACCTGGCCGACATCGCCGAGCTCCACGGCGAGGCCCTGTTCGGTGCCGCCCTGGCCGATGGTCGCGGGCTGATCGTGGCGGCCCCGCACATGGGCAACTGGGAGCTGCTGAACCAGTGGCTCGCCGCGAAGACCCCGCTGGCGATCCTGTACCGCCCGCCGGAATCCGCGGCGGGCGAAGCCTTCCTGCGCCGCGTCCGCGCCAACGCCGGCGGCCAGGTGGAACAGGTCCGCGCCGAGGCCGCGGGCGTACGCACCCTGCTCAAGCGGCTGCAGCGCGGCGGCGTGGTCGGCATCCTGCCGGACCAGCAGCCGCGGGTCGGCGACGGCGCGTTCGCCCCGTTCTTCGGCCGCGAGGCGCTGACCATGACCCTGCTCGGCCGGCTCGCGGCGCGCAGCGGCGCGCGCGTCCTGTTCGCCTGGTGCGAACGCCTGCCCGGCACCGGCTCGCCGCGCTTCGCCCTGCACGTGGCCGAGGCACCCGACGGCATCGCCGATCCCGACCCGACGCGCGCGGTGGCCGCGCTCAATGCCGGGGTCGAGGCGATCGCCCGCCGCGACTTCGCGCAGTACCAGTGGACCTACAAGCGCTACAAATACCGCCCGCCGGCCAGCGGCGAGACCAACCCCTACAAGCCCGCGCCATGACCGACCCCGCCTCGATCGATCAACCCCGCGCCACGGCGCCGCCGACCGCCGACTGGCATGCCCCGCCGGCGCGCGCGGTGCGCCTGCATGCGGGCTTCCTCGCCGCGATCTTTGCGCTGTGTGCGATCGGTGCGGTCGCCGGCCCGCTTGCCGCGGCGGATGGACTCGGCGGCGGCCTGCGCATCGGGCTGGGCGGCCTCGCCCTGGTACTCGGCGGCGGCTTCGGCGCATGGCTGGGAAGGCGCCTGCGCCACCAGCGCTGGAAGCTGGACGCCGAAGGCCTGTGGTTGCGGCAGGGCCGGCTGTGGTGGCGCGAGACCCGCGTCCCGGCCAGCCGGGTGCAGCACGTGGACCTCAAGCACGGGCCGCTGGAGCGCCGCTTCCGGCTGGCCACCCTGGTGGTCCACACCGCCGCGGTGCACCTCAGCGGGATCACCGTGCGCGGGCTGGACGAAGCCGATGCCGAGGCCCTGCGCGACGCGCTGGCCCGGCAGCTCGACGACGCCGGGGACGCGCTGTAGCGATGGACCCGCGCATCGACGACCCGGGCACGCTCCCGCGCGACGGCCGCGAGCATCGCCTGCACCCGCTGTCGTGGCTGTTCGTGCTGGTCGCCCAGCTCAAGCAATTCATCGTGCCGCTGGTGGTGCTGCTGTTCGCCGGCCGCGGCGACCGCAACGACCTGTGGGGCCTGCTCGCCGTGGGCGCGCTGGTGGTCGCATCGCTGGCGCAGTACCTCACCTACCGCTACCAGCTGGGGCGCGACGCGATCACCATCCGCAGCGGCTGGCTGCACCGCAGCCGGCGCGAGATCCCGTTCGCGCGGATCCACAACGTCAGCCTGCAGCAGTCGCTGCTGCACCGTCTGGCCGGCGTCGCCGAAGTGCGCCTGGAGTCCGCCGGCGGGGTCAAGCCGGAGGCGCAGATGCGCGTGCTGCGGATGGACCAGGCGCTCGCGCTCGAAGCCTTGGTGCGCCGGCGCGGGCAGGCGGCCGGCAGCGAGGCGGCGGCGGACGCCGCGCCCGCCGCGCCGCTGCTGACCCTGTCGACGCCAGAACTGGTCCGCCTGGGGCTGATCTCCAACCGCGGGATGCTGGTGGTGGCCGCCGCGTTCGGCGCGTTGGCGCAGGCCGGCAACGACCTCTTCGCCAGCCTCATCGAGCGCTGGGGCAAGCTCGCGTTCGGCTGGCTGACCCGCACCATCGGCGCGCATGCCCACGACAGCCCGCTGGCGATCGGGCTGGCCACCGCGACCCTGCTGGTCGCCGCGCTGGTCGCGGTGCGCCTGCTGTCGGTGGCGCTGGCGATCCTGCAGTACCACGGCTTCGCCCTGCGCGAGGACGACGGCCGCCTCCTGGTCGAACGCGGCCTGCTCGCGCGCTCGCGGGCCTCGGCCAGGCGACGGCGCATCCAGGCCTGGTCGCTGCGCGAGGGCGTGCTGCACCGCTGGTTCGACCGCCGCAGCCTGCGGGTCGACACCGCCAGCGGCCAGCGCGGCCGCGAGGCCGGCGTGCATGCGCTCAAGGACATCGCCCCGATCGCCACCCCGGCGCGCTGCGACGCGCTGCTGGCGCATTTCCTGCCCGGCATGGGCTGGGACACGCTCGACTGGCAGCCGCTGCATCGTGGCGCGTGGTGGCGGATCGCGCTGCCGGGACTGGTCGTCGTGCTCCTGGCGACCGCGTTGCTGGCGCTGCGCTTCGGCGCGTGGGGCGCGCTTGGCCTGCTCGCCGTGCCCCTGCAGCTGTGGCGCGCGCGGCGGATCGCCGATGCCTGCGGCTGGGCCTGCAACGGCCGGCTGGTCGCCTGGCGCAGCGGCTGGCTGTCGAAGGCGTGGAACCTCGCCGAGATCGGCAAGCTGCAGGCCGTGCGGCTGTCGCAATCGCCACTCGACCGCCGCCTCGGCATGGCCAGCCTGCTGCTGGACACCGCCGGCGCCACCCCGTTCGGCCCGCCGCTGCACCTGCGCCACCTGCCGCGCGAGGCGGCCGAGGCCCTGTCAGCGCGGCTGGTAACGCAGCTGGCCGGCCGTCGGCTGCAGTGGTAGCTGCTGGGCCGGCAGCGCCCGCCATTCACCGGCGCGCCAGACCTGGATCCAGCGCGTGCGCCAGCGCTGCTGGTGCACCGGCCGCGGGCCCGCCAGCGTCCACTCCTCGCGGGTATTGACCACGATGAGGTCGCGCGGATGGGCTTCCGCCCAGCGCCGCGCATCGGCCTCGTCGAGCACCGCGAGCGGGGCGTGCAGGCGCCCGGCGAAATGGAACTGCAGCTGGTATTCGCCGAGGAAGGCGATGCGGGTGCCGGCGCGCTCGGCCTCGCCCAGCAGGCGCGCGGTCGGGGTGAAGTCGAACTGCGCCTTGAGCAAGGGCGTGGCCGCCGCGTGCAGCAGGGCGAAGCTGAGCAGCACGCCCAGCGCCTGCGCCGGCAGGCTGCGCCAGCGCAGCATCGCGATGCCGACCACGACCAGCGCGGCACCGGCCAGCGGCACGCTGGCCAGCAGCTCCGGCGGGAACGGCTGGTCGATGCGCACGGCCAGCAGGCGCGCCGCGAGCATCAGCCCGCCGAGGAGCAGCACCGCGATCCCGCCGACCCAGCCGAGTCGTGGCCGCGCGTCCGCCGCCGCCGCCAGCAGCAGGGCGAACGCGGCGAAGTCGGGCAGCAGGTAATAGGGCTGCTTGCCGCTGATCAGGCTGAAGGCCAGCACCATGCCGAGCAGCCAGCTCCACGCGAAGCGGTGGCGGGACTCACGCCACAGCGCCGGCACCTGCCGCCACCACCATGCCGACCACCACCACGGCGCCATCAGCGCCAACAACAGTGGCGCATACCACCACCACGGCTCGGCATGATCGAAGCTGTCCTTGATCCGGCCCGCAGTCTGGGTGACCAGCAAGGCCTCGCGGTACTGCGGATCGCCCAGCACCAGCGCGGGCACCAGCCACAGCGCGAACAGGCCGATGCCGGCAAGCACCGCCAACCCGGCGCGCCGGGCGAAGGCGGCGCCCTCGCGTTGCGCCAGCGGATGCCACCAGCGCGCGGCCAGCAACGGGATGCCGAGGTGCAACAGCACCACCGGCCCCTTCGCCAGCAGGCCGACGCCGACCGCCAGCGCCAGCCCCGGCCACCACGGCACCCAGGCGTCGCCGCGGCGGCGGCACAGCGCCAGCACGCCGCCGAGCACCGCGACCGCCAGCGGCAACTCGTACATCACCTGCAGCGCGAACAGGAAGAAGTACCAGAACCCCGCCATCGCCCATGCGGCCAGCGCCGGCATCCGCGGCCGGTCGGGATACAGCCGGCGCGCGAGCACGCCCGCCTGCGCGACCACCACGGCGCCCAGCGCCACCATCAGCAGGCGCGGCCACACGTCGTTGATCCCGCCCACCGCCCAGCCCGCATGGATCAGCCACGGCAGCAGCGGCGTCTTGTGCGAATACGGCGCGCCGTTGAACAGCGGCACCAGCCAGCTGCCGCGATCCCACATCTCCCATGCCACCGCGAGGCTGCGGGTGGAATACAGCGGCACCGGGCCGTGCAGGAAGATCGAGGCCAGCGCGATCGCGGCCCAGGCCAGCAACGGCGCGCGCAGGTCGCGCAGGGCGTCGGTCGCCCTGGTCGGGGAAGTCGTCATCGCGCGCAGGATACGGCAGCGTCGGCAGCGTCCCGCAGCGTCCCGCAGCGTGCCGATGCGGCGGTCCAGCCAACCCGCGAGTTCGGCGCGCAACGCCGGCGTCGCGCGTTCCAGACTTTGCACGCAGGCGAAGGCGACGCGCGGGTCGCGGTCGGCCTCGCGCAGCTTGGCGCGCAGCCGCCAGCCGGCCTGCTCGGCCGGCTTCAGCTGGACCACGCGGCGTGCGTTGTCGACCACCGCCCGCTGCTGCGCGAAGGCCAGGTGCGCGGCCAGCGACTCGCCCTTGAACTGGCGCGCCGAGCGCAGGCGATGCGCCACCTGCGCCTCGAGCAAGTCCGGATGCGCGGCGAAGAACGCCGCCATCGCCGAGACCCGGAACGGGAACGGGTTGTGGTACAGGCGGAAGTAGCGATCCTCGAAACCGGCGAGGCGCGCGCTCAGTTCCTGCGCCACGTGGTTGCCGGCGCGGTCGTCGTCGTCGCGGGCGCGCCGCCCGAGCAGGCGCGCCAGTCGCTTGTCCCAGCGGAAGCGCGCCTGCGGCCGCCAGCCGCCGCGCTGCACGATCGCCTCGCCGCGGAAGAAGTCGCTCGCGGCCACCGGCTGCAGCAGGAAGAAGTCGTCGTTGAAGTAGACGAAGCGCTCGGCCAGGCCCGGGATGCGCCACAGCAGGCTGATGATGCTGCGGCTGTTGAAGGTGGGCAGGTGCCGCTCGAAGCCGGCGAACAGGGTGGCGTGGTCGACCAGGCGGACGCGCGCTTCCCAGGGCGTGCCGCGCAGTGCGTCCAGCTGCGGCGGGCGCTGGCCGTCGCTGACGATCCAGACCGTGCGGAACCATGGCGCGAAGCGCAGGATCGAGGCGAGGCACCAGCCGAGCTCGCCGTCGTCGTTGAAGCGCGTCGGGTCGGCGGTCGCCGGGCGCGGCCGGCCGAGGCTGGCGAGGTAGTCGTCGAGCTTGCGCCGATGCGCGGGATCGGCCCCATCGACCCAGGTGACGACGGCGTCCACCGCCTCATTCATCGGCATCGTCGTCCGCGGGCGTCGTGGCCGGGGTGGCGGTCGCGGCACGCCCATCGCAGCGCGCGGCGGCCGGCGCCTGCAGCAGCCACCAGGTGCGACGGTTGGCGTTGCCCATGTCGCGCGCCAGGCCGCGGTCCACGCAGTCGGGCAGCGCCGCCTCCTGCACCAGCAACCAGCGAGCCGCCGGCGCCTGCCGCAGCCAGGCCAGGCCCAGCGCGAACTGTTCGGGCTTGGGACGCTTGAAGCCGAAGTCGGTCGCCGGGCGGTCGGCCATCAGCAATTGCTGTTCGCGCCAGCCGACCAGGCCGAGCTGCGCCTCCGCGCCGATCGTCGCGCCGACCCGGCGCATCAGCCCGCGCGAGGACGACCCGTCGTTGAGCAGCGGCGCCGCGACCAGCCCGTACAGCACCCACAGCACGGTGAACATCGCCACCAGCGCACGGTGCGCGCGACGGCGCCCAAACCACAACGCGCCACCGAGCCCGCATGCGCCCACCGCCACCAGCATCGCCGCCACCCCTTGCGCGACCAGCGGCTCGCGGCCTTCCATGAAACGCCGCTCGAAGCCGGGCTCGCCGCCCAGCATCGCCAACCCCGCACCGAGCGCGGCCAGCGCGAACACCAGCACGAACCCCAGCAGCAGGCGCTGTGCAGCCGCCCGGCGCAACAGGCCCTGCAGCAGCGGCGCGATCGCCAGCGCCAGCATCGGCAACGCCGGCAGGATGTACATGTCGCGCTTGCCCGAGGGAATGCTGAAGAACACCAGCACCAGCACCACCCAGGCCAGCGGCAGCAGGTACCGCGCATCGCGGCGGCGCAGGCGGCGGCGCCAGGCCGGCAGCGCCCATGGCAGGGCGAGCACGGTCGGCAGCCACGCGGTCAGCGCGACTTCGAGGAAGTACCAGGCCGGCTGGCCGTGGTGCCAGGCATTGGCATAACGGGTGACCGTCTGCCGCAGCAGGATGTCGTCCACGTAGGCACGGTATTCCGGGCCGCCCTGGCCGAGCGCGGCGACCAGCATCGGCACCAGCCACACCCCGCAGGCAGCGACGAAGGCCAGCGGCCCCAGCCAGAAGCGCGGGTCGCGCGCATGCACGCGTACCCCGGGCCAGCCGCGCAGGGACGCGACCGCCGCCGGCAGCAGCATCAGCAGCGCGATCGCGCCGACGCCCTTGCTGATCGTGCCCAGTCCCGCGGCGGCCCAGCCCAACGCCCACATCCGCCAGTCCGGCCCGCGCAGCACATGCCGCAGCAGCCCGTAGTTGGCCAGGGTGATCCAGAACACCACCAATGGGTCGATCTGCGCCTTCTTGGCCTGCCAGGTGAACTGGATCGCCAGCAGCACCAGCCAGCCGGCGTACACGCCGATCCGGCGCGTCCACAGCCTGCGGCCGAGGTCGAGCACGCACCACAACGTGCCCAGCGCGGCCAGCAGCGAGGGCAGCAGGAAGGCGATGCGCAGGTTGCCGGTGAGCACGAGGAACGCCGCCTGCAACCACATGAACAACGGCGGCTTGTCCGAATACAGCTCGCTGCCGCGCTGCGGGAACAGCCAGTTGCCGCTTTCGACCATGTGCCGCGCGACCAGCGCGAAGCGCGGCTCGTCGGCCGGCCACGGATCGCGCAGGCCCAGGCCGGTGGCCAGGATCAGCACGGCGAACAGCCAGAACAGCCAGGTGGCGCGGCGGGTGGGCGTCATCCGGCGATTCTAGCGGTGGCGCGGGTCAGGCCTTGGCGAGGCGCGCGTAGAAGAACCCGTCCATGCCCGCGTCGCCCGGCAGGCGCTGGCGGCCGACCCCGGCATCGCGCCCGAATGCGTCATCCAGCGGCAGCACCCGCGCATCCGGCGTGCGCGAAACGAACGCGTCGACCTGCGCCGCGTTCTCGTCGCGCAGGATCGAGCAGGTGGCGTACAGCAGCGTGCCGCCCCGGGCGAGCAGCGGCCAGCAGGCGTCGAGGAGGCGCGCCTGGGTCGCCAGCAACGCGGCGAGGTCGGCTTCGCGTCGGTGCAGCAGGATGTCGGGCTGGCGGCGGACCACCCCGGTGGCGCTGCAGGGCGCGTCCAGCAGGATGGCGTCGAACGGCGTGCCATCCCACCACGCCCCGGGCGCGGCGGCATCGGCGATGCGCGCCTCGACCGCGAGCGCGAGCCGCGTGAACGTGTCCTGCATCCGCCGCACGCGCCGCGGATCGATGTCCAGCGCGAGGATGCGCAGGCTGGGGTCGCGCTCGGCCAGGTGCGCGGCCTTGCCGCCGGGCGCGGCGCAGGCATCCAGCACCCGCGCGCCGGGCGCCGGCGCCAGTGCATCCGCCACCGCCTGCGCGGCGCCGTCCTGCACGGAAATCGCGCCGGCCTGGAACCCCGGCAGCTGGTCGACCGGGCGTGCCGCCTCCAGCCGCACCGCATCCGCCAACCCCGGCACGCCCTCGCCGGCGATCCCGGCAGCGCGCGCATCTTCCAGCCACGCGTCGCGCGACGCCACGCGGCGGTTGACCCGCAGCCACATCGGCGCGGCGCGCGCGCTTTCGGCGAACACCGCATCGGCGTCCGCCGGCCAGTCGGCGCGCACCTTGGCCGCCAGCCAGCGCGGCCAGCCGGCGTCGGCCGGTGCCTCCGGCAAGCCTTCGCGCTGCGCGCGGCGCAGCACCGCGTTGACCAGGCCGGCCTGGTGGGGGCGGCCCAGCCGGCGGGCGGCCTCCACGGTCGAGGCGAGCGCCGCATGCGCCGGCATGCCCAGGTCCAGTTGCGCGAACCCCGCATGCAGCAACGCCCGCAGTTCCTGGTCGCGCGGACCAAGCGGTTTCGCCAGCCAGGCTTCGATAGCCGCGTCGAAGCGCGCGTGCTGGCGCAAGGCGGCGAACACGATCGCCTCCAGCAGGGCCCGGTCGCGGGCATCGGCGAGGGCCGGCAATGCCGCCGCGAGCGTCGCCTTCAACGAACGCCCGCGATGCATCACCACGTCGAGTACGCGGGCAGCCGCGACCCGCACGGCGACGCCGCTGCTCATCGCCGAGCGTCTTCGCGCGGCTTCAGCAACCCGCCATTGAGCGCGTCAGCGGCGGTGATCGCCTTGCCGCCCTCGCGCTGGAGGACGCGGATGCGCAGGACGCCATCCGCGCAGGCCACGTCGATGCCGTCGCGGCCGGCGCGCAGGACGCTGCCCGGGACGGCGCCATGCGCCTCGTCGAGGGCAACCGCGCCATGGATGCGCACGCGTTCGCCGCCGAGCAGCGTCTCCGCCATCGGCCACGGGTTGAAGGCGCGCACCTTGTTGGCCAGCACGCGGGCCCGTTGCGACCAGTCGAGCCGCGCCTCGGCCTTGTCGATCTTGTGCGCGTAGGTCACGCCCGCGTCCGGCTGCGGATGCGGCGGCAACTGGATGGTGGCACGCAGCAGCCCGAGCGCGTCGGACAGCACCTGCGCCCCGAGGTCGGCAAGCCGGTCGTGCAGGCGGCCGCCGGTCTCGTCGGGCCCGATGTCGAGCGCCTGCGCCAGCAACACCGGGCCGGTGTCCAGGCCCTTCTCCATTTGCATCAGGCAGACCCCGGTGCGGGCGTCGCCGGCCTCGATCGCCCGCTGGATCGGCGCGGCCCCGCGCCAGCGCGGCAGCAGCGAGGCATGCACGTTCCAGCACCCGTGGGCAGGGATGTCGAGCACCGACTGCGGCAGGATCAGCCCGTAGGCCACCACCACCATCAGGTCGGGCGCCAGCGCGCGCAGTTCGGCCTTGGCCGCGGCGCTGCGGAAATGCTCGGGCTGGTGGACCGGGATCCCGCGCAGCACCGCCTCCAGCTTCACCGGAGACGGCGCCAGCCCGCGTCCGCGCCCGGCGGGGCGGTCCGGCTGGGTGTAGACGGCGACGACTTCGGCCTTGTTCGCGGCCGCGCGCAGGCAGGGCACCGCGAACTCCGGGGTGCCGGCGAAAACGATCCTCATCGGTCAGGCGGCCGCGGCGCGGCGTGCCTTGGCCAGCTTCTTGCGCACCATCTCCCGTTTCAGCGGGCTGAGGTAGTCCACGAACAGCTTGCCCAGCAGGTGGTCCATCTCGTGCTGGATGCACACCGCCAGTAGGCCGTCGGTGGTGAGTTCGCGCGACTGGCCCTCGCGGTCGAGGAAGCGGACGGTGATGGAGTCGGCGCGGGTGACGTCGGCGAAGATCCCCGGCACCGAGAGGCAACCCTCCTGGTAGACCTGACCGCCCTCGCTGGCCACGATCTCCGGATTGACGAACACCAGTGGCCGGCTTCGGTCCTCGGTCACGTCGATCACCATGAACCGCTTGTGCACGTCGACTTGGCTCGCGGCCAGGCCGATGCCCGGGGCCTCGTACATGGTCTCGAACATGTCGTCGAGCAGCGCCTGGAACGCCGGCGTCGCCAGTTCGGCAGGGTCGACGTCGACCGCCCGGGTGCGCAGGCGCGGGTCGGGGAACTCGAGGATGGGGAGCAAGGCCATGGGGGAAAATCCTGGACGGGGCGTCACAACTGCGAACGACGCCACGATTGTAACGCGCGCAAGCTGGCTGCCCGCTTGCCCGGGCACCGCGCTTGTGGGCTATAGTGGCCCGGCTTCAGGGGGGTTTTTTCATAGGGAGCGGGGAGATGGCCGCCATGCTTGAACGTGTTTCTGAGGCAGTGCGTCGCAAGGCCGTGCGTCCGCGCGGCTTGCGCACGATGCTCGCCGCCGCCTTGTTGACGGTGGCCACCTATGCCGCCGCGGTGGAACTGCGCGGCGACCACCCCGAGTCCTACGTGGTCAAGCGCGGCGATACCCTGTGGGACATCGCCGGCCGCTTCCTGCAGAAGCCCTGGCTGTGGCCGGAGATCTGGCAAGCCAACCCGCAGATCAAGAACCCGCACCTCATCTATCCGGGCGACGTGATCAGCCTGGCCTACCTGGACCGCGTCGCCGCCAGCATCCAGGCCGGCCCGCGCACGGACGGCCCGGTCAACGCGGTGTCGCTGTCCGAAGTCGAGCCCTTCCTCAAGGACCTGCGGATGGTGGAGAGCCTCGACGGCCTGCCCTACGTGGTGGGCCTCGAGGAGGACCGGATGCGCAGCAGCCACGGGCAGGTCGCCTACATCCGCGGCCTCGACGGCGTCGCCCCCGGCCAGCGTTACCTGGTGGTGCGGCCGGAGAAGCGTTACCGGTTTGTCGATCGCTCCGGCTACTGCTGCGACCGCTTCCAGAGCGAGGATCTCGATGCGCGTGGGGAGCCCATGCGCGATGCCGAGACGTACTGGAGCAACGTGGTGTTCCCCGACAAGGGCAACGAGTTCCTCGGCTACGAACTCATGACCCAGTCCACCGGTACGGTCACCCGCGGCGACATGGGCGGCCAGATGGCGGCCACGCTCCTGCTGGACAGCGAGGGCCGCGAGGTCCGCGTCGGCGACCGGCTGGTCCCGGTGGAAGCCCAGCCCTACGACCTGCAGTTCATCCCGCATCCGCCCAAGCAGGAGCAGGAGTACGGGCGCCTGCAGGTCATGGCGGTCTCGGACATGCTGACCTCGGGCGGCCCGCACGACGTCATCGCGATCTCGGGCGGCAGCGCCCAGGGCATCGACAACGGCACCGTGTTCTCCATCTGGCGCAGGGGCAACTCGGTCACCGACCGGGTGAAGTCGGGCCTGGATCGCGACGAGGACGTGACCTTGTTCGAGAGCAAGGTGCGCCTGCCCGACGAATTCGCGGGCCACGCGATGGTGTTCCGGACCTTCGACAAGGTCAGCTACGCGCTGGTCATGAGCGCGGTGAAGCCGGCGCGCGTCGGCTACGAGCTCAAGCATCCCGACGCGACCTACTGACCGCGGGGTTTCCCGACCCCTGCATGCGACGGCGCCCGAGGGCGCCGTCGTCGTATCCGGCCCAGGCTGGCGGCATGCCCGATGCCCCAGCCACCGCGACCGACGCCCCTGCCCTGCTGCGCCTGGCCGCCGGCGGCCTGCGCGCGGGCCTGCAACGCCGCCTGCTGGACAGCCATGGCAGCGCGGCGGCGGCACTGGCCGCCGGACCGCGCGACTGGGCGAGCCACGGCATCCCCGCCGAAGCGGTACGGGAACTGCGCAATCCGGACCCGGACGCGCTGCGCCGTGGCGAGCGCTGGCTGGCGGACCCAGGCCACCACGTCCTGGGCTGGCGCGACCCCGACTATCCCCCGCTGCTGCGGCGGATCGCCAGCCCGCCAGCCCTGCTGTTCGTGGCCGGCGACCCGGCGCTGCTGTGGCGCCCGGCGCTTGCCATCGTCGGCAGCCGCGCGGCGACCGCCGGCGGCTGCGCGAACGCCGCCAGCTTTGCCCGGGCCATGGCCGCGACCGGCCTGTGCGTGGCCAGCGGGCTGGCGGCCGGCATCGACGGGGCCGCACACCAGGCCGCACTGGAGGCCGGTGGCGCGACGGTGGCCGTGCTCGGGACCGGGCCCGACGTCGCCTACCCGGTCCGCCATCGTCCGTTGCTGGAGCGCATCACCGCCGAAGGCGCAGTGGCCAGCGAGCACCTGCCGGGCACCGGCCCGCTGCGCCAGCATTTCCCCAGCCGCAACCGGATCCTCGCCGGCCTGAGCCTGGGCGTGCTGGTCGTCGAGGCCGCCGAGCGCTCCGGCGCGCTGGTCACCGCCCGCCTCGCGGCCGAGGCCGGGCGCGAGGTGTTCGCCCTGCCGGGCTCGATCCACAACCCCATGGCCCGTGGCTGCCACCGCCTGCTGCGCGAGGGCGCGGCCTTGGTGGAGTCGCCAGCCGAGGTGCTGGAAGCATTGGCACCGCTGGCCGCCGACCTCGCCCGCACCCTGCGCGGCAGCCTTGGACCGGTGGCGGCGGGCGTCGCGCACGGGCCGCCGACCCACGCGCCGCCGCCGGATGGCGACCACCATCGGTTGTGGGAGGCGCTGGGCCATGACCCAACGGGTATGGATGAGTTGGTCGAACGCAGCGGATTGACGGCTGCCAATGTGTCGTCCATCCTGCTGGCGTGGGAGCTGGACGGGCGGGTCACGTCGGAACACGGTCGCTACACCCGGACCGGGGCCTGAAGCCAGTGGATCGCGTGCAAGGCGCCCGGGTGGCGCAGGCCGAGGGCCATGAAAGAAAGCATCCTGGACGTCCTGCTGTACCTCTTCGAGCACTACTTCACCAACGATGCCTTCGACCATCCGGGCGACGACCTGACCGCCCAGAACGGGCCGCTGGTGGGCGAGTTGACCGAGGCCGGCTTCTCGGTCGCGGAAATCCGCAAGGCCTTCGACTGGCTGGACGCGCTGGCGCGCCAGCGGCCTGCCCCGGGGCAACCGCGGGTGGGCGGCCCGACCCGCGTCTTCCACGGCGCGGAGCTGGCCAAGCTCGACACCGAGGCGCGCGGCTTCCTGCTGTTCCTGGAGCAGCACGGCATCCTGGACGCCGACCAGCGCGAACTGGTGCTGGACCGGGCGATGGCGCTGGACCAGGAGGAACTGGAGCTGGACGACCTGAAATGGGTCGTGCTGATGGTCCTGTTCAACCAGCCGGGCAGCGAGGCCGCCTACGCCTGGATGGAAACCCAGATGTTCCTGGACGAGCCGGAACCGGTGCACTGACCGGGCCCGCGGGCGGGTCGCCGCTTGACAGGGCGCCCCCCCGCGTGATTCCACTGTAATAAGACGAGACCGAACGCCCGGGGCCGACACCCCGGGCGTTGGCATCTCCGGGCGCCGCCTTCGCGCGCCCTTCATCCCCTCTTCGGAAGCTCCGCCGCATGGCCAAGAACCTCCTCGTCGTCGAGTCGCCCGCCAAGGCCAAGACGATCAACAAGTACCTCGGCAAGGACTTCACCGTCCTCGCCAGCTACGGCCACGTCCGCGACCTGGTGCCGAAGGAGGGCGCGGTCGATCCCGACCACGGCTTCGCGATGCGCTACGAGACCATCGACAAGAACGAGAAGCACGTCGAGGCCATCGCCAAGGCCGCCAAGGCCGCCGACAACCTCTACCTGGCGACCGACCCGGACCGCGAGGGCGAGGCGATCAGCTGGCACATCGCCGAGATCCTGCGCGAGCGCAACCTGGTCGGCGACAAGCCGCTGCAGCGGGTGGTGTTCACCGAGATCACCCCGCGCGCGATCAAGGAGGCGATGGGCCACCCGCGCGCGATCGCCAGCGACCTGGTCGACGCCCAGCAGGCGCGCCGCGCGCTGGACTACCTGGTGGGCTTCAACCTGTCGCCGGTGCTGTGGCGCAAGGTACAGCGCGGCCTGTCCGCCGGGCGCGTGCAGTCGCCGGCGCTGCGCATGATCGTGGAGCGCGAGGAGGAGATCGAGGCGTTCAAGGCGCACGAATACTGGTCGATCGAGGCCGAAGTCGCGCACCCGTCGCAGGGCTTCACCGCGCGCCTGTCCAAGCTCGACGGCAAGAAGTACGTCAGCGACACCAAGAACCTCGAGTTCAGCATCACCAACGGCGAGGACGCGGAGGCCGCGCGCGCGCGCATCCAGCGCGCCGCCGGCGGCGTGCTGCACGTGACCGACGTCGCCAGCAAGGAACGCAAGCGCCGCCCGGCGCCGCCGTTCACCACCTCGACCCTGCAGCAGGAAGCCGCGCGCAAGCTCGGCTTCACCACCCGCAAGACCATGCAGGTCGCGCAGAAGCTGTACGAGGGCGTGGCGATCGGCGAGGAGGGCACCGTCGGCCTGATCACCTACATGCGTACCGACTCGGTGAACCTGTCGCAGGACGCGCTGGCCGAGATCCGCGACGTGATCGCCCGCGACTACGGCACCGAGGCGCTGCCGGACAAGCCCAACGCCTACCAGACCAAGTCGAAGAACGCGCAGGAAGCGCACGAGGCGGTGCGCCCGACCTCGGCGTTGCGCACCCCGGCGCAGGTCGCGCGCTTCCTGACCGACGACGAGCGCAAGCTCTACGACCTGGTGTGGAAGCGCAGCGTCGCCAGCCAGATGATCCCGGCGACGCTCAACACCGTGACCGTGGAACTTGCCGCCGGCAGCGAGCACAGCTTCCGCGCCAGCGGCACCACCGTGGTGGTCTCCGGCTTCCTCGCGGTGTACGAGGAAGGCAAGGACAGCAAGACCGCGGACGACGACGACGAAGGCCGCAAGCTGCCGCTGATGAAGCCCGGCGACAACGTGCCGCTGGACCGCATCCACGCCGACCAGCACTTCACCCAGCCGCCGCCGCGCTTCACCGAAGCCGCGCTGGTCAAGGCGCTGGAGGAGTACGGGATCGGCCGTCCTTCGACCTACGCCTCGATCATCCAGACCCTGCTGTTCCGCAAGTACGCGGAAATGGAAGGCCGCAGCTTCCGCCCGACCGACGTCGGCCGCGCAGTCTCCAACTTCCTCAGCACGCACTTCACCCGCTACGTCGACTACGACTTCACCGCCAGGCTCGAGGACGAACTCGACGCGGTCGCGGCCGGCGAGGAGGAGTGGATCCCGCTGATGGAGAAATTCTGGGGTCCGTTCAAGGAACTGGTGGACCAGAAGGCGGAATCGGTGGACCGCAGCGAGGCCACCGGCGCGCGCGAGCTCGGTGCCGACCCGAAGTCCGGCAAGCCGGTCAGCGTCCGCCTCGGCCGCTACGGGCCGTACGCGCAGATCGGCGACAAGGACGTGGACGAGAAGCTCGAATTCGCCTCGCTGCGTCCCGGCCAGTCGATGCACACCATCACCCTCGAGGACGCGCTGGAACTGTTCAAGCTGCCGCGCACCCTCGGCGACTCCAACGGCGAGCCGGTCAGCGTCGGCATCGGCCGCTTCGGGCCGTTCGCCAAGCGCGGCAGCACCTATGCCTCGCTGAAGAAGGAGGACGACCCGTACACCATCGAACTCGCACGCGCGGTGTTCCTGATCGAGGAGAAGGAAGAGATCGCGCGCAACCGGGTGATCAAGGAATGGGCGGAGAGCGACATCCAGGTGCTCAACGGCCGCTTCGGTCCGTACATCAGCGACGGCAAGCTCAACGGCAAGGTCCCCAAGGACCGCGAGCCGGCGTCGCTGACCCTGGCCGAGGTCCAGCAACTGCTGCAGGAGACCGGCAAGCCGGCGCGCCGCGGCTTCGGCGCCAAGAAGGCGGCAGCCAAGACCGTGGCGAAGAAGGCCGCCGAGAAGGCACCGGCCAAGGTCGCGAAGAAGGCGGTCAAGAAAGCGGTCAAGAAGGCCGCCAAGAAAGCCACGACGAAGGTCGCGAAGAAAGCCGCCGCGGCGGCGAAGCCGTTCAAGTCGATGTCGGGCATCGAACCGGCGCAGCCGGTGCTGACCGCCAAGCCGGTGGTTGCCGGCGGCAAGCGGGTGGTCAAGAAGCCGGCACGCGAGGACGCGCCGTTCTGACCGATACCACCGGGGGCATCCGGCCCGGGATCGGCCTGCCGTCCCGGCATGCCGCTAAGTGGTTTCTTTCGTAACGGTTTTTCCGCCGTCGCAGGCGGTTGTCGCGCCGCACAAATTGTGGTCTATTCGGATGAAGCGATGCCTTGGTGCAGTGCGCCATGGCCTCGTCCCACCCCGACGGACACCACCATGCAGCACGGCCTGGATGGGGCTCTGTACGACCCCGCGAGCGAACACGACAGTTGTGGCTTCGGCCTGATCGCGCAGGTCGCGGGCGACGGTTCGCGCGCGATCGTCGACATCGCCCTGGACGCGCTGTCGCGCATGGCGCACCGCGGCGGGGTCGCCGCCGATGGCCTGTCCGGCGATGGCTGCGGCGTGCTGCTGCACGGGGTCGACGGCTTCGTGCGCCAGCTCGCCGCCGACGCCGGCATCGGCCTGCACGCCGGCCCGGTCGCCGCCGGCAACGTGTTCCTGCCACGCGACGCCGCGCGCGCGGCCGCCTGCCGCAGCCGCCTGGACGCCGAACTCGCCGCCGTCGGCGCGCGGGTGGCCGGGTGGCGCGCGCTGCCGGTGGATCCCGCGGCCTGCGGGCGGCTGGCGCAGGCGTCGATGCCGGCCATCGAACAGGTGTTCGTCGAGAGCGACGAGGCCGACGCCGACGCGCTGGAGCGCCAGCTGTTCCTGGCCCGCAAGCGCGCCGAGCAGGCGCTACGCGATGAGCCCGACTTCTACGTGGTCGGGCTGTCGCCGCGCCTGCTGGGCTACAAGGGCATGGTCCTGCCGGACCGCCTGCCACAGCTGTTCCCCGACCTCGCCGACCCGCGCCTGGCCGCGCGCGCGGTGGTGTTCCACCAGCGCTTTTCCACCAACACCCTGCCGCGCTGGCCGCTGGCGCATCCGTTCCGGCGGCTCGCCCACAACGGCGAGATCAACAGCATCGAAGGCAACCGCCGCTGGGCGCAGGCGCGCCGCGGGGTGTGGCGCTCGCCGCTGCTGGACGTGTCCGGCTTCGACGAAGTGGTGTCGATGCATGGCTCCGACTCGCAGAGCCTGGACAGCATGCTCGAGTGGCTGCTGCTCGGCGGCATGGACCTGCCCAAGGCCATGCGCATCCTGATGCCGCCGGCCACGCAGTCGCTGGAGTACAAGGACGCCGACCTCGCCGCGTTCTACGAGTACTACGCGATCAACTCCGAACCATGGGACGGCCCCGCCGGCGTGGTCATGTGCGACGGCAGGCACGCGGCCTGCGCACTCGACCGCAACGGCCTGCGTCCCGCGCGCTGGACCCTGTCCGACGACGGCGTGTTCGTGATCGCCTCCGAAGCCGGGGTGTGGGAGCTGCCGCCGGGCCGGGTGGCGGCGAAGGGCAAGCTGGGGCCGGGCGAGATGATCGCGGTGGACCTGGCCGGAGGCCGCCTGCTCGACAACGAGGCGATCGATGCGCTCAACCGCGCGCGCCGGCCCTACAAGCAATGGCTCAAGCGCGGGATGACCTACCTGCACACCGAGCTGATCGACCCGGCGCTGGCCGATGCGCCCTTCGACGACGCCACCCTGCTCGGCTTCCAGAAGCTGTTCCAGCTCACCCGCGAGGAACAGGAGGCGGTGCTGCGGCCGCTCGCCGAGACCGAGCAGGAAGCCACCGGTTCGATGGGCGACGACATCCCGATGGCCGCGGTCAGCCAGCGCGTGCGGCCACTCTACGATTGCTTCCGGCAGGCGTTCGCGCAGGTCACCAACCCGCCGATCGACCCGTTGCGCGAGGACTGCGTGATGTCGCTGGCGACCCAGATCGGGCGCGAGGGCAACCTGTTCCATGACGGCCCGGAGAACGTCGACCACGTCCTGCTGAATTCGCCTGTGCTGAGCCAGCGCAAGCTGCACCAGCTGCTGGCGCTGCCGCGCTTCGCCGCCGCGCATCGCTACCTCGACCTGTACTTCGATGCCGGCACCCCGCTGGCGGCCGCGCTCGACCGCCTGTGCGCGGAAGCCGAGGACGCCGCGCGCGACGGCATCGAGCTGCTGATCCTCACCGACCGCCGGCCACGGCGCGGCACCGCGCCCGTGCATGCGCTGCTGGCCACCGGCGCGGTGCACCTGCACCTGGTGCGCCGCGGCCTGCGCTGCGAGGTCAACCTGATCGTCGAGACCGGCACCGCGCGCGACCCGCACCACTTCGCCTGCCTGGTCGGGTATGGCGCGACCGCGGTGTACCCGTACTTGGCCTACCAGACCCTGCACGCGCTGGGCCGCCGCGGCATCCTCGGCGGAAAGACCAGCGGCGAGCCGCTGCAGATCGGCCGCAGCTACCGGCGCGGGGTGAAGAAGGGGCTGCTGAAGATCCTGTCGAAGATGGGCATCGGCAACATCGCCAGCTACCGCGGCGCGCAGCTGTTCGAGATCGTGGGCCTGGCGGACGAGGTGGTCGCGCGCTGCTTCGAGGGCACGCCCTCGCGCATCGGCGGCGCGGGCTTCGCGCGGCTGGAGGCGGACGCACGCGCACTGGCCGACCTCGGCTGGGACGACGATGCGCTGCCCGAGCAGGGCGGGCTGCTGCGCTACGTGCACGGCGGCGAGTACCACCAGTACAACCCGGACGTGGTGCAGTCGCTGCAGCGCGCGGTGCGCAGCGGCGAGCGCGCCGACTGGAGGGCGTATGCCGCGCACGTGGACGGGCGCCCGCCGGCCGCCCTGCGCGACCTGCTCGCATTGAAGCGGGCCGGCACGCCGCTGCCGCTGGACGAGGTGGAACCGGTCGCATCGATCGTGCGCCGCTTCGACAGCGCGGCGATGAGCCTGGGCGCGTTGTCGCCCGAGGCGCACGAGGCGCTGGCGATCGCGATGAACCGCCTCGGCGGGCGCAGCAATTCCGGCGAGGGCGGCGAGGATCCCGCGCGCAACGGCACCGAGCGGCGCAGCAAGATCAAGCAGATCGCCTCGGGCCGCTTCGGCGTCACCCCGGAATACCTGATCAACGCCGAGGTGCTGCAGATCAAGGTCGCGCAGGGCGCCAAGCCCGGCGAGGGCGGCCAGTTGCCGGGCAGCAAGGTCAACCCGCTGATCGCGCGCCTGCGCCATGCCAAGCCCGGCATCGGCCTGATCTCGCCGCCGCCGCACCACGACATCTACTCGATCGAGGACCTCGCGCAGCTGATCTTCGACCTGCGCCAGGTCAACCCACGGGCGCTGATCTCGGTGAAGCTGGTCAGCCATGCCGGGGTCGGCACCATCGCCGCCGGCGTGGCCAAGGCCGGCGCCGACCTGATCACCATCGCCGGCCACGATGGCGGCACCGGCGCCAGCCCGGTCGGCTCGATCCGCTACGCCGGCGTGCCGTGGGAACTGGGGCTGTCGGAGGCGCGCCAGGCGTTGCAGCACAACGACCTGCGCGCACGCGTGCTGCTGCAGACCGACGGCGGCCTGAAGACCGGCCTCGACGTGGTCAAGGCCGCGCTGCTCGGCGCCGACAGCTTCGGCTTCGGCACCGCGCCGATGATCGCGCTGGGCTGCAAGTACCTGCGCATCTGCCACCTCAACAATTGCGCGACCGGCGTGGCCACCCAGGACGAGGCGCTGCGCCGCGACCATTTCCGCGGCCTGCCGGAACGCGCCGAATGCTTCTTCCGCAACGTCGCCGAGGACGTGCGCGAATGGCTGGCGGTGCTCGGGCTGCGCTCGCTGGACGAGGCGGTGGGCCGCACCGACCTGCTGGAGCAGGTGCAGCGCGGCACCCGCGAGCATGTCGACGTCGACCTGTCGAAGCTGCTCGCGCGCGATCCCGCGCACGCCGCCGCCTACTGCGGCAGCCCGGCGCTGCAGGCGCCGCCGGACGGCCTGGCCGCGCGCCTCGACGCGGCGCTGGCCGGCGCGATCGAACGCGGCGAGGGCGCCACCGTGCGCGAGTCCATCCGCAACACCGACCGCAGCATCGGCGCGCGCCTGTCGGGGCGGATCGCGCGCCACCACGGCGATGCCGGCCTGCCCGACCGGCCGCTGGCCGTGCACCTGGCGGGCAGCGCGGGCCAGAGCTTTGGGGCGTTCAACGCCGGCGGCCTGCACCTGCTGCTGGAAGGCGAGGCCAACGATTACGTCGGCAAGGGCATGGCCGGCGGCCGCATCGTGGTGCGCCCGCCGCGCGCCAGCCGCTTCGTCGCATGCGAGGCGCCGATCGTCGGCAACACCTGCCTGTACGGCGCCACCGGCGGCGAGCTGTACGCCGCGGGCCGCGCCGGCGAGCGCTTCGCGGTGCGCAACTCCGGCGCCACCGCGGTGGTCGAGGGCGCCGGCGACCATTGCTGCGAATACATGACCGGCGGCGTGGTCGCGGTGCTCGGCCGCACCGGGCTGAACTTCGGCGCCGGCTTCACCGGCGGCCTCGCCTACGTGCTCGACCTCGACCGCGGCTTCGTCGATCGCTACAACCACGAGCTGATCGACATCGTGCGGATCTCGCCGGAAGGTCTCGACCACTACCGGCAGCACCTCACCGACCTGCTCGACGCGCACCTGCGCCACACCGGCAGCGCCTGGGCCGGGCGCATCCTCGAGGACTTCCGCGACTACATCGGCAAGTTCTGGCTGGTGAAGCCGAAGGCGGCCAGCCTGGACGCGCTGGCCAACGACCTGAGGCGCGCCGCATGAGTCGCAAGCAGGTCTTCCAGTTCCGCGATGCGCCGCGCGAGATGCCGGCGAAGGTGCCGCTGGCGGAACGCGTCGGAGGCGACTGGCACGAGCTCTACGGCCGCTTCGGCGCGGCCGAGGCCAGCCACCAGGCCGGGCGTTGCCTGGACTGCGGCAACCCGTACTGCGAAGCGAAGTGCCCGGTCCACAACTACATCCCGAACTGGTTGCAGCTGGTCCAGGAAGGCCGCCTGCTGGAGGCCGCCGCGCTCTGCCACGAGACCAACCCGTTGCCGGAGATGTGCGGCCGCGTCTGCCCGCAGGACCGCCTGTGCGAAGGCGCCTGCACGCTGCACGACGAGTTCGGCGCGGTGACCATCGGCGCGGTCGAGAAATACATCGTCGACACCGCGTTCGCGCAGGGCTGGCGGCCGGACCTGTCGAAGGTGGTGGCGACCGGCAAGCGGGTCGCGGTGGTCGGCGCCGGGCCGGCCGGCCTCGCTTGCGCCGATCGCCTCGCGCGCGCCGGCGTGCAGGCCACCGTGTTCGACCGCTATGAGCAAATCGGCGGCCTGCTGCAGTTCGGCATCCCCAGCTTCAAGCTGGACAAGTCCGTCATCGCCACCCGCCGCGCGGTCCTGGAAGGCATGGGCGTGGCGTTCCGGCTGGGCGTCGAGGTCGGCCGCGACGTCGGCATCGAAACCTTGCTGCAGGATTACGACGCGGTGTTCCTCGGCCTCGGCGCGTACCGCTACACCGATGGCGGGCTGCCGGGGCAGGACCTGCCGGGCGTGCTGCCGGCGCTGCCATTCCTGGTGCAGAACGGGCGCATCGTTGGCGGCGACGCGCCCGATGGGCGACCGATCGCCGGCTGGGAAACCGCGCTCGCGCTGCCCGACCTGCGCGGCAAGCGCGTGGTCGTGCTCGGCGGCGGCGACACCGGCATGGATTGCGTGCGCTCGGCGATCCGCCTCGGCGCGGCGCAGGTCACCTGCGCCTACCGCCGCGACGAGGCCAACATGCCCGGCTCCGCCCGCGAGGTGGCGAACGCGCGCGAGGAAGGCGTGCAATTCCTGTTCAACCGCCAGCCGCTGGCGATCCTCGCCGATGCCGCGGGCCAGGCATGCGGCGTACGGGTGGTCGAAACCCGCCTCGCTGACGCAGACGCGAACGGCCGTCGCGCGGCGGAACCGATCGCCGGCAGCGAATCGATCCTCGAGGCCGACGTGGTGGTGATCGCCTTCGGGTTCTCACCACGCGCGCCTGCCTGGCTGGACGCCTTGGGCGTGCAGGCGCAGGCCAACGGCCGGCTGCAGGTCGGCGGCAACGGTCGGCTCCCCTACCAGACCGGGCATGATCGCCTGTTCGCCGGCGGCGACTGCGTGCGCGGCGCGGACCTGGTGGTGACTGCGGTGCAGGAAGGCCGCGACGCCGCGGCCAGCATCGTCCGCCTGCTGCGCGGCGCGAAGGCCATCCCCGCCCTGCTCGCCAGCGCCTGAATGCGCGGCGCCGCGACCCGGCGCTGAATGACGGGGCGCTGCGGGGTTCCCGCGCCGCATGGCTGCGCCCAAGATAGGCGCATGCGCGCGCACCTGCCCCTGCTTGCCTGCCTCGGTGGCGCCCTCGCTTTCGCAGGGCCCGGATCGTCGGCGGCGCAGCAGGCAGCGGCGACCCCTGATGCGACGGTGTTCTACAAGTGCACCGATGCGAAGGGGCAGGTGTCGGTGCAGAACGGCACGCCCTGCGCCGCGGGCATGCGCCAGGAAATCCGCCGCATCGGCGAAGTCCGCACGGTCCCGGTGCCCGCGGCGAAGCCGAAAGCCTCGCCAGCGTCCGCGCCGCCGGTGCGCGGCGACTTCGTGCTGGTGGCCGGGCCGACGATGCAGCGCACGCCCGCCGCTGCAGCCGCGACCCTGCCGCCACCCCCCACCCTGTTCGAGTGTTCGACCTGGGAGGGAACGCGCTACCTGGGGGAAACGGCGACCCCGGCGCCCCGTTGCGCACCGCTGCAGGTGGTGGGGATCGACGGCAGCGCTGCGCTGGGCATGGGCCAGGCCTGCGAGATGAAGCAGGATGCCTGCACGGAGGTGCCCGAAGCCCAGCGTTGCGCGGCCTGGTATCGGCGCATGGACGAGGCCGAGTTCCGCCTGCGCTACGCCAGCGATGCCGACCGCGGCGAGCGCCAGGCCGCGTTGACCGCCCTGGATGCGACGCTCAAGGCCAGCAACTGTTCGCCGGTCGCGCCGGCGACCGACACCACGCCTTAGCCAACGCGTTCCCGCATCGTCCCCGATGCGCGCGACCGGGCATTGACGCCGCGTGCGCTGGTCCGCATGCGGATGGGATCAACGCAGGATTCGCGCGGACAGGCTGCATGCTCCGCTCCCGGCGACGCCCTGCCGAAAACATACTGCGTGCCGCTTTCCATCGGGCCGTTCCGTGCAACGACGCGTCGCCATCACCGGACTTGGGACCGTCTGCCCGCTTGGGTTGGATGTGGAACAGGCGTTGGCGTCGCTGCGCACCTCCCGTTCCGGGATCGTCGCGATGGAATGCGCCACGCTCGGTGCCGCTTTCCCCGCCGGGCGGGTGCAGGCGGATTACTCGACCGCATTCCCCAAACTGGAACAACCCTTCCTGGATCGCTGCCAGGCGATGGCGATCATCGCCGCGCGTCAGGCGACCGAAGACGCGGGGTTCGCCGGATTCGAGCGCCATGGATCGCGCGCCGGGTTGCACTACGGCAACGTCAACGGCGGCGTGGCGACCATCCATCAGTGGCATGCGGACATGTTGCTGGGTGGCAAGCGCAAGGCGCGACCGTTCACCGCGATGGCGATCATGTCCAACGGCGGCGCCGCCCAGGTCGCGATCCGGCATGCGATCCAGGGCCCGGTGCTGACCCATGCGAGCGCCTGCGCATCGTCCGCGATCGCGATCGGCGAAGCCATGCGTGCGATCGCCGACGGGCGCCTGGACGTCGCCGTGGCCGGTGGTGCGGAGGCGCCTTTGGAGGCGCCGCTGTTCGGGGTATTCGACGGGACGCGCGCGCTGTCGCCGATCGACGGCGCGGACCCGGCCGCGTCGTGCAAGCCCTTTTCGAGCCGGCGCTCAGGATTGGTGCTCGGCGAAGGCGCCGCGTTCCTGGTGCTGGAAGCGGAAGACCATGCGCGTGCACGCGGCGCCGTGATCCACGGCTACCTGGTCGGCTACGGGGTGGCCTGCGACGCGCACCACATCGGCATGCCGGCATCGGAGGGCCAGGTGCGATGCCTGCGGGCCGCGCTGGAGGACGCCGGCCTTGGACCCGCGCAGGTCGACTACGTCAACGCGCATGCCACCGCCACGGACGGCGGAGACGCGATCGAGGCGGCCTCGCTGCGCGAGGTCTTCGGCACCGCGCCCGACGCCCCCGCGGTGAGCTCCACCAAGTCCGTGCATGGCCACCTGCTCGGCGCGGCTGGCGCGCTGGAATGCCTGGTCTCCGTGCTCGCCACCCGCGAAGGCCTGTTGCCGGCAAGCGCGCATCTCGGCACCGCGGACCCGCGTTGCGCGCTGAACCATGTGGGCCAAGCCGCGCGCCCCAGCCGGATCCGCCATGCGCTCAGCTTTTCCTGCGGCTTCGGTGGCACCAACGCCGCCTTGGTCATCGCCCACCCCGGCACCAGCGCACACTGAGCGAATGCACGCCATGCCCCACGGCGACATGCCCGCACCCCGCGCTGCACGCGAACGCGTCGCCCTCGATCGCACCACGTCGGGCGGCAGCGACGTCCTGTGGGTCCGGTTGTCGCCGGATGCCGCCACCGGCCTGCAGAACGTCACCCATGCGCTGCTCGACGAGATGCTGGCATTGCTTGATGGCCTCACCGCTGGCGGTGGTGCGGAGCACCGGCCGGGCCATGTCGTCCTGCAATCGCGGCATCCGGAGCACTTCTGCGTGGGCGGCGACCTGCGCCTGTTCGAGTCCTGCATCGCCCGTGGCGACGCGGTGGCGTTGCACGACTACTCCATGCGCTGCCTCGCGCTCATGCTCGGCTGGTCGACCGCGCTCTCCTCCCGCGCGACCTCGATCGCCCTCGTGCAGGGCCGTGCGCTGGGCGGCGGCTTCGAGATGGCGCTGGGCGCCGACCGCATCATCGCCGAGGAACGCAGCACGTTCGGATTCCCGGAGATCGTGTTCGGCCTGTTCCCTTGCACCGGCGCGATGGGCCTGTTGCAGCAACGGGTCGGCGCGCGCCAGGCCGAGCGCATGATGACCAACAACCGGCTCTACCGCGCCCGCGAATTGCATGCCATGGGCATCGTCGACGAGGTCTGCGCGGATGGCGAAGGCGAGGCCGCCGTCGCGCGGTTCATCGCCGAACGCACGAACCGGCACGCGGCGATGCTCGCGGTGCAGCGGATCCGCCTGCGCGCGAGCGCGCTGGACCGCGATGCCTGCGTCCGCGTGGTCGACGACTGGGTGCACGCCGCGATGCATCTCTCGGCGGACGAACGCCGCGCCTTGCGCACGCTCGTGCTCCTGCAGGGGGCGCAAACGCCGCAGCCGTCGCGCCACGGAGCCGGCACCCGATGAACCATCCCCACCCACGGAGGCAGCCCATGCAGACCACCGACATCTTCGATGCCCTGAGCGCACTGGTCGTGGAACGCTACGGCACGCCCGCGACTCCGCTCGAACCCGGCACCCGCCAGTCCGACCTGGCGATCGACTCCATCCTGATGCTGGACCTGTTGATGGACATCGAGGACCGGTTCGGCTTCCGCTTCCGCTCGATGGAGTTGCCCCGCGATCCCGCGTTGTCGGACCTGGTGGCGCTGATCGAATCGAGCCTCGCGGCAGCGCGGCCTGGCCACTGATGCGCGGGCGGGCTCAGAATCCGTAGCGCAGGAAGCCGCCGTCCACCGCGATGCATTCGCCGGTGACGTAGCTCGACGCCGGCATGCACAGGAATGCGACCACCGAGGCGACTTCCTCGGGTTCGCCGACGCGGCCCATCGGCGTACGTTGCAGGACCTCGTCGAGGTAATCGGGATCGGACAGCTTCACCGAGGTGCGGCGGGTGCGGATGTACCACGGCGCGACGCAGTTCACCCGCACGCCGTCCTCGGCCCATTCCACCGCGAGGTTGCGGGTCATCTGGTGCAGCGCGGCCTTGCTCATCCCGTACGGCGCCCCGCTGCGCACGTGGGTGATGCCGGAGACGCTGCCGATGTTGACGATGCTCGAGGTCGCGTGCCGCGCCAGCTGCGGATGCGCGGCGCGGCACAGTTCGAACGCGGAGAACAGGTTGGTCTCGAAGATGCCGCGCCACTGGTCCTCGCCGTAGTCCAGCGCGGGCCGGGTGAGGTTGCCGCCGGCGTTGTTGACCAGCAGGTGCAGCCCGCCCTGGTCGGCGGCCCAGTCCAGGATCTCCGCGCGTTGCTCCTCGTCGGTGACGTCGGCCGGCAGCGCGAGCACCGCGTCCTCCGGCCCCGGGAATTCCTCCTCGAGTTCCGCGCGCGCCCGCTCCAGCGCCGTCGCCTCGCGCGCCACCATCAGCACCTGCGCGCCCAGGCCCAGCAGTTCGCGGCAGATGGCCAGGCCGATGCCGGCGCTGGCGCCGGTCACCAGCGCGCGTTGTCCCTCCAGGCTCCAGCGGTTGCGGTCCATGCGCGGCGTCCTCGTTGGCGTCGGGCGTAGGATAGGCCGACGCCGGCAATCGCCGCACCCGCACGGAGCCCCGCATGCCCCGGACCATCCGCCTGACCGCTGCCCTCTGCGCGACGCTCGCCCTCGTCGCCTGCGCGCCGCCGAAGCCGCCGGAGGAGGAACGCCGCCCCGCGCCCCAGTCGCAATCCGATGCGGGATCGGCCTCGCCCTCGGCGATCGTCGAACACGCCACCGCCTACAAGGACCGCGCCCGTGAAGCGGTCCAACAGGCCGGGGAGGCCGCGGACCGCGAACGCGCGGCCGCGGACGCCGCCGCCCGGTAGCTGCCTCAGTCCATGGCCCTGGGATAGGCGAGCAGGATCACCAGGTCCTCGTCGCCCGCCTGCATCAGGGCATGGGTGCTGCCGGTGCGCGTGAGCATGGCGTCGCCCGGGCCGACGTCCCGGATCGTGCCATCGAGGATGTAGCGCCCGCGGCCGCTGACCACGTAGTACACCTCGTCCTTGTCGTGCTGGTGCAGGCCGATGCCGGCGCCCTTGTGCAGCACGCGCTTGCGCAGCACGAACCCGAGGCCGGGGGCATCGGCGAAAAACGGGTAGGCGGTGGTGTCGCCGCCGCCGCCATGCGGCCCGGGCTGGCGGCGCGCGAGGGCGGCTTCGTGGACGACCTGCGATGGCGACGCCTGGGCGCGTCGCACGGCCAGCGCATCGGCATCCGCGCCGCAATCGATGTCGCGCACCAAGTCGCGCCGCAACGCGGGATCGATGGCGTCCCATCCGCGCACCACCAGGCAGGCGACCGCGACCGCGCCGCGCGCCTGCAGGTGGGTGTCGTCGGCCTGGCCCAGCGCCGGCACGTGCATGTAGAACGGCTTCGAGGCCTCGTCGCCGAGCGCGCGCAGCCACGCCGAGGACATGGCGTCCAGGTCGATGAGGCCCACGCCTTCCCTGGCCGCGAGCGCACGGACCGCGGCCGAGTAGCGGCCATGCGTGTCCAGCAACTGGTCGATCGTGCTGCCGCGCTCGAACTTGCGCCGCGCCAGCGGGGTGACCAGGATCGGCGTGGCGCCCTTCGCGCGGGCCAGCGCGACGTAACGCAGCAGCCAGCGCGGGAATGCCTCGCTGGGTTCGTTGTAGCGGGTCGGGTCCTCGATCTTCTCGTCGTTGTGGCCGAACTGGACCAGGAGGACGTCGCCCGCGCCCAGCGCCTGCTCCAACGGCGCCAGCCACCCTTCCTCGATGAAGCTGCGCGCACTGCGCCCGGATTGCGCATGGTTGCGCACCGTCCACGCGGCGGGATCGAGGAAGGACTGCAAGCGCATGCCCCAGCCTTCGCGTGGCGCGCGCTCCGGGCCGTACTGGCTCGCCGTGGAATCGCCCACCACGAACACCTCGCGGGGCGCCGCGCGCTGCGGTGCCGCCATCGCCGCAAGGCAGGCGCAGGACAGCAGCAGGAACGTGGCGAATCGCAGCGCGGGCGGCGTGCGCGAGGATGGCGGGACGGACAGGGCGAAGTCCTGGAGGAGGGAGTACCGTCGCCCCATCCGTCCCATGGGATTCAGCGCGCCAGCCAGCCGCCGTCGACCGGGATGACCGCCCCGTTGACGTAGTCCGACGCCGCGCTGGCGAGGAAGACCGCGGCGCCGCCGAGGTCGGCCGGCGTGCCCCAGCGTCCGGCCGGGATGCGCTCGAGGATCGCCTTGTTGCGGTCCTCGTCGGCGCGCAGCTGCGCGGTGTTGTCGGTGGCCATGTAACCGGGCGCGATCGCGTTGATGTTCACGCCCTTGCCCGCCCACTCGTTGGCCAGCAGGCGGGTAATGCCGGCGATCCCGCTCTTGGAGGCCGTGTAGGACGGCACCCGGATGCCGCCCTGGAACGACAGCATCGAGGCGATGTTGATGACCTTGCCGCGGCCCTGCGCGATGAAGTGCCGCCCCGCCGCCTGCGCCATGAAGAACGCCGACTTGAGGTTGACGTTCATCACGTCGTCCCAGTCCTTCTCGCTGAAATCCACCGCATCGGCGCGGCGGATCAGGCCGGCGTTGTTGACCAGGATGTCGAGCCCGCCGAGCCCCTCCAGCGCCTCGCGCACCACCCGGTCGATCGGCTCCAGCGACGACAGGTCGGCCTTGATCGCGACGAAGCGCCGGCCGAGCGCGGCCACCCGCGCCTCCGTCTCGAGGGGTGCGGCGATGCCCGCCGCGGCGATGTCGGCGCCGGCTTCCGCCAACGCCAGGGCGATGCCCTGGCCGAGGCCGGTGTTGGCGCCGGTGACCAATGCGACCTTGCCGGCCAGGCTGAACGGATGCGTCATGGTGGTGTGCTCCCGGGTCGCGTCACTTGAGCTGGCAGATGTCCAGCACGTGCATGTCGGTGTAATCGAGGTTTTCGCCGCCCATCGCCCAGATGAAGGCGTAGTTGGCGGTGCCCGCGCCCATGTGGATCGACCACGGCGGCGACACCACCGCCTCGTCGTTCTTCACCACGATGTGGCGCTGCGCGGCCGGCTGGCCCATGAAGTGGTAGACGCGGTCGTTCTCGCCGAGGTCGAAGTAGAAGTACACCTCGCTGCGGCGGTCGTGCAGGTGCGGCGGCATGGTGTTCCAGACGCTGCCCGGCTTCAGCACGGTGAGGCCCAGCAGCAACTGCGAGGACTGGCACGTCGCCGGCACGATGAACTGGTAGATGGTCCGCTCGTTGCTGGTCTCCAGGGCACCGCGCTCCAGCGCCACCGCGTCCTCGATCGACAGCTTCCTGGTCTCGAAGCGCGCGTGCGCCGGCGTCGAGGCGAGGTAGAACTTCGCCGGGTTGGCGGCGTCGTCGGAGGCGAAGCGGACGTCGACGCTGCCCATCGCGATGTACAGGCCGTCCTTCGGGCCAAGCGCGTACGTCGCGCCATCGACCGTGACCGTGCCGCTGCCGCCGCCGACATTGATGACACCCAGCTCGCGGCGCTCCAGGAACGGATGGCCGGCGGCCGACGCCGGTTCGGTCTGCTTCGGCAGCTCGACCGCCTTCGACACCGGGGCCGCGCCGCCGATCACGAAGCGCTCGTTGTGCGAGTAGTTGAGTTGCACCGTGTCGGCGACGAACAGGCTTCCGATGAGGTAGCGGTCGCGCAGCTGCTCGTTGCTGGCGCCGTCCATCATGTCCGGATGGGTGGCGTGGTAGGTCTTGCAGTACATGCAGGGGCTCCAGGCAGGCGCCGCGCTCGGCGCAGGGGCGTTCGGGGGACGATTCTACGGAAGTTTGACTACCGGTGTCATTCTGCGTCGCGACACGTGTCGAGCGACCGCCACGACCGGGCTCAGGACGGGGGCTGGCAGGAGTCGCGGGTCACCAGGTGCGGCCTGACGCTGGCCATCGCCCGCGGCGCGTCCTCGGGCTGCAGCAGCATCGCCGCCGCCACCCGGCCGGTATCGCGGGTATCGCGCCGGACCGAGGTCAGCGGTGGCCACAGCCGCGACGCCAGCGGACTGTCGTCATAGCCGACCACCGACAACTGCTGCGGGATCTGGATCCCGCTGCGCAGCGCCACCCGGTACACGCCGGCGGCCATCTCGTCGTTCTCGCAGAAGATCGCGGTGGGCCGCGGCGTCGCCGCCAGCAGCTTCTCCGCGGCGGCCACGCCGGATTCGAAGGTGTAACCGGCCTCCACCACGCGCCCGGGCGCCAACGCGATGCCGCGCCGCTCCAGCACGCCGAGGAAGCCGCGGGTGCGCTCGATCGCGGACCGGTAGTGCGCGGGACCGGTGAGCACCGCGATGTCGCGGTGGCCGAGCGAGAGCAGGTAGTCGGCGACCTCGGCCGCGCCGTCGTGGTCGTGGGTCACCACCATGCGTTCCGGCGCGTCCAGCGCGACCGCGGCGATGCGCACGTAGCGGCACCCGATCTCGTCCAGCATGTCCGCCAGCGCCTGGTCCTCGGACACGCGCGGCACCAGCATCACCCCGTGCAGCTTCTGCTGCTGCACGAAGCGGCGCACGCCGTCGATGTAGCCGGGGCTGCGGCTGTCGCACGGGTGCACCACCAGTTCGAAGCCCGAATCGCGCAGGCTGTCGAGTGCGCCGTACTGCATGTTGACGATGAACTGCGCGGTCGGGTTGTCGTACACCATGCCGATCAGGAACGACCGCCGGAACGCCAGCCCGCGCGCGATCGGGTCGGGGACGTAGCCCAGGTCGCGCATCAGCGCCTCGACCTTCTCGCGCGTGTCCTGGCGCACCAGCGGCGAGCGGTTGATCACCCGCGACACGGTCTTCTTGGACACCCCGGCGAGCCGGGCGATGTCGTTGATGGTGTTCGCCTTGCCGGCGGCGGCCGGACGCGTGGATGTCTTGGCGGCTGGCATGGCGTGCCCGTGGTGTCCCGGTCCGATTCTAGCCGCCGGCAGGCGCGCCGCGGCGCGCGCTCAGGATTTCAGCGCGGCGGGCAGCCACAGCGACACCTGCGGGAACAGCGCGACGACGAGCAGGACCAGCAGCCCGGCCAGCCAGAACGGCCAGATCGTGCGGATCGCCTGGCCGATGCCGATCTTGCCGATCGCGGTGCCGATGAACAGCACCGAGCCCACCGGCGGGGTCACCAGCCCGAGGCCGCCGGTGAGCACCAGCACCAGCCCGAAGTGGATCGGGTCGATGCCGTAGGCCTTGGCCACCGGCAGGAAGATCGGCGTGCAGATGAGGATCATCGGCGCGAGGTCCATGAACGTGCCGAGCAGCAGCAGCATCAGGACGATCACCAGCAGCACCGTGGTCTTGTCGTGGGCCACCGATTGCAGCAGCGCGACCGCCGCGGCGGGCACCTGCAGGTAGGCCAGCAACCAGCCGAACACCGCGGCGCAGGCGATCACGAACAGGATCGCGCCGGCGCTGCGGGCCGCGTGGGTGACGGTGTCGAGGAAGCTGCGCCAGCCCATCTGGCGATACAGCACGCCGGTCACCAGCAGGGCATAGACCACGGCGAGCGCGGCGCTCTCGACCGCGGTGAAGATGCCCGCGCGGATGCCGACGAAGATCAGCGCGACCAGGCCCAGCCCGGGGAGCGCGGACACCAGCCGCGCCAGCACCGAGCCCCACCCCGGGAATGCCTCGACCCCGTACCCGCGACGCCGCGCCACCAGGTAGCCGGTGGCCATCAGCGCCAGCGTCATCAGCAGCGCGGGGACGATGCCCGCGGCGAACAGGTCGGCGATCGACAGCCCGCCGCCGGCCGCCGCCGAGAACAGGATCAGGTTGTGCGAGGGCGGCACCAGCAGTGCGACCAGCGCGGCGGTGATGCTGACGTTGACCGCATAGTCGCGGTCGTAGCCGCGCTTCACCATCTGCGGGATCATCGTGCCGCCCACCGCGGACACGTCGGCGATCGCCGATCCCGACACGCCGCCGAAGAACAGCGACGACAGGATGCTGACCTGCCCCAGCCCGCCGCGGACGCGGCCGACCAGCGCCGATGCCAGCGCGATGAGGCGCTCCGAGATCCCGCCGCGGAGCATGAGCTCGCCGGCGAAGATGAACAGCGGGATCGCGATCAGGCTCGCCGAACCCGCGCCGGCCGCGACCTGTTGCACCAGCACGATCGCCGGCACGCCGAGATAAACGAGGGTGGCCAGCGCCGACGCGGCAAGCGCGAACGCCACCGGCACGCCCAGCACGAGCAACAGCGCGAACAACCCGAACAACAGCGCGATCGCCATGTCAGCCGTCCCCCCGCGCGGCCGGCGACGCGACGCCGCCGGCCTGCCCGCCGCCCGGCAGCAGCTGGGCCAGCGCGAACACCACCATCAGCGCGCCGCCGATCGCGATCGGCAGGTAGTCGATGCTTTCCGGCATCGCGGCGCCGGCGGTCTTGATGTCGATGCCGTCGAGGAACAGCACGCCGCCCCACCACGCCAGCATCGCCCCGATCGCGACGACCACCAGCCCCTGCACGAGTGCCGTCGCATGCCGCGCCGCGGGCGGCAGCGCGTCGGCCAGCAAGGCGAAGGCGAAGTGCCGACGCGCATGCACGCCGGCCGCCGCGCCCAGGCTCATCGCGGTGCTGAGCAGGAGCAGGGTCACCGGCTCGGTCCAGCTCGGGGAATCGTTCAGCACGTAGCGGGCCACTACCTGCCAGCCCTGCACCGCCACCAGGCAGACCATCGCGCCTGCCGCGATGGCGATGGCCAGCCGGGCCAGGCGGGCGACCGCGCGTTGCGCGGCGGTGGGCGCGGGGGTGGCGTGGTCGTCCTGCATGGCGTCCTCAGGCTAGCGCGCGGATGCGCCGGATCAGGCCGGCGATCGCCGGATCGCGCTCGTGCTCGGCGAGCAACGGTTGCGCGGCGCGGCGGAACGCGGCCACGTCGACGTCGTTGGCGCGCACGCCGGCGGCCTCGACGATCCTCTGCGCATCCGCCGCCGAGGCATCCCACGCGGTCCGCATCACCGCGACCGAGGCGCGCCCCAGGTCCCGCAGCAGGTCGCGCTCGCGCGGGGCCAGCGAATCGAAGGTCCGCTTCGAGACCAGCAGCACGTCGGGCGCGTAGGAATGCGCGCTCCTCGACCAGTAGTGCGCGGCCTCGAAGTGCCGGCTGGACTGGAAGCTGCGGATGTTGTTCTCGGCGCCGTCGATCATGTGGGTCTCCATCGCCGAGAACACCTCGCCCAGCGAGAGCGGGGTCGGGTTGGCGCCGAAGTCGCGCAGCATGCGGATGAAGATGTCGGACACCGGCACCCGGATCTTCATCCCGTGCAGGTCGCGCGGTTCGACGATCGCGCGCCGGGTGTTGTAGAAGCAGCGGGGGCCGCTGTCGTAGATCGCCAGGCCGACCAGCCCGCGCCGCTCGAAGCCGCGCAGCACGGCGGCGCCGACCTCGCCGTCGAGCGCGTGGCGCAGGTGCCCGTTGGACTCGAACAGGTACGGCAGGCACAGGGCGCGGGTCAGCGGGAATGCGTTGTTCAACGCGCCCGAGTACACGCGGGTGATGTCGATCGCGCGGAACCGCGCCATGTCGATCGCCTCGGCCTCGCGACCGAGCTGCCCGGAATGGTATTGGCGCAGCTGCAGCCGGCCATCGGTCGCGCGCTGGAGCTGCTCGCCCAGCCAGCGCACCGCGGCGACCGTCGGGTAGTCCTTCACGTGCACGTCGGTGGCGGTGAGCACGCGCGGCGCGGGCGCCGCGCCCATCGCGCCCGGCAAGGCGAGCGCGCCGAGAGCACCGCCGGCCGCGGCGAGGAAGTCGCGACGCTTCATGCGTGCGCTCCGCCGTCCGCGCCCGGGACCGCGACCGCCAGCCCCACGATCTCGCCATGGCCTTCGAAGCGCACCCGCCCGACCTGGCCCGGCAGGATGTCGTGGATCCCGGTCGCGTTGCCGGTGGCGATCAGTTCGCCAGCGCGCAGGGGACGCCCGCGCCGCGCCGAGCGCGCCAACGCGAACGCATACGCGGCCAGCAGGCCGCCGGGCAAGGTGGCCGCCCCGCCGACGCCGACCACCTGGCCGTCGATCGCGGTTTCCGCGCGCAGGCCGGACGCCGGGATGTCCTGCCAGCCGGGGATCTCCGCGCCGAGCACGAGTCCGTTGTTGTTGCCGAAGTCGGAGACCACCACGCGCGGCCCGAGCTGGTTGATCGTGGCCAGCGGGCTGCTGGCGATCTCCACGCCGATGAACAGGCGGGCGGGCAGCGCGCACGCTTCGGCCGGCGTCCAGTCGAGCTTGTCGGCGGGGGCATCCGCTTCCACGCGCAGGACGTATTCCGCCTCGATCGCGCCGAACCCGCCGGTGAACACCGGGAATCGCACGCCATCCCCGGCCGCCTGCAACTGGCCGGCGAAAATCGGCCCCAAGAGCCGGTCGTCGCCCGAACGGTCGCGGCGCTCCGGCGCGATGAAGCCCACCTTCCAGCCAACCACCCGGTCCGGCCAGCCGGCGATGGCGAGGTCCTGCACCGCATAGGCGGCGACCAGGTCGTCCGGGATGCGGCCGGGGAAGCCCGGCAGGCTGCCGCCGCGACGACGCGCGCCGAGGAACGCCCCGGCGATGCCGGCCGCCTCCGCAGACCCTTCCACCGTCGTCTCGTTGCCCAACGCCCGCCCCCTGGTCGATGCTGCGCTGCAGATGGTCCCCGCGCCTGGAACCGGTATAAGGTAAACCGGTGTCATTTTTCAATCCGCAGTGCAGCAACCCCCACGCCACGGAGTCCGCATGCCCCTCCTTCCCGCCCTGACCCGCGGCTTCGCCGCCCTCGCGCTCGCGGGTGGCCTCGCCCTGCCGGGGATCGCCGCCACCCCCGCACCGCTCGCCTTCCCTGGCGCGCAGGGCTGGGCGGCGCACGCCACCGGCGGCCGCGGCGGCCGCATCATCAAGGTGACCACGCTGGCGCCGGAAGGCCCGGGTTCGATCGGCGAGGCCCTGGCCGCCAGCGGCCCGCGCATCGTGGTGTTCGAAGTGGGCGGGGTGGTCGACCTCGGGGCCAGGACCGTGCGCATCACCGAGGGCGACCTCACGATCGCCGGGCAGACCGCGCCGCAACCGGGCATCACCTTCATCCGCGGGGGCTTCGACATCGCCGCGAGCAACGTCATCGTCCGCCACATCCGCGTGCGTCCCGGCGATGCCGGCCTGGCGAAGATGAGCGGCACCGATTTCGACGCGATCAGCACGGTCGGCGCGCACGACGTGATCGTCGACCATTGCTCGCTGACCTGGGCCACCGACGAGAACCTGTCGGCCTCGGGCACGCGCTTCAAGGGCGACACCCCGGAACAGTGGCGCGACGGCACCTCGCACCGGATCACCTTCAGCCGCAACATCATCGCCGAGGGCCTGGCCCATTCCACCCACGCCAAGGGCGAGCATTCGAAGGGTTCGCTGATCCACGACAACGCGCGCGACATCCTGATCGTCGGCAACCTGTACGCGCAGAATCACGAGCGCAACCCGTTCTTCAAGGGCGGCACCCAGGGCTGGGTGGTCAACAACCTGATCTACAACCCCGGCCAGCGCGGCGTCATGTACAACCTGATCGCCGCGGAGTGGGCCGGCCATCCCTACCAGGACGGACGCCTCGCGGTGATCGGCAACGTCATGCGCGCCGGACCCGACACGCCGATGCAGTCGGCCTTCTTCATGTTCGGGGGATCGGGCGCGCTCGACCTCTACCTGCACGACAACATCGCGGTCGACCGCATCGGCAACCCGCTGCCGCAGATGGGCCGCTACACCACCGCGCCGGTGCGGCCGCGCATGCTGGCGTCCGCGCCGCCGCTGCCGTTCGGGGTGGCGCCGATGCCGGCGGCCGACGTGCAGGACGCGGTCATCGCCGACGTCGGCGCGCGCCCGTGGGATCGCGACGACATCGATCGCCGCATCCTCGAGAACACCATCGAGGGCCGCGGCCACATCATCGACAGCCAGGACGAAGTGGGCGGCTACCCCAAGGTGGCGGAAACCCGGCAGGCGTTCGTGGAAGCCGACTGGGACCTCGGCACGATGGAGCCGCTGAAGCCGCTGAAGCGCCGCGAGCCGTTGCGCTGAAGGCATGGACCGCCGCGGCTTCCTCAAGCACGCTTCCCTGGCCGTGGCCGGCGCCGCCTTGCCGGTGGCGGCGCATCCCGCGCCATCGCCCGCCCACGCCCTCGCGCGCGTGCGCGGCGGGCGGATCGCCGGCATCCGCGAACACGGGGTGCAGGTGTTCCGCGGGATCCGCTACGGTGCCGATACCTCCGCCTACCGCTTCCAGCCGCCGCGTCGCGAGGCGGCGTGGCGGGGCGTCCGCGACGCCCTCGCGTTCGCCCATGCCGCGCCGCAAGCCGGCAACGAGGGCCCGGCCAGCGAGGACTGCCTGTTCCTCAACGTGTGGACGCCCGCGCTGCGGGACGGCGGCCGGCGCCCGATCCTGGTCTACATCCACGGCGGGGGCTACAACACCGGCAGCGGCAGCGACCCGCTATACGACGGCAGCCGGCTGTGCCGGCGCGGCGACGTGGTGGTGGTGACGGTCAACCACCGGCTCAATGCCTTCGGCTACCTGTTCCTCGGCGAGTTCGACGCGCGCTACGGCGCGTCCGGCAACGTCGGCCAGCTCGACCTGGTGGCGGCGCTGCAATGGGTGCGCGAGCACGCCGCGGAGTTCGGGGGCGACGCCGGCAACGTCACCGTGTTCGGGCAATCCGGCGGCGGCGCGAAGATCGCCACCCTGATGGCGATGCCGCCGGCCCGCGGCCTGTTCCACCGGGCGTGGACGATGAGCGGGCAGCAGGTCACCGCGGCCGGCCCGCGCGCCGCGGCGCAACGCGCGCGGCTGTACATGGACGCGCTCGGCGCGGGCGACGTCGACGCGATGCTGCGCCTGCCCGCGGCGGCGCTGGTCGAGGCCCTGCGCACGCAGGATCCCTCGCGCGTCGAGGACACGACGCTGTATTTCGGGCCGGTGATGGATGGCACGGCCCTGCCGCGGCATCCGTTCTGGCCGGACGCGCCACCGCAGTCGGCGTCGATCCCGATGGTCGTGGGCAACACCCGCGACGAAACCCGCGCCTTCCTCGGCAACGTCCCGGCGCACCACGCGCTGGACTGGGACGCGCTGCCGGAGCGCTTGCGCCGCCACCAGTTCGTCGACCTCGACCCCGCCACCGTCATCGCCGAATACCGCCGCCTGTACCCGGCGTACACGCCGAGCGAGGTGTTTTTCGCGGCGACCACGGCGGGTCGCTCGTGGCGCGGTGCGGTGGAGGAGCTTGAGGCGCGCGCGCGTGCGGGCGTCGGCAACACTTGGGCCTACCAGCTCGACTGGTATCCGCGCGACGTGGACGCCGCCGGCGTGCACCGCGCCTTCCACACGCTCGACATACCGCTGGTGTTCGACAACCTCATGCAACCGGGCTCGCGCACCGGCACCTCGCCGGAGGCGCAGGGCGTGGCGGACGCGATGTGCGACGCGCTGCTGGCGCTCGCGCGGCACGGCGACCCGGGCACCGGCGCGACCGCCGGCTGGCCGCCTTACTCGATGGAGCGGCGGCAGACCATGGTGTTCGGCGCCGGCCCGGCGGTGCAGGACGACCCGCGCGGCGGCGAACGCCGCCTGTACGCGCGGGTGCCGTTCGTGCAACGCGGCACGCTCTAGCGCGCAAAAAAGAGCCGCGCCGCGGGAGGGGCCCGCGACGCGGCTGGTCACCCCCGCATCAGAACTTGTAGCGCACGCCGAACAGGTACTGGCGCCCGGTCTTGCTGTACTCCAGCGGCAACTGCACGCTCGGGTTGGCGACCCAGGATTCCTGCGCCTCGTTGGTCAGGTTGCTGCCTTCCAGCGTGAGTTCGAAATGCTCGTTGACCTTGTAGCGCAGCGACGCATCCAGGATCGTGGTGCCGCTCTGGCCGTGGACGCCGTTCACCGCGCTGTTGAAGCCGACTTCCGTGCCCGGCACCTGGATCAGGTAGTCGGCGCGGTTGGTGGCCGAGAGGCGGCCGGAGAAGCGCTCGCCTTCGTAGAACAGGGTTGTGTTCCACGAGGTCTTCGACAGGCCGGTCAGGTCTTCCTTCTGCGCCGGGGTCCCGTTCGAAAGCAGGTACTGGATCTGCGAGTCCACGTAGGTGTAGTTGAACTGAAGGCCGAAGTCGCTCCAGAAGCCGGGCAGGAAGGTGAACGGCTGCACGTAGTTGAACTCGAAGCCGCTGAGGTCGCCGCCGGGGGTGTTGATCGGCACGGTGAACACGAACTCGTCGTTCACCGTCGCGGTGGTGCCGTCGAGCAGGCTCGCCGGCAGCCCGCTGTCGGCGTAGACCATGGTCTCGCGGGTGTTCTGGATGAAGCTCTCGATGTCCTTGTAGAACAGGCCGAGCCCGACCATCGCGCCCTCGTCGAAGTACCACTCGAAGCTGAGGTCGGCGGTCTTCGCGCGGATCGGGTCGAGCAGCGGGTTGCCGCCGCTGACCGTGCGCGCACTGCCGCTGACGCTGACCGTGACGCCCGGGGTGAGGCTGCCGAGGCCCGGCCGCGCCATGACCTTGGCGGCGCCGAAGCGGATCAGGAAGTCGTCGGTGACCTCGGCGACCAGGTTGAGCGACGGCAGGGTGTCGCTGTACTCGCGCGTCACCGTGACCGGCGTCGGCGTGCCGCTGGCGGTGGCGATGCCGGACGAGGTCTGCTTGGTCCTGCCGTAGCGCACGCCGGCGTTGCCCGACACCGGGATCGAGCCGATGTCGAAGCCGAACTCGCCCATCACGTACATGTTGCGGTCGTGCTCGGTCACGCTGCGGTCGCTGGGCGCGTAGTTCGACAGCGCGAAGGTGCCGCTATCGCTGAAGATCCCGAACAGTTCGGCAATCTTCGCGAAGTCCGGGACCACCCAGGTGCCGGGCGCGCCCTTCAGGCCGCTGAGGCTGGCCAGCATCGTCATGTCCGCCGGCATGTGCTTGGTGCCGTCGGCGAAGGTCGGGACGATGGTTTCGGTGGCGGTGCGGCGCCGCTCGCTGGAGTCGAAGCCGTAGTTCTTGGCCTGCACGCCGCCGCGCAGGGTGAACGCCGGGCCGAGCGTCCACTCGAAGTCGAGCTGCCCGGTGTCGAATGTGTTGGTGACGTAGTTCTCGCGCAGGCGCACCACCGAGAAGTCGAAGCCGGCCGGGTTGGTCGGGTCGAAGCCGTAGTCGAACTCCGGCAGGTTGGGGTTGTCGCGGTAGTCGTAGCTGTAGTTGTCGACGTCCAGCTTGTCCATCATCACCGTGGCCTGGACCGGGTTGTCGTGGTCGGACTTCGACGTGCCGACCTTGCCGGTGAGGCGGAAGGTGTCGCTGAAGCGATGCTCGCCATCCAGGCTGAGCTGGGTGAACTTGGTGGTCCACTCGTCGTGGCGGTTCTCCGCGCGGATGTCCACGTTGTCGAACAGGCCGTAGACCAGCGCCCCGTTCTCGACCACGCCGTCGCGCACGAGGATCTGGCGCTTGCCGTCGCTCGCGCTCTTGCTCAGGCCGTTCGCCTCGATGTACTTCTCGTCGCGCTCGGCGTCGATCTTCGAATACAGCGCGTCCAGGCTGAAGCTGGTGCGGTCGCTCGGCTTGAACTGCAGCGAGGCGGTCACCCCGAGGCGCTTCTGGTCGTGCTCCATCAGGGTGTAACGCGGGAAGCGCGGCGCATACACGTCGGCCGCCAGCGCGGGCTTGAACGGTGAGTTGGCGTTGAAGCCGCCATTGGTGGTGCCGCCGGCCCAGCGCACGGTGCCGGTGCCTTCGTCCAGGGTCTGGCGCTCGCTGTAGGCCAGCGACAGCAGGGCGCCGAACTTGCCGTCGGCCCAGCTGTTGGCCACCAGGCCGGCGAAGCGCGGGCTGGTGGCGTCGGCGGCATCGTTGAAGCTGCCCTGCAGGTTGGCGGCCGCGGTGAAGCCCTCGTAGTCGAAGGGGCGCGCCGTGCGCAGGTCGACGGTCGCGCCGAGCGAGCCCTCGTCGACGTCGGCCGATGCGGTCTTGCGCACGATCAGCTGCGAGAACAGGTCCGAGGCGAACACGTTGAAGTCGAAGCTGCGGCCGCGGTTGGTGCCGCCCTGTCCGTCGCTGCTGCCGACCGAACTGAGCGCCTCCAGGCCGTTCAGGCGCACGCGGGTGAAGTCGGGGCCCAGGCCGCGCACCGAGATGTTGCGGCCCTCGCCGGCGTCGCGGGTGATGACCACGCCGGGGATCCGCTGCAGCGACTCGGCGAGGTTGAGGTCGGGGAACTTGCCGATGTCCTCGGCGACCACCGCGTCGACCACGCCTTTTTCGCTGCGCTTGATGTCGAGCGCCTTCTCGACGCTGGCGCGGTAGGTGCCGACCACCTGCACCTTGTCCAGCTCGGTGACCTTCTCCTGGACTTGCGCCGGCTCCTGCGCCGCGGCCGCCTGCTGCGCATGCGCGCTCGCGGACATCACCTGCAGGGCGATCGCGATCGAGGCCGCGAGCATGGTAACCGGTGTCTTTTTCGTCGTTGCCGCCTGGCGCATCTGGAACCCCTCCGCTGATGCATCTGGTTGTCTTGGCGCGGTGTTGACGTTTTCAACGCGCCTGCTTAGCTTCCCCTGCGGCAAAATGACACCGCTGGTCAAAACCGTAGCAAAAGCGCGGGCACAAGGCATGCTGCGGTGCGCAAAGGCCGGTAACGTGGACGCAACGGGAGCGGGCGACGACGATGGCGACGGTACTGTGTTTCGGGGAAGTCCTGCTGCGCCTGTCGGCGCCGGGCCACGAATTGCTGCTACAGCAACCGCGGATGGCGGTGCACGTCGGTGGCGCGGAAGCGAACGTCGCGGCGGCGCTGGCGGGATTCGGCCACCACGCCCGCCTTGCCGGGTGCCTGCCGGCCAATGCGCTGGGTCGCGCGGCCGCCGGCGAGCTGCGCAAGCTCGGGATCGACACCGGGGCGCTGGCCATGGGCGCGGGGCGCATGGGCCTGTACTTCTACACGGCCGGCGCCGGCCAGCGGCCGGGCGAGGTGCTGTACGACCGCGCGGGCTCCGCATTCGCGCTCGCCGAGCCCGCGGCCTACGACTGGCCGGCCCTGCTCGCGGGCGTGGACCTGCTGCACCTGTCCGGGATCACCCCCGCACTCGGCGCCGATCCGGCGCGCGCGGCGCTCGAGGCCGCGCGGGCGGCCCGTGCGGCGGGCGCCATGGTCTCCTTCGACGGCAATTTCCGCCCCACGCTCTGGGCCGCGTCCGGCCGCGAGCCAGCCCCGATCCTGCGCGACCTGTTCGCCGAGGCCGACATCGCCTTCGCCGACCACCGCGATGTCGGGCTGGTGCTGGGACGGGCATTCGAGCACGAGGACCCCGATGCGCGGTTCGCCGCGGCCGCCGAGGCGGCCTTCGCTGCGTTCCCGTCGCTGGCGCGGATCGCCACGACCGTGCGCGTCCGCGACCGCGTCGACCATCACCACCTCGGTGCGCGGCTGGCTTGCCGGGACGGTCGCATGCACGCCTGCGCGCCGATCGAACTCGGCGGCATCGTGGACCGGATCGGCGCCGGCGATGCGTTCGCCGCGGGGGTCCTGCACGGCTTGCTGGCGGGCCGCGACGAGGCCGCGAGCCTCGCCTTCGGCCAGGCCACCGCGGCGCTCAAGCACTACTTGCCCGGCGACGCGTTCACCCTGCCCGCGGGCGACGTCGACGCGCTGCTGGCCGGCGGCGGACTCGACGTCCGCCGCTGACCGCGGCCACCCTCAGGGCGTCGCGCAGAAGCAGTGCGCGAGCGGCTGTACCCGGGCCTGGCCCTGGTGCTTGAGCAGGCGGTCGACCAGGCGCAGCGGCGCCTGCGCCTGCACGTGTTGCAGCAGCAACGCCTCGCCGACGCCGGTCGCGCGCAGCAGCGCCAGCCCGGCGCGGCTGTCGACCAGGCCGCCGAACCATTGCTCGAACGGCTTGGCACCCGGCTCGATGTAACGCACCTGCCAACCCTCGCGCTTGCCGAGCTTGGCGCGGGTGGCGGCCTCGGCGACCGCCGCGTCCAGCCCGCCCATGGCATCGACCAGGCCGCGCGCCTTCGCCTGCTCGCCGCTCCAGACCCGGCCCTGCGCCACCGCATCGACCTGTTCGACGCTGCGCCCGCGCGCCTGCGCGACCTTGCCGGTGAAGTCGCGGTAGCCCTTCTCGATCACCGCCTGCACCACCTGGCCGACGCCGGCATCGAGCGGGCGGGTGACGTCGAACGCGCCGGCATAGCGCGTGGTCGACACGCCGTCGGTGCGCACGCCGAGCTTGGCCAGGCCGCGGTCGACCGTGGGGAACAGGCCGAAGATGCCGATCGACCCGGTGATCGTGGACGGATCGGCGTAGATGCGGTCGGCGTTCATGCTGATCCAGTAGCCGCCCGACGCGGCGACATCGCCCATCGAGACCACCACCGGCTTGCCGGCCTCCTTCAGCGCGGCGACTTCGCGGCGGATCTGCTCGGAGGCGAACACCTCGCCGCCGGGCGAGTTCACCCGCAGCACCACCGCCTTCACGTTGTCGTCGTCGCGGGCCTCGCGCAGCAGCGCGCTGGTCGAATCGCCACCGACGCTGCCAGGCGGCAGGTCGCCGCCGGCGATCTCGCCCTCGGCCACCACCACCGCGACCTGCGGGCGCATGTCGGCCTGCGGCAGGGCGCCGTCGACGTGCTGCAGGTAGGTGTCGAGGTCGACCGCGCGATAGCCGTCCTCGGCATCGGGATCGGGCGCGCCGCGCTCGGCCAGCAGGTCCTGCACTTGCTCGCGGGTCTTCAGCCCGTCGACCAGCTTCTGCTTCAGCGCCATCTGCGCAAGGTCGCCGCGATAGGCCTCGACCTGCGACGGCAGCGCATCGACCTGCGCGGCCAACACCGCCGGCGCGATGCCGCGCGCCTTGCCGAGGTCGGCGAGCATCCGCTGCCACACGTCGTTCATCCAGAACAGGCTGGCTTCCTTCGAGGCCGGCGACGCCGCGTCGAGCACGTAGGGTTCCGCCGCCGACTTGAACGTGCCGACCTTGAACAGGTGCATGTCCACGCCGAGCTTGTCCTGCAGGCCCTCGCGGTAGTACTGCCGGTACGAGGCCAGGCCTTCCAGCATCACCCCGCCCTGCGACATCGGGTCGAGGTAGACCTCGTTCGCCTGCGCGGCCAGCAGGTACTGGCCCTGGCTGAAGTTATCGCCGAACGCGACCACCTGCTTGCCGGACGCCTTGACCGCGGCGATCGCCGCGGCGACGTCGCGGGCGGAGGCGAAGCCACCCGGCTGGAATTCGTCGAGCTGCAGCACCACGCGCTCGACGCGCTTGTCGGTGCGGGCCGATTCCAGCGCGCGCAGCAGGTCGCGCAGGCGCACCTCGCGGCAGTCCTCGCCATCGGTGGCGCGGGCGAAGGCGCGGCTCAACGGATCGCAGCTGAACTGCTCCACCAGCCGGCCCTGCGGCGCCAGCACCAGCGTCGTGCGCTCGGCCAGCGGCGCCAGCTTGCCGCCGCCCAGCATCGCCGCCAGCAGCAGCGCGAGCACCAGCAGGAACAACAGGTTGAAGACCAGCCGGCGGCTGAAGTTCACCGCGTCCCACAAACCGATGACGATGCGGGCGATGGGGCCGCGGGTGCGCGGTGGATTCATTGCGGACTCCGGATGGAACCTGGTGCGGACGAGGGCCGGATGCTACCCGGCGGGCGTGAATGGCTCATGCGGCATCGGTCACGGTGACCGATGGCGCGTCGCTGGAGATGGGGATGCGCGCGCTGCTGCGCAAGAACCGGCGGGCCAGCAACAGCGCCGCGACCGACAGCCCGGCGGTCAGTCCCAGCCACATGCCGCGCGGGCCCCAGCCCAGCCACAGGCCCAGCCCGGCGCCCACCGGCATGCCGATCCCCCAGTAGGCCAGCGCCGCCAGCCACATCGGCACCCGGGTGTCCTTCAGCCCGCGCAAGGCACCGGCGGACAGCACCTGGATCCCGTCCGGGAACTGGAACAGCGCCGCGTACAGCAACAGGGTGGCGGCCAGCGCGGCGACCGCCGAATCCGCGGTGTAGAGCGCGGCGATCGCATCGTGGCCGCCGAGCAGGACCAGCGCCGACAGCGCCTGCGTGCCCAGCACCAGGGCGATGCCGGCGGCATAGGCGCGACGGATGCCGGCGCGATCGCCGCGACCCAGCGCATGGCCGACGCGCACGGTGGTGGCCTCGGCGACGCCGAACGGGACCATGAAGCACAGCGAGGCGACGTTGATCGCGATCTGGTGCGCGGCCACCGGCAGCTCGCCGAGGCGGCCGATCAGCAGCGCGGTCACGATGAACAGGCTGCCTTCCATCGCCACCGTGACCCCGATCGGCAGTCCCGTACCCAGCAGCCCGCGCAACACCGGCCAGCGCGGCGCCTCCAGGTGCGCGAACAGCTGCAGGTCGGCGAAGCGCGCCGAGCGCGCGAGGTACAGCGCGAAGGCCAGCGCCTGCGCCCAGAACATCGCCGCCGACGCCCAGCCCAGGCCGGCCGCGCCCAGCGCGGGCAGGCCGCCGAGGCCGTTGGTCAGCGCATAGCCCAAGGGCGCGAGCAGCAGCAGGCCGCCGAAGCCCAGCACCATCGTCGGCATCGACCAGTGCAAACCGTCGCTGAGGTAGCGCATCGCCAGGTACAGGGTGAACGCCGGGATGCCCCAGCGGATCGCGTGCAGGAAGGCGGTGGCCCCGGGGACGATGTCGGCGGCGATGCCCATCGGCGCCAGCGCCAGCGGCAGCACGCTGAGCAGGACGAACAGCAGCACCCCGAGGCCCGCGGCCAGCCACAGCGATTGCCGGAACAGCGGCCCGATCTCCGCGCGGCGGCCAGCGCCGTCGAGCTGCGACACCGACGGCGGCAGCGCCATCAGCGTGCCCATCGGCACCATCATCGGCAGCCAGAACAGGGCGGTGCCCACCGCGACGGCGGCCAGCGTGGTGGTGCCGTGGTGGCCGGCGATCACGGTGTCGACGAAGCCGACCAGGCCATGCGACAGGTGCCCGGCCGCCAACGGCGCGGCCAGGCGCGCACTGGCGCGCACTTCGTCGAGGAAGCGGGGCGGGCTGCTGGCCATGGGGTCCGATCAGGGGCGGCGCGGCTGGCATCGCCGCGCGCGGGCTGCCATCTTACCCGCCTCGACGCCATGCCCCGGTCGGATCGCCGATGACCACGCCCCACGCCGAAATACCGCCCGCACCTGCCAGCGCGACCGCCGAAGCGACGCACGCCCCCTGCCGCAACTGCGGCACGCCCCTGCTCGGCCCGCACTGCTACGCCTGCGGCCAGCCGGTGAAGGGCCTGGTGCGCCCGCTGGGCAACCTGTTCGGCGACCTGATGGACAGCGTGTTCAACATCGACACGCGCATCGTGCGCACGCTGTGGCCGTTGTTCGCCAGGCCGGGCATGCTGACCTCCGAATACTTCGCCGGCCGCCAGGTGCGCTATGTCACCCCGGTGCGGCTGTTCTTCTTCCTGTGCATCCTCGCGTTCTTCGTGGGGCGCTTCGCGATCGACGGCGATTCCGGCGTCAACGTCAACATCGGCGACCAGGACGATTCGATCGGCGCGGCGACCACCGAGGCGCAGGTGATCGCCCGCCGCGACGAAGCCCTGGCGCGGCTCGCGACGCAGCGCGCGAAGCTGCCGGACGGGCCGGGCCAGGCCGGGGCCGATGCCGGCCTGCGCGCGGGCGAAGCCGCCATCCGCGCCGAGTCCGAGCGTCGCCTCGCCAACCTGCGCGAAGCGGGCAAGGCCGGCAAGCCGGTGCCGCCGCCGGACGAGGAGTCGATGAACTTCAACGGCAAGCCCTGGGACGCCCGCACCAATCCGCTGCACCTGCCGGGCGCCCCGGGCTTCGTCGATGGCTGGTTCAACGACAAGGTGGGCCGTGCCAAGCAGAACCTCGCGCGGATCAAGGCCGATCCCTCGCAGTACACGCAGGCCTTCATCGGTGCGATCCCGACCGCGCTGTTCGTGCTGGTGCCGCTGTTCGCGCTGATGCTGAAGCTCGCGTTCGTGTTCAAGCGCCGGCTGTACATGGAACACGTGGTGGTCGCGCTGCACAGCCACGCCTTCCTCAGCCTCGACCTGCTGCTGGTGTTCGGCTGCATGCTGCTGCAGGGGCTGGTGTCGGATGGGGGCCTGCTGGACGACGCGCTGGCCTGGTGCATCGGCTTGCTGGTGGCCTGGGCGCCGATCTACCTGCTGCTGATGCAGAAGCGCGTGTACGCGCAGGGCTGGCCAATGACCCTGCTGAAGTACTGGGCGCTGGGGACGGTGTACATGGTGCTGCTCAGCCTGGCGATCGTCGCCGCCGCCGCCGCCAGCCTGGTGTGGATGTAACCGGCTAGCCCTGCAGGCGCGCGAGCAGCCAGGCGCCGCGGGTCGCCGCCGGCTGCGCGAGCAGCGCGCGCCGCAGTTCGGCGCGTGCCTCCGGCGGGGTGCTCTGCGCCAGCCGCGCCAGTGCCTCCACCTCGTCCGGCGTGGCGGTGCGCAGCAGGCGCAGGACCGCGTCGCGCTCGCCGGCATCGACGAAGCCGAACAACGCCGCGACGCGCGGCCAGTCGGCGCCGATGCGCGGCCCCAGCCACCAGCCCATCCGCGCATCGAAGGACTGCGCGGCGAACTGCGTGCGCAACTCCGCTTGTGCCTCGGCCGGCAGCGCGCGCCAACGCACGGCGACCGCGCGCAACGCCACCCGCTCGGCAGCCGGCAGGCTGCGCCACGCCTCCCAGGCACCCCGCCGCTGGCCACGTTCGCGCGGCGGCAGGCGATCCCATGCGCGCATGCGCTGCATTTCGGTGTCCGGCGCGACCGCGACGGGTGCGACGGGCGCGACCTCGCCCGCCGCCACCGCCAGCCCGGCCGGCGCGGTCGCCTGCAGCCAGGCCAGCAACGGCAATGCGCGGGCCAGGGCAAGTTCGGCCGGCGCCGCCAGCAGGTCGCGGTCGGGATGCAGGCGCAGGTCGGTGGCGTCATAGCGCGCCGCCGGCGCATCGGCGGGCGGCAGGGCTTCGCGCTTGATCGGCGACAGCCAGCGCTGGACCACGTCGCGCCCGACCGGGTGCAGGAAGAACGCCGCGGCAAAGGCGGCGACGCAAGCCGCCACGCCGAGCCACAGCCAGGGGACGTGGCGATGCCGGGTCGCATCGACCCGATGCGGTGCGCTGGGTGCCACGGCGACGGTCGCCTCCGGCAATGCCGGCGCCTCCGCGGCGACGGGCACCGGAGTCGCCAGCGCCTGCTTGACCTGCGCCTGCCACCCACGCCACGCCGCCACGTCCGGCTGGCCGGCGAGGTCGGCCGGCAACGCGTCGCGGATGCGGCCCTGCCAGGTGGCCGCGGGTTCCCCGAGCACCTCGCTGATGGCGGCATCGTCGAGCCCGGATACCAGTTGCAGCAGCACCGACGTCCGCGTCGCCAGCGGCAGGCGGGCGATCGCGGGCAGCAGCGCCGTCGTCCGCGCGCCTTCCGTCGTGCGCAACTGCGGCGTGGCCAGCAGCAGCCGCCAGTACTGCACCGGCCAGTGCGTCATCGGCCAGCGGCCCGCATCGCCGGCGAACACCCGCGCCACCACCGACATCGCCCGCGCCGCGGCCTCGACGGATCCCGACTGGACCTCGGCGAACAGGCGGGCACGCCGCTCCACGCCGCGCAGGAAGGCGGACACCGCATCCTGCGGTGGGGTCGGGGTCGGGTCGGTCATTGGGCGGGCGGTCGCACGCCCCATCTTAGCCCGCACCCCGGCCCGCGACGGGCAATCTTCACGCTTGACACCCGCCCGGAATGCGGCTCCACGAGCATCCACGCGGCCTGTGGGTAAATCGGTTGTGCACAGGCGTCAAGAAACCGTCATCCCTCCCGGTTTCACGCGGATTTGACGCCATGTGACCGCCACGTTTCACGCTTAACGCATTGATTCAATTGACGATGATGCTTTTGGCGCTTTTTTCGCCAATCCTCGCGGAGCCGCATGGACATGGGATCCGCGCAGGTCGGCCGACACCCCATGCACAGACTTATCCACAACCTGTGTGGATAAGGACGATTTCCCAATGCGCACAGTCGGTTACGGCGGATTCGTGCCTCCGCGCCGAGTTTGCGCGCGCAAGTCGCGAACGCGGGCCGCCGGGTGCGCGGCACGGCTAGACTGGCGCCATGCCCGCGCCCGTCCACGTGCTGCGCGTCGCCTTGCCGACGCCGCTGCCGCGCCTGTTCGACTACCTGCCGCCGGGCGGGATGGCGGCCGATGCCGTCGCCGTCGGCCAGCGCGTGCAGGTGCCGTTCGGCAAGCGCGACGTGGTGGGCGTGGTGCTGGGGCACGGCCCCGCCGCCGAAGGCGTGGACCTGCGCGAAGCCCTGGCGCTCCCCGATCCCGCGCCGCTGCTGCAGGGCGAGCTGCTGGCCAGCCTGCGCTGGCTGGCCGGCTACCTGCATGCGCCGGTCGGCGAGGTGCTGGCCACCGCGCTGCCGGCCGCGTTGCGGCGGGGCGAGCCGTTGCCGGAGACCGCGACGTTCGGCTGGCGTCGCAGCGAAGCCGGCGAGACCGCGTTCCCGGCGATGCGCGCCGGCAAGCCCCGGGCGCTGGCCGCCTTGCTCGACGCGCCGCGCAGCGAAGACTGGCTGGACGATGCGGCGCCGGGCTGGCGCAGCACGATGCGCAGCCTGCGCGATCGCGGGCTGGTCGAACGGATCGAGATGGAACTCGCCCCTGCCACCGGCCCACGCACGCCGGGCGATGCAGCCGCCCTGTTCCGCCCGAACGACGAACAACAGGCCGCCATCGACGCGATCCGCGACGCCCGCGGCTTCGTGCCGCTCCTGCTCGACGGCGTCACCGGCAGCGGCAAGACCGAGGTCTACCTGCAGGCGATCGCCGACTGCCTCGCGCGCGGCAAGCAGGCGCTGGTGCTGGTCCCGGAGATCGGCCTGACCCCGCAGGCGCTGGCGCGGTTCCGCGCGCGGCTCGGGGTGCCGGTGCATGCGCTGCACTCCGGGCTCACCGACCACGAGCGCGCCGCGACCTGGCTGGCGGCGGCGCGCGGCCAGGCGCGGGTGGTGGTGGGCACGCGTTCGGCGGTGTTCGTGCCGCTGCCCGAGGCCGGCCTGCTGGTCGTCGACGAGGAGCACGACGGCAGCTACAAGCAGTTCGACGGGATCCGCTACCACGCGCGCGACTTCGCCATCCTGCGCGCCCGCGCGCTCGCCGTGCCGATCGTGCTGGGCAGCGCCACGCCCGCGCTGGAGAGCCTGCACAACGCGGCCAGCGGGCGCTATGCGCACCTGCGCCTGCGCCATCGCGCAGGCAACGCGACGCCACCCCGCGTGCGCATCGTCGACGTGCGCAAGCGGCCGCTGCAGGCCGGCCTCGGGGACGAGGCGCTGCGCGCGATCCGCGCGGCGATCGATGCCGGCGGCCAGGTACTGGTGTTCCGCAACCGCCGCGGCTACGCGCCGGTGCTGCTGTGCCACGACTGCGGCTGGAGCGCGCATTGCCCGCGCTGCAGCACGCCCGACAAGCCGACGCCGATGACCGTGCACGCGCACGGCAGGCGCCTGCAATGCCACCACTGCGGTCATCGGCGGCCCGCACCGCAAGCCTGCCCGGATTGCGCCAGCCTCGGCCTGCAACCGCAGGGCAACGGCACCGAGCGCATCGAAGCGGAATTGCAGGCGCGCTTCGGCGACGTCCCGGTGCTGCGCATCGACCGCGGCAGCACCGGCCAGCGCGACGCCCTGCAGGCGCACCTCGACCGCCTGGGCGACGCGCCCGGGATCCTGGTCGGCACGCAGATGCTGGCCAAGGGCCACGACCTGCCGCGGCTGACCCTGGTGGTCGTGGTCGGCATCGACGAAGGCCTGTTTTCCGCCGACTTCCGCAGCGGCGAAAAACTCGCGCAGCTGCTGGTGCAGGTGGCCGGGCGCGCGGGCCGCGCCGAGCGCCCCGGCGAGGTGCTGCTGCAGACCCACCATCCCGAGCATCCGCTGCTGCAGACCCTCGTGCACGGCGGCTACCACGCCTTCGCCGAGGGCGAGCTCGCGTTGCGCGAAGCCGCCGGCTTTCCGCCCTTCGCCCACCTTGCCCTGCTGCGGGCGGAGGCGAAGCAGGCGGACCCGCCGATGCAGTTCCTGCAACGGGCCGCGGCAGGCCTCGCCGAGGCCGATCCCGACATCGTCCTGCATGGTCCGCTGCCCGCGCCGATGCCGCGCCGCGCCGGCTACCAGCGCCTGCAACTGGTGGTCTCCGCCGCCGCCCGCCGGCAGCTGCATGCCGTGCTCGATGCCCTCGTGCCCGGCCTGCACGCCTCCCCCGAAGCCCGCAAGGTGCGCTGGTCGCTCGACGTCGATCCGGTCGACCTGTACTGAGCGCGCGCATCGGCGACAATCGCGGTTCCCTCGCCCGACATCCCGCACGTGGCCAACCAGCTCGAACAACTCCGCCAGCAGTCCGTGGTGGTCGCCGACACCGGCGACATCGAGGCGATCGCCCGCTTCCGCCCGATCGACGCCACCACCAACCCGTCGCTGCTGCTCAAGGCCGCCGCCTTGCCGGCGTACGCGGCGCATCTCGACGCCGCAGTCGCGGCCGCGGGTGGCGACGACAGGCTGGCCGACGCCGGCGACCGCCTGGCGGTGGCGATCGGCGGCGAGATCCTGAAGCTGGTGCCGGGCCGCGTGTCCACCGAAGTGGATGCGCGGCTGAGCTTCGATACCGAGGCGACCATCGCCAAGGCGCGCCGTCTGGTGCAGCTGTACGCCGACGCCGGCATCGGCCGCGAGCGCCTGCTGATCAAGATCGCCAGCACCTGGGAGGGCATCCGCGCCGCCGAACGGCTGGAGCGCGAAGGCATCCAGTGCAACCTCACCCTGCTGTTCTCGTTCGCGCAGGCGGTGGCCTGCGCCGAGGCCGGCGTGTTCCTGATCTCGCCCTTCGTCGGCCGCATCCTCGACTGGCACCTGGCCAACGGCATGCCCGCGCCGGCGACGCCCGCCGACGATCCCGGCGTGCAGTCGGTGCGGCGCATCTGGCAGCACTACAAGCAGCACGGCTACGACACCGTGGTGATGGGCGCGAGCTTCCGCAACACCGGCGAGGTGCTGGCGCTGGCGGGCTGCGACCGGTTGACCATCTCCCCCGAGCTGCTCGCCGCGCTGGAGCAATCGGACGATGCCGTCGAACGCGCGCTGGTCGATGCCGACGACCGCACCGCAGCGCCCACCCCGCTCGACGAAGCCGCATTCCGCTGGCAACACAACGAGGACGCGATGGCCACCGAGAAACTGGCCGACGGCATCCGCAAGTTCGCCGCCGACCAGCGCAAGCTGGAAGCGCTGCTGGCGGCGAAGCTGGGCTGAGCCTCAGCCCTTGCGCTTGCCGCGCACCTCGACTGCCTGGCCGACGCGGCGGGTCTCGAACAGGCCGATCGCCTCGATCAGCGACACCAGCTTCGAATAGCCGTGGTTGCGCGGGTCGAACGAGGCCTGGTTGCGCACCTGCTTGCCGACCGCGCCGAGGTTGGCCCAGCCCTCGTCGTCGGCTTCCGATTCGATCGCGCTGCGCAGCATGTTCACCAGCCGGGTGTCGCCGCGCAGCTTGCGGCCATCCACCGGCTGCAGCGTCGCCTGTTCCGGCACCGCCGGGTCGGGCCGCGCGCCCAGGGCCTCCAGGTAGGTGAACTGCGAACACGCGTTGACGAAGGGCTCCGGCGTCTTCGCCTCGCCGAAACCGTAGACCTTCAGCCCGGCGCTGCGGATGCGCATCACCAGCGGGGTGAAGTCGGCATCGCTGCTGACCAGCGCGAACGCCTGCATGCGCCCGGACGCCAGCAGGTCCATGGCGTCGATCACCATCGCGATGTCCGACGCGTTCTTGCCCTTGCTGTAGTCGTACAACTGCACGGGCTGGATCGCGTAGGGATGCAGGGCCTTTTCCCATCCATTCAGGGTCGCCTTGGTCCAGTTGCCGTAGGCGCGGCGCACGTGCGCGGCGCCGTGCCGCGCGACCTCGGCGAGGATGGCCTCGATCTTGCCGGCCGGCGCGTTGTCGGCGTCGATCAGCAGGGCGATGCTGGTGTCGGTGTCGGCCATGGGGTGCTCCGCGTGTCCGCCGCAGCATAGCCCAGCACGATCGAGCGACGGGCCGCGCGCCTCAGCCGCGATCGATCCTGCAGGCATAGCAGCCGCGCCGCGCGTTGTGCACGTGCAGGAATGCGACCGCCGGATCGGCGAAGAAGCGCGCGACCAGCGCCTCCAGCGCGCCGCCCTCGACCACGTCCGCATCGCGCATCCCGCCGTCGCCGTCGTAGGCACGCACCGACAACAGCCGGCTGAGTTGCTGCCCGGGGATCGCGTTGCGGAACCGCGCACTGGCCGTCGCAGCCTCGCGCACGAAGATCGGGCCGTCGCTGCGGTACGGCGTGTCGCCATCCAGGTGGCGCCAGTTGAGCAGGAGCAGCGATTCGCCCGGCGCGGCATCTTCCAGGCTGACCCGGCACGGATAGCCGGGCCGGGCGTCGGCCACCACGCGACGCGCGCCGTGCATCGCCAGCGCGGCGGCGTCGAGCCCGAACAGCGGGGCGAACGGTGCGAGCGGCAAGCCGGAGACGATGTAATCCATGCGCGGATCCTCGAAGGCGGACCGCAGCTTCCGCCGACGGCGCATCCCGCGCACTCCGGTTCTTGCGGTGACCGCAAAAAGACGAACGGCCCGGATCGCTCCGGGCCGTCATGCATCGCAACACCGCTTGCGCGGGTCAGGCCGCGAACAAGGCCTTCATCTTCTTCAGCGCGTTGGCTTCGACCTGGCGGATGCGCTCGGCGGAGACGCCGTACTCGTCGGCCAGCTCCTGCAGCGTCACCTTGCTGTCCGGGTCCAGCCAGCGGCGCTTGATGATGTCGCGCGAGCGCGCATCCAGGCGAGCCATGCCTTCGCGCAGCAGGTCGAGCTGGGTGTCCTCGTCGTTGGCCGACTCGTAGGCCATCGCGGGATCGATGTCGTTGTTGGCGACCAGGTAGTTCACCGGCGCCGGCGGGGCATGGTCGTCGTCGCCGTCGTCCGGCGCATCGAAGCCGATGTCGCGCCCGGACAGCCGCGCCTCCATCTCCAGCACCTCGTGCTCGGAGACGTTGAGGTCGCGGGCGACGGTGCGCACTTCCTCGGCGTTGAGCCAGCCCAGGCGGGTCTTGCTCTTGCGCAGGTTGAAGAACAGCTTGCGCTGGGCCTTGGTGGTGGCCACCTTCACGATGCGCCAGTTCTTGATGATGAACTCGTGCATCTCGGCGCGGATCCAGTGCACCGCAAAGCTCACCAGGCGCACGCCGACCGTCGGGTCGAAGCGCTTCACCGCCTTCATCAGGCCGATGTTGCCTTCCTGGATCAAGTCGCCGAGCTGCAGGCCGTAGCCGCTGTAGCCGCGGGCGACGTGCACCACGAAGCGCAGGTGCGACAGGATCAGTTCCTGCGCGGCGGCGATGTCGTTGTGCTCGCGCAGGCGCACGGCGAGGCGCTGCTCGTCCTCGACGGACAGCACCGGGATCTGGTGGACCGCGCCGATGTAGGCCTCCAGCGAGCCCATCGCGCTGGGGATCGGCAGGTTGTTGGCGACAAGGGCGTTGGACGACATGGTGGCGTGCCTCATGTGGACGAGTTTAGCAGTCGACGTCTTTGACTGCTAAACCCGCCGGAAGTTCCCGAGTGTTCTGCTGGTGGAACGCTGGCGCGTCCCGATCCCCAGTAGGCCATGGCCCACATGAACGCGACGTGGGGGCGCCTCAGGCGCCGGACAAGGCCCCCGCCGGGGGGAGGGCCCAGTCGATCGGCGCCTGCCCGCTGCGGGCCAGGGACTGGTTGGCGGCCGAGAAATGCCCGCAGCCGAGGAACCCCCGGTGGGCCGACAGCGGCGAGGGATGCGGCGCCTTCAGCACCCGGTGCCGGCGGGCATCGATCACCCCGCCCTTCTTCTGCGCGTAGCTGCCCCAGAGCAGGAACATCAGGTGCTCGCGCTCGCGGTTGAGGACGTCGACCACGTGGTCGGTGAAGCCCTCCCAGCCCTTGCCCTGGTGCGAGCCCGGCTGGCCGGCCTCGACCGTCAGCACGCTGTTCAGCAGGAGCACGCCGCGGCGCGCCCACGGCAGCAGGCAGCCATGGTCCGGGCGGACGAAGCCGGTGTCGCGCGCCAGTTCCTTGTAGATGTTGTCCAGCGACGGCGGCACCGGAACGCCCGGGCGCACCGAGAAGCACAGCCCGTGGGCCTGGCCGGGGCCGTGGTACGGGTCCTGGCCGAGGATCACCACTTTCACCGCGTCGAACGGGGTGGCGTCGAACGCGGCGAAGATCTCGCCGCCGGGCGGGAAGACGGTGGCGCCTGCCGCCTTACGCTGGCGCAGGAAGGCGGAGAGGGCGCGCATGTCGTCGCGCGCGAACCAGTCGCCGACGCGGGCCTTCCAGCTGGACTCGAGGCGGATGTCAGCCATGTCCCGCGAAGGCCGGGCATGGGGGGCTAGGCCTCATCGCGATCCCGGCTCCGGCAACTTCGCCAGCCGCAGCTGGTACAGGGCCTTGGTCACCAGCAGGCGTTCCTCGATCGGCTTCAGCACCAGGTCGTTGGCACCCTCGCGCAGCAGCGCGGCCTGGTTGTCGCGGTTGTCGTCGCCGGTCATCACCAACACCGGCAGCCGGCGCTTGCCGTAGCGGAACACGTCGCGGATCTGGTTGAGCAGCTCGCGCCCGCTCAGCAACCCCTTCAGGTAAACATCGGTGAGCACCAGGTCGGCGCCGACGTCGCCATCGCTGCGCCCGAGGAACCGGTGCAGGTGCTCGAGCGCGTCCTCCGCGCTGATCACGTGCAGCACCTGCATGCCCTGCCGCTCCAGCATCCGCTTGGTGGCGACCGCGACCACCCGGCTGTCCTCGACGTAGAGGATGCGGGCGCCCTCGATCGGGGCAGGATGGACGTAGCCGCGGATGAACGCCGCCAGCGCGCCATGGCCCAGCGACTTGTCGAAATAGTCGGTCACGTCCTCGGTGAAGGCGCGCGCTTCGAGTGCCTCCTGCGCATTGCCGGACACCACGATGACCGGCACGTAGGCCTGCCCCGAGGCCTCGCGCACGCTCCTCGCCAAGGCCAGGCCATCACCGTCCGGCAGCACCAGCGCCGTGGTCACCAGGTCCACCGCGCCCTCGGCGAGGATCGCGCGCGCTTCCTCGATGCCGGCGCAGCCCACCACCCGCGCGCCCGGCAATTCCTTGAGCAGGGTATCGCCGATGAGCTTGCGCACCAGCTTGCTGCCATCGACCACCATCACCCTCGGTGCATCGCTGACCACGTGGCGCAGATCCTGTTGAGCGCTCATCTCAGCCCTTCCCTGGCCGTGTTTGCCGCAAGTAATGCCCGGTCACCAGGCCCGCGCCCAGCCAGCCCAGCAGGCCGGCGCCCAACAGCACGCCCCCCGCATGCAATGGATCCAGCCCGCGCAAGGCGAAATCGCTGCCGTAGCGCGCGGCAAGGTCGGCCAGCGGCTCGCGCAGGCCCATCCAGGCCAGGGTCAGCACCCCCAACGCCAGGCCACCGGCGGCCAAGCCGTACCAGGCGCCAAGGTAGAGGAACGGGCGCCGCACGAAGCCGTCGCTGGCCCCGAGCAGCTGGAGGACGCCGATTTCCTCGCGCCGCGACTGGATGTCCAGGCGCACGGTGTTGCCGACCACCAGCAGGGCGCCGAGTCCCAGCAGCGCGGCGAGCACCAGCACCGCACGGCCGCCGAAGCGCAGCCACGCATCCAGCCGCTCCCGCCAGACCGCATCGTGCTGCACGCGGTCGGCCTCGGGGAGGGTGCGCAGCGATGCTGCGAGCTGTCGTTCGTCGCCACGCGGCACCACCCGCAACACCGAGGGCAGCGCGGCGCGCGCGGCGTCCGCGCCGAGCACGTCGATCGCCGCGGCGATGTCCGGTTGCGCGCGCAACTGGGCGAGCGCGGCTTCGGGGGTCACCACCTCGACACCGGCGACATCGCCCCGCGCACGCAGGGTGTCGGCCAGCGCCGCCGCGGCGGCGGGCGCGACCGCCGGCTTGAGGAAGACCGCGACGTCGCGCGAGGCCTGCACCTCGCCGCCGAGCCGGGACACGTTGCCGAGCACCACCCACAGGCCGAGCGGCAGCGCCAGCGCGATCGCCATTACCCCGATCGTCAGCAGGGTCGCCCAGGGCTTGCGCAGCAGGCGGCCGAGGCTGGCCACGATGCTGTAGCCGTGGTGGTCCAGCCAGGCGCCGAAACGGCTGGCGTGGACGTCGGCGACCTTCTCATTCATCGGCCAGGTCCTCCGGCGCGATGTCGTCGGCCAGCTGGCCGTGGTCGAGCACCAGCACGCGCTTGCGCATGCGCCGCACCAGGCCGAGGTCGTGGCTGGCCACCAGCACGCTGGTGCCGCGCTCGGGCAGCGAGGCGAACAAGGCCATGATCTCGGCGGACAGGGTCGGGTCGAGGTTGCCGGTGGGTTCGTCGGCGATGAGCATCGCAGGCTCGGCGATCACCGCCCGCGCAATGCCCACCCGCTGCTGCTCGCCCGCGGACAGTTGCGACGGCAGCGCGCGTTCGCGCGCGCCCAGGCCCAGGCGCTCCAGCAGCACGCGCACGCGCTTGCCGATCTCGGCGCGCTTCATGCCGCGCAGGACCAGCGGCAGCGCGACGTTCTCGGCCACGCTGCGGTCCATCAGCAACTGGTGGTCCTGGTAGACCACGCCCAGCCCGCGCCGGTGGCGGGCGATGCCACCGCCGCGCACCTTGGCCAGGTTGCGCTCGCCGAACAGCACCGCGCCGCGGCTCGGCCGCTCGGCCAGCTGGATCAGGCGCAGCAGGGTGCTCTTGCCGGCGCCCGAATGCCCGGTCACGAACAGCATCTCGCCGGCCTCGACCGCGAAGCTCACGCCGGCCAGGGCCGCGTGGCCGCCGGGATACTGCTTGCTGACGTTGTCGAAGCGCAGGACCGTCATCGCGGGGGATCGTGCGGCGGGCGAGCGGGCAGTATCGCGCGCGCCGCCGATGGCGACCAGCGCTGCGTCGACGGGGCGATGCTCAGTGCTGGCCGCGCGGCGCGCGGGTGACCAGCGACTTCAGGCCACGGCCGATGCGCGTGAGCAACGACGGCGCGCCGGCAGGCGCGGCCGACGGCGACGACGACGCGGGATTGGCGGCCTCGGTCGCAGGCTGGCGCGCGGCGTCCGCGCCTTCGACCGGACGCCCGCCGCGACGACGACGACGCTTGCGCGCCGGGCGTTCGCCCTCGGCTCGCGGGGCCTGCGCGGGATCGACCACCGGCGACGCCGGCTGCGCCGGGGCCGCAGCCGCGGCCTGGGCGGCCTCGCCTTCCGGCCGGGGCTTGCGCGGCGGGCGCGGACCGCGCTCGCGGCGCTCGCCGGCGCCGTCGCCACTGCGCGGGGCACGCGGACCGCTGCGCTCGCCACGGCCACGGCCGCCGCCACCGCTGCGCCCACCGCCGCGCTTGGCGTCCTCGGCAGCGCGCGCCTCGCGCACTTCCTTGAAGATCTCGCTGATGCTCTCGCCGTCCTCGGCAACGGCTTCCACGCCCTCGCGCGGCTTGCGCGGCAGCGCCGTCAGCAGCGCCTGGGTCACCGGTTCGGAGGGGATCTTCTGCTCGATGTAGGCCTCGATGTCGGGGAGCGACATCGCGTAGCGCTCGCAGGCGAAGCTGATCGCGTCGCCCTCCGCGCCAAGGCGCGCGGTGCGGCCGATGCGATGCACGTAGTCCTCGGCATCGAACGGCAGGTCGTAGTTGTAGACGTGGCTCACGCCGTCGATGTGCAGGCCGCGCGCGGCGACGTCGGTGGCCACCAGCAGTTCGAGCTGGCCGGCCTGGAACTTCTTCAGCAGCGATTCGCGCTTCTTCTGCGGCACGTCGCCGCTGAGCACGCCGACCCGGTAGCCGGCGCGGTCCAGCGCGCGGGCGACGCGCTCGACGAACGCCTTGGTGTTGACGAACACCATGGTGCGCGCGCCTTCGCTGCGCGACAGCAGGCCCAGCAGCAACGGGATCTTCTCGTCGTCGGCCGGGTAGTAGAGCTTCTGGCGGACGCGCGCGGCGGTCACGGTCTCCGCCTCCACCACCAGCTTCTCCGGCTCGTTCATGTGCTCGTACGCGAGCTCGAGCACGCGGTGGCTGAGGGTGGCCGAGAACAGCAGGGTCTGGCGGGTGGTGCGCTCCGGCATCCGCCGCAGCAGGAAGCGGATGTCCTTGATGAAGCCGAGGTCGAACATGCGGTCGGCCTCGTCCAGCACGCACATCTCGCAGGCATGCAGCGACACCACGCGGTGCTGCTTGACGTAGTCGATCAGCCGCCCGGGGGTGGCGATGATCACGTCGGCGCCGGCCTGCAGCAGCGCGCGCTGCTTGTCGTAGTCCACGCCGCCGTAGACCAGCGCGAACTTCAGGCCGAGGTCGGAGGCGAACTTCACCGCGTCTTTGTGGATCTGGATCGCCAGCTCGCGGGTCGGCGCCAGGATCAGCGCGCGCGGATCCTCCGGCTTGCGGTCGGCCAGCGCCGGGCGCTTGAGCAGGCGGTCGATCACCGCGACCAGGAAGGCGAGGGTCTTGCCGGTGCCGGTCTGCGCCTGGCCGGCGACATCGCGGCCATTCAGGGCCAGCGGCAGGGTCAGCGCCTGGATCGGGGTGCAGCGGGTGAAGCCGGCGGCTTCCAGCCCGGCGAGCAGGGCCGGATGCAGGTCGAAGGAGGAAAAGGTGACGTCGGTCAGGGGCTTGTCGGACACGGAGGCGTTCCTGTCGGGCAGCGGCCCGGCGCGTCGGCCGGGCGGCTTGCGTGTACGGGGGCAGCCGCGCAGACTGCCGGGAAGGAGTCCGGGGCTGGTCGTTCCCGGCACGGCATCGCGCTTGCAAAAGCCGCGACGCATCCCCATCAGTCTAGCATTCCCGGGCCCGGCGACCGATCCGGCCGCCTTCGCCCCCCCTTCCCGGAGCCCCCCATGAGCGATTCCGTGCTGCACGCCACCGATGCCGATTTCGACAGCCACGTCCTGCAATCCGACGTGCCGGTGCTGGTCGATTTCTGGGCGCCCTGGTGCGGCCCCTGCAAGATGATCGCGCCCGCCCTGGACCAACTGGCGGGCGAATACGCCGGCAAGGCCAAGGTCGTGAAGGTCGACGTCGACCAGAACCCGGCCACCGCGATGAAGTTCCGCGTGCGCTCGATCCCGATGCTGCTGGTGTTCAAGGACGGCCAGATCCATGGCCAGCAGATCGGCGCGGTGGGCAAGGCCCAGCTCGCGCAGTTGATCGACAAGGCGCTCTGACCCCGCCTTCGCCGGCCCCGTCAGCGGGGCCGGCACGCGTCCCGGCGGGCCGTCGCTGAACCCCGCCGCCGCGCCCAGTTGCGCGCAACGCCGCGCCAGTGCTAGTTTCCCGCTGAACCCGGCGCCGTGACACCGCCCCTCGGGCGCGCCGCACCCCGACTGATCCACTCCCGACGATCCCGCCCGCAGCCTGCGGGCGCTCGCAACGCAAGCGAGGTTTTCCCCTTGTCAGACCCGACCAACGACGCCGGCGAAGTCGCCGAGAAGCGCGTGCGCAAGACCCGCGTGGCCAAGCCCAAGGATGCGCTGGCGATCCCGCCGCTCGACGATCCCAAGCCCGCGCCTGCCGCCGCACCCCCGGCACCCGCGCCTGCCGCCGCGGCACCGGCACCGGCGCCGCAAGCGCCCCGCCCGGCTGCACACGAGCCGCAGTCGCAGCCGCCGCCGCCGCAGGATGCCGGCCCCTCGCAAGAGAGTGGCGGCGACCACGGCGGTGGTGGCGACCAGGGTGGCCAGGGCCACCGCATGAGCCGCCGCGAGCGCTTCAAGAACCGCCGCGATCGCCAGCGCGACCGCTACCGCGAGGGCGGCATGCCCGACGATGGCGGCAACGGCAACGGCGAATCCTTCGTGCCGCGCCCGCACCCGCAGGTGCCGGAAGGCTTCCCGGCGTATTCGCTGGGCGACCTCAAGCGCATGCCCGCGCCGCGCCTGCTGGACATCGCCGAACAGCTGCAGATCAGCGAGGGCGTGGCCCGCGCGCGCAAGCAGGACATCATCTTCGCGATCCTGAAGGTGCTCACCCGCCACGGCGAAGGCGTGCAGGCCGACGGCGTGCTGGAAATCCTGCCCGACGGCTTCGGCTTCCTGCGCGCGGCCGAGGCCAGCTACCTGGCCGGCCCGGACGACACCTACATCTCGCCGTCGCAGATCCGCCGCTTCAACCTGCGCACCGGCGACCATGTCTCCGGCCGCATCCGCTGGCCGAAGGACGGCGAGCGCTACTTCGCGCTGAACATCGTCGACACCATCAACGGCGAGCCGATCGAGGCGTCGAAGAACAAGACCCTGTTCGAGAACCTCACCCCGCTGTTCCCGCGCAAGCGCTTCAAGCTTGAGCGCGGCGACGGCTCGAGCGAGGACATCACCGGCCGCATCCTCGATTTGATGGCGCCGCAGGGCAAGGGCCAGCGCGCCCTGATCGTCAGCCCGCCCAAGGCCGGCAAGACGATGATGATGCAGCAGATCGCCAGCGCCATCACGTACAACCATCCGGACGTGCACCTCATCGTGCTGCTGATCGACGAGCGCCCGGAGGAAGTGACCGAGATGCAGCGCACCGTGCGCGGCGAGGTCATCTCCTCCACCTTCGACGAACCCGCCGCGCGCCACGTGCAGGTCGCCGAGATGGTGATCGAGCGCGCCAAGCGCCTGGTCGAGCACAAGAAGGACGTGGTGATCCTGCTCGACTCGATCACCCGCCTCGCCCGCGCCTACAACAACGTGATGCCGAGCAGCGGCAAGGTGCTGACCGGCGGCGTCGACTCCAACGCGATGCACCGCCCGAAGCGCTTCTTCGGCGCCGCGCGCAACGTCGAGGAAGGCGGCTCGCTGACCATCATCGCCACCGCCCTGGTCGACACCGGCAGCGCGATGGACAAGGTGATCTACGAGGAGTTCAAGGGCACCGGCAACTCGGAAGTGCACCTGGACCGCCGCATCACCGAGAAGCGCGTCTACCCGGCGATCGGCGTCAACCTCTCCGGCACCCGTCGCGAGGACCTGCTGATCGAGCCGGAGCTGCTGCAGAAGATCTGGATCCTGCGCAAGCTGCTGCACCCGATGGACGAGATCGCGGCGATGGAATTCCTGCTCGACAAGATGAAGAACACCAAGTCGAACGACGAGTTCTTCAGCTCGATGAAGCGCTGATCCCGCGGGATCCGGCCCAGGCGCGCGCGACCGTGGCTGCGAACCCGCTGCTGCTGTGCCACGTGCCCAAGACCGCGGGCACGGCGTTGCGGCACCTGGTGCAGGCCGTCGCGCCCGATGCCTGTTTCGCCTACGAGCGGCAGCTGTCCCTGGTCGACCCGAACCTGGATTTCATCGCCCGCTTCCGCACGTCCCCGTCGCCACCCGTGGTGATGGGGCATTTCTCGTTCGGCGTGCACCGTTTCCTCGGCGTGCCACCCCGTTACGCGATCGTCCTGCGCGAGCCGGTGTCCCGCGTCGTCTCGCTCTACCGCTACCAGCTCTCGCTGGCGGATTCGCCCTTCGCCGCGCATTTCCGCCACGATCGATCCCTGGCCGGCTTCGTGGGCAGCGGCGTCACCGAGATGACCAACAACCACATGTGCCGGATGGTCGCGGGGATCGCCCCGGACGTCGGCAAGGTCATCCAGGGCTCGTGGTTGCTGGACTGCGCCCTGCACAACCTCGAGCGCTTCTTCCCCCTGGTCGGGACGCATGAGCGCCTCGACCGCTTCGTTGCCGGCCTGTGCGGCGAACTGCAATGGCCCGAGGGCACGTTGCCGAGGAAGAACGTCACCCCCGGGGAATACCCCGCGCTCGACGATGCCGCGATGGACTTGCTGCTGGAGCGCAACGCCCTCGACGTGGCGCTGTATGCGCACGTGGAGAAGTCGCTCGCGGCGCAACGCCCGTCCGCGCCGGCCTGAGCCGCGCTATTCCTCCACGTTGTCCAGGTCCGCCTCCATGTAGCGCCAGTCGCCATCGACGCGCTGCATCCGCACGCGTCCCCTGCGCAGGATCTCGTCGCGATCCCGGCCTTGCACCCACAGTACCGCGTCGTCGCCATCGAGGCGGCCGCGCAGGATCTCGGCCTGCACCGGCGTGCCGTCGCGCAGGTCCTTGAGTGCAGCCTTCACGTCGTCCTGGTGTCGGACTTGAGGCGCCAGCCGTTGTAATCGCCACCGACCATCGTCTGCAACGCCGGCACGTCGCCCTTGGCCACCGCCGCGATCCACGCGCGGTAGGCCTTGCCGGGATCGCCGCCATCCACGGGCAGCGGATGCCCCGGCGGGATCACCAGCGCCGCATCGAAGCGGAGGTCGAAATCGTAGGTCTCGCCGAAGAAGTCGTCCGGCTCGGCCAGCACCCAGCGACCGGCGATGCGGCCGGGTTGCGCCGGTTCCAGCGTCAACGCGCCGTATCCCGAGGTATTGAAGGACGCGCTGGGGTTGTTGCGCGAAAAATACAGGCCGCACTCGCCGCCGTCGGGATCGATGCAGACCCGCACATAGCCCGCGGCGCGGTCGCCCAACTGCCCCTCCGCCGCGCGGCTGGGGTCGAACGCGGCGGCGATCGCCGCGGCATCCAGCGGCACGTCGCTGAGGAAGACGTAGGTGCGCGCATGCGCGGGGTCGGCATCCTCGTCGCTGGAGACCGCCACGACATGGGCGATGTCGATGCGCTTGTCGCCCTTGCGGAAATGCCCGCTGCCGCGGTCGCCAGCGAAGGCGGGCAGGCAGGCCAATGCCAGCAATACGACGCAGAAGACACCCCGATTCCCACGCATGGCCTTCGCTCCGCTGGTCGATATGCGGGGCAACGGCAATGGAATGCGAAGCCGGTCGCCGCTCGCGGCATCCACTCGGGATCTGGCGGGTTCAGAGCGCCTTGCCGATCACGCTGCGGTCGCTGAGCTCGAAGGGGGAGCTCCCTGCGAGGATGTCGCGCGCGGACAGGTCCGAGACGCGGACGCGGGTGGCCTCCTCCGGGGGCAGCCAAGGCGCCGGTCGGTTCGGGCCGCGGAACTCATGTCGCCATTGCCCCGCCAGCGACCCGCCTTTGGCCATCGGGCCCAGGCTGTACTCCACCGGCACGCGGACGGTGAGGTCGCCCGGGGCCAGCGTCGCCGCATCCTCCGCGAGGACCGTGAACCGCCAGCGCTTCGCCGCCGTGGCGGCATTGCGCTCCAGCATGATCCGGCCGCGATCGAGGATCTCCGGCCGGCCCTTCACGTTCAGCAGGCTCGATTGCGACGCGAAGGCTTCCGCAACCGACCCGTCCGGATGCAAGCGCAGCGACAGCAGCACGATGCCCTCCACGCCCGCCTGCATCATTTCGGGCGGATAGACGGGCGGGCGCATCGTCTTCGACAGGATCCGGACGCGGGGTCTCGGGGCCTCTCCGGCCACCCGCATGTCGGGGTGCGCCAGCCGCGATGCTTCCGCGGCTGCATGCTGTTCCGGGGTGTTCGGCCAGAAGACCACGTTGTCGACCTTCACGCGGTAGCCTTCGGCCATTTCCTCCGCGGCAAGCGTGATCCGCATCGGCGACGTCGCGATGGCCGGCTTGCCGTCCACCAGGATGGGCTTGAAGCGCCAGGCCGGGACGGCGCGCTGCAACATTCCCGCCACGGCCGGATCGAGCGAGCCCTCGACGCGGTACTCCGATACGCGGCCTTCGGGATCGATCGTCAGCTGCCCATCCACCCGCAGGGTCAGCACCGCCTCGCCGGCCGCCGTTGGGTCCACCCCGTCACCGGCGAGCGCGGGCGCGCCCGCCATCACCAACAAGGCCAGCAAACCGCTCAGGATCGATGACATTCGGCGTCTTCCTCGTGGTGGTCCGTGCGCGGCGCGCAGATCAGCTTGCTGAAACCGGAGTGACCGTGACCGGGGAGTCAGTCGCGATCGGCAGCGGCCCGCCCGGCATCGACGCGGCGATGCATTCCTCCGACGCCAACGCGCGTGACTCGAGTTCCTGTCGATGGGTCTCGCGGCCGCCACTACCACTGCGCAGCTGGAAGATCACCGGGAACGACATCTCGGTTGCTACCGCGATCCCGCCGACTTGCTCGGGCTGGTAGCGCAGTCCCTCGATCCACTCCGTCAGCGCGTCGCGAAAGGCCGTCGCGTAGCGGTTGCCGGTGCTTTCGCTCGGCTTGACCGAAGCGACCTTGGTGGTGCCGTCGGGCTGGATCGCATACGTCACGATGTAGGTGCCTTCCGCGCCCCTGCGTTGCATCTCCCGGGGATAGCGCGGCGGTGGCATGAACCACGGCCCCGGATTGACCAGCGCCGGCCCGTTGCCCTTGAAATCCAGGCCCAGACGGTAGCCCTCCGCCACCGGAATCGCGCAGGCACCGACACGCACATAGGTGACTGCGGACGCCGGCGCACCATGGAGCTTCGCCGGCTGGTATTGCCAGCTCGCGACGCGCTTCTCGATGTAGCCGCGGATCGCCTCCGGCAGGTCGGCCGGGGCCTCCACCTTCACCGGCTTGCCGGCGGCATCGACTTCCACGCGCACGCTGGCGTTGAACGCCACCACGCGCTTGTCGTCCGCCGCCACGCCCGGCGCCCACCACAGACAGCCCGCCAGGCCCAACACCATCGCCATCTTCCGTGAGGCCATCGTTCCATCCCCGAACCAGTGCGGCCCGAGGATGCGTGGCGCGCCCGCAGGCGTCAATGGTCGATACTGCACGTCCTTCACGGAGGCTGGGCATGCACGGCGGCGGACTCGAACTCGCGTTGGTGTTCCTGCTCGCGGCGGTGCTCGCGGTGCCGGTGTTCAAGCGCTTCGGGCTGGGCGCGGTGCTCGGCTACCTCGCCGCGGGCGCGCTGCTCGGGCCGCATGCGCTGGCGGTGGTGCGCGATGCCGACCGCGTGCTGGCGGCCAGCGAGATCGGCGTGGTGATGCTGCTGTTCGTGATCGGGCTGGAGTTGTCGCTGCCGCGCCTGAAGGTGATGCGGCGGCCGATCTTCGGGGTCGGCGGCCTGCAGGTGCTGCTGTCGGGGATCGCGCTGGCGCTGCTGTCGATGGGCGCGGGCCTCGCGTGGAAGGCCGCGCTGGTGGTCGGCCTGGGGCTGGCGCTGTCGTCCACCGCGGTCGGCCTGCAACTGCTGTCCGAGCGCAAGGAGCTGACCGCCGAACACGGCCGCCTCGCGTTCGCCATCCTGCTGTTCCAGGACCTCGCGGCGATCCCGCTGCTGGCCGCGATCCCGCTGCTCGGCGCGCATGCCGGCACCGGCGATGGCAACGGCTGGCTGGCGGTGGCGAAGGCGGTGGCCGCGATCGCGGCGCTGGTGCTCGGCGGTCGCTACCTGTTGCGCCACGTGTTCCGGGTGATCGCGCGCACCGGCATGCCCGAGGTGTTCACCGCCGCCGCGCTGCTGGTGGTGCTGGGCAGCGCCTGGCTGATGCAGCTGGCCGGGCTGAGCGCGGGCCTCGGCGCGTTCCTGGCCGGCGTGCTGCTGGCGGAATCGGAATTCCGCCACGAGCTGGAATCGCAGATCCAGCCGTTCGAGGGCCTGCTGCTCGGCCTGTTCTTCATGGCGGTGGGCATGAGCATCGACCTGCAGCGCGTGGCCGCCGAACCGCTGGCGATCCTCGCCGGCACCGGCCTGTTGCTGGCGGTGAAGTTCGCCCTGCTGCTGGGGCTCGGCCTGCGCCCGGGGCGGCTGGACCTGCGCGGCAGCCTGCTGCTGGCCGGCACCCTGGCGCTGGGCGGCGAATTCGCCTTCGTGGTGTTCGGCGAGGCGGCCAAGGCGGGCCTGCTGGAAGCACCGCAGCGCGATCGCCTGGTGGCGATCGTCGGCCTGTCGATGGCCGCGACGCCCTTGCTGCTGTTGCTGATCTCGCGGCTGGCGCCGAAGCCGGGCGGCAAGCCCTCGCGCGACTACGACCGCATCCCCGACGAGCACCCGCACGTGATGGTGGCCGGCTTCGGGCGCTTCGGGCAGATCGTGGCGCGCCTGCTGTGGGCGCAGAAGATCCCGTTCATCGCGATCGATCCCGATGTCGAGCAGGTCGACTTCGTGCGCCGCTTCGGCAACCAGATCTATTACGGCGACCCAACCCGGCTGGATCTCCTGCGCTCCGCCGGCGCCGCCGGCGTGAAGCTGTTCGTGGTGGCGCTGGACGACGTCGAGGCCAGCCTGCGGCTGGTCGGCCTGCTGCGCAGCCACTACCCGGATGCGGTGGTGTTCGCGCGCGCGCGCGACCGCCGCCACGCGTGGCAGCTGACCGACCTTGGCGCACGCGCGTGGCGCGAGCTGTTCGGCAGCAGCCTGGAGATGGGCCGCGACGTGCTGGTCGCGCTGGGCATGGACCCCGCGCAGGCCGAGGCGCGCGCGCTGCGGTTCCGCGCCTTCGACGACCGCCTGATGGAAGCGCAGCGCCTGTTGCAGGACGACGAGGACGCGCTCCTGCAAAGCGCGCAGGACGCGCGCCGGGAGCTGGCCGAGCTGTTCGAGGCGGATGCCGGCGAGGGCGCGCTGGGGCGGATCGTCGACCGCCGCGATTGAAGCCCGGTCGCTGCGCGCGAGGCCCGTTGTCCCGCGCCGGCCGCGCAGTCCGTGCCCGATATGCTTCCTGCGCTAATCGCGCAGTGCTCGCCTGATGTGCTTCCTGCGCTAATCGCGCAGTCCGTGCCCGATATGCTTCCTGCGCTAATCGCGCAGGAAGCGCGCCATCGACACCTGCGGCGGGGTCGTGCCCGAGGGCACCAGTTCGGCGGCGAGGTCGACATAGCCGCGCATGACCGCGATGTCGCGCGGGGTGCGGTTGAGGGTGTCGCGCGCATTGGCGTCGGCGCCCGCGCGCAGCAGGGCCTGCGCGGTGCGCATCAGGCCGTGCAGCGCGGCCAGGTGCAACGGCCCGAAGCCGCGGCCGTCGCGCGCATCGAGGCGCACGCCCTCGTCGAGCAGGCGTTCGAGTCCGGCGAGCAGCACGTCCTCCGTGCTCGGCGTGCCGGGTTCCGCACGCGCGCCGAGCAGCAGCAGCAACGGGGTCAGGCCGTTGCCGGCGACCGCCTGCGGATCCGCGCCGGCCAGCAGCAGGGTGTCGAGCAGGGCGACCAGGCGGGGGCGCTCGCGCGCGGTGAAGCCGTACAACGCCGCGCAGTGCAGCGGGGTCAGGCCCTGCGCATCGTGCGCGTGCAGGTCGGCGCCCGCGGCAAGCAGGCGCGCGGCGAGTTCCGGCAGGCCGAGCGCCGCCGCCAGCATCAGCACGGTGACGTCGCCCGGCAGGCGCTGTTCCAGTCCCGCGCCGGCGTCCAGCAAGCGCTCCACGATCTCCAGCTGGCGCATGCTGACCGCCGCCGACAGCGGGGTGGCGCCGGTGTTCGCGGCGAGCGCGGGATCCGCGCCGCGCGCCAGCAGCAGCTCGACCAGGGCACGATGGCCGCCGCCGGCCGCGCGCAGCAGGGCGCTGCAGCCCTGGCTGTCCACCGCGTTCACCGGCAGCCCCAGGTCCAGCAGGCGACGCACCGCCTCGGCATCGCCGACGATCGCGGCCGCCGGCACATCGGTGGCCTGCAGGGGGCGCCCGGGCAGGCGCCAACCGCGCCAGTCCAGCCACGCGGCGAGGTCGCGACGCCCGGCCGCCAGCGCGAGGCCGAGGGGCGTCTGCCCGTCCGCCGCACGACGGTCGCATGCCGCACCCGCGGCCACGAGGCGCTTCAACGCCTCCTCGCGCCCCAGCGCGGCCGCGTGGTGGAGCGCGGTCATGCCACGCCCATCGCAGGCATCCAGGTCGACGCCGAGTCCGAGCAAGCGTTCGAGCAGCCGCGGCCAGCCCAGGCGTACCGCGAGCACCAGCGGCGGTTCGCCGGCAGCGGATGCGCCGAATGGATCCGCCCCGCGCTCCACCAGCTCGAGCGCGAAGGGCTCCGCGCTCGCAGCCTGCGCGGGCGTGCATGCCGCCAGGAAGGTCGCCAGTCCGCTGCGACCGGCCGGTGAGCCGCCATGCGCGAACAGTCGCCCCAGGAACGGGAGACCGGCGTTGCCGAGCGCCATCGCGGCCACGACCGGACTGGGATGCCCGGGCACCCGCGCTTCGGGGTGCGCGCCGTGCCGCAACAACCACTCGATGCGCGCCGGGTCCGCGGCGACCTCTGCATCCACCAGCAGGCTGTCCAGGCCGGCCCGGGCAACCAGGGGCGCGAGCGAACGGGCATCGCCCGTGCCCGCCAGCAGGCACTCACGCAGCAACAGCAGCGGCGGGCGATCGGCCACGACCGCATCGTCATCGCCCACCGCAACCGGCAACGGTCGGGTCGGATCCAGCAGCGACACCAGTGCCCAGCGCCCCGCGCCTGCCGCGAGGTCGATGGCGCTGCGGCCATCCGCATCCTGGACGTGCGGATCGACGCCGAGCTCGCGCAGGCGTCGAACCAGCCCGACCGAAGGGACATCGGCGGCGCACGCAAGGTGCAAGGCATTCGCGCCGGCGCCATCCGCAGCCTGCGGATCCGCCCCGGCGGCCAACAGCACGTCGAGCGCCGGCAAGGAGGCGCCATGGGCGGCATCCAGCAGCGGCGTGCGCCCCGCCGCATCGCGCGCATGGACGTCCGCGCCGGCATCGAGCAGGGCCGCGCCGATGCCGGCATGGCCGGCGGCGGCGGCTTCGTGCAGCGCGCTGCGGCCACGCGCATCGCGTGCATCCACCCGCGCCTTGTGCCGGAGCAGGAGCTGGACGCCCGCGGCATCGTCGTCCTCGGTACCGGCGGCAGCGAGCAACGCGGGCTGCCCGCCGACCGGCTCGGTCTTCGCGCCGCGCTCGAGCAGGAAGCGGGCCAGCCGCCAGTTGCCGGAGGCGCAGGCGACGCCGAGCGGCGACAGGCCATCCGCGTTCAATGCCTCCATGTCGGCGCCGGCATCGCGCAACAGCGCGGCGACGCCCGGGTCGGAGCTGCGCGCGGCGTGGTGCAGCGGGGTATTGCCCTCGGCATCGGTCGCGCGCGGATCGGCGCCGTTGGCGAGCAGGGTCATCACCGCCTCGGGGCGGCCGTGCCAGCTGTCGCGGGTGGCGGCCAACAACGGCGTGGCCTGCGCATGCGCGGCATTGAGGTCGACGCCGCGCGCGATCAGCGCGCGCAACAGGCGCAGGTCCGGCAGGATCGCGGCGAGCACCGGCAGGCTGCGACGGTCCTTCTCTCCCGCGGGGGGCTCGGCAGACGGGTCGGCGCCCGCCTCCAGCGCCTGCAACGCACGTTCGACGCGACCACTGCGCGCGGCGGCATACAGCTCGGCGGTCAGGGCAGGGACATCGACCGACGGGGCGGCATCGGCGAGCGGGGCCGGCATCGGGATCTCGACGGCCGGCGCGACCTCATGCCGTGCCTCCTCGCGCGCCGGCCCGGGCATCTCGCGCACCGGCAGGCCATGCAGCAGCAGGCGCGCAGGCGCGGTCTGCAACAGCGCATGCCCCAGCGGCACCAGCAGTGCATAGGCCGCAGCCGCGATGGCGCGCGCCTGGCCCTGCAACAGGCCGGGCCAGGCAAGCGCGATGCCGCCGCCCAAGAGCAGCAGCACCGGCACCGCCACCTGCAAGCCGCTCCACGCCGCACGCTCGTGCGCCGCCTGCCCCTGCCAGCGCACGCCCAGCGGTCCGCCTTCGCGCTCCAGTGCATGCCAGAACGGCCATTGTCGCCACGCCACCAGCAAGGCCGCCGCGGCCACCCCGCTCAGCGCCAGTACCGCGCCCAAGCCGGGTCCGGCCAGCAATGCACGCAGCGGCAGGAAGGCCAGCGCGGTCGCCACGATGAAGGCCAGTGCCCACGCGAGCGCAAGCACGCCGAGGTCGCGCCAGCGGCGCCCCGGGCTGGCGCTACCGTGCAACAGGGCGATGCCGAGCGCGGCCGGCGCCTGCGCCAGCCAGGCCAGCGGGCCGGCGCTGCCCACGTCGAACCAGGTGCCCGCGGCCAGCGCCATGCCCGCCAGCAGCCATGCCAGGCCTTGACCGCGACGGGGCTCAGGCATCGGTGCCCCAGTCGTCGAGCATCGGGTCCGCCATGGTCGGCGGGAACTGCACGTGGAAGCCGCGCTCGGCGAGGTTGCCGCGCACCACGCCGGGATCGGCGCGGGCCAGCGTGCGCCCCGGCACCAGGTCGACCTCGAGCACGAACTGCAGGCGGCCGAGCTGCGCTTGCAGCGGGGGCGGCAGGCGCGCGAAATCGTCGCGCGCGGCGAGGTAGACGTAGGTGTCGGCCTTTTTCAGGCTCTTGTAGACGTGTGCCAGCATCGCGCCGTCCGCGAGGAATGCCCGGATTGTGCGGGAAAGCGGCAGGTAGCGGAACCGCCGCGCCCATCCGATGGCACGGGCGCGCCAGCGCCGCCCTGCTAGGCTGCCGCGGTTCTTCGCCACCGGATCCGCCATGCGCCTCGCCCCGCTCGCCTTCGCCCTGCTGCTGACCACGACCGCGGCCCGCGCCGCCGAACCGATCACCCTGGCGCAGGCGATGGCCGATCCGGACTGGATCGGGCCGCCGGTCGAGGCGATGTGGTGGCGCTGGGACGGCAAGGCTGCCCAGTACACGCTGAAGCGCGCCGGCGGCAGCATCCGCGACACCTGGCAGGTGGATGCCGGCGGCGGCACCCCGGTGCTGCTGGATGGCAGCGCCCGCGCCGACCTCGACGACGCCGGCGCGGTGATCGACGGCAGTGGCGTGCGCAGCGCCTTCGTCCGCAATGGCGACGTGTTCGTGCGCGACCTGCGCACCGGCGCCCTGCTCCCGCTGACCCGCGGCGGCGAGCGCGCCGGCCGCCTGCAGTGGGGCAGCGATGGCGCCCTGGCCTGGCGCGCGGGCGCGGCGTGGTATCGCTGGGATGGGCGGCTGGTGGTGCAGGCCGCGCTGCCGAAGGCCGAGGACGCACCGGGCACGCCGCCACCCGCCGACGACCTGCGCGACCGCCAGCTGCGCCTGATCGCCACCCTCAAGGACGACCGCGCCCGCCGCGATGCGGCGCGCCAGCAGGCCGAGGCCTGGCGCCAGGCCGACGCGACCCGCGCGCCGGCGCCGATCTACCTCGGCGGCAAGGTCGAGATCGTCGACAGCGCGCTGTCCCCCGACGGCCGCTGGCTGCTGGTCGCGACCACCGCCAAGGGCGCCGACACCGGCCGCGGCGGCAAGATGCCGATGTACGTCACCGAATCCGGCTACGAGGAATTCGAGGACGTGCGCACCCGCGTCGGCCGCGCGGATCCGCAGCCGCAGGCGTTATGGCTGGCCGACGTCGCCACCGGCAAGGTCCGCGAGCTCAAGTTCGATCCGTTGCCGGGCATCGCCAGCGATCCGCTGGCCGCGCTGCGCAAGGCCGCCGGCAAGGAGCCGCTGAAGGGCAACCGCGCGGTGCAGGTGGCGACCAGTGGCGACAACGGCGACGCGCCGACCCTGCTTTGGACCGCGGACGGCCGCACTGCCGCGGTGATGGTGCGCGCGATCGACAACAAGGACCGCTGGATCGCCACCGTCGACACCGCGGCCGGCGCGCTGCAACCCCGCCACCGCCTCACCGACCCGGCGTGGATCAACTGGGGCTTCAACGAATTCGGCTGGCTGCGCGACGGCCGGACGCTCTGGTACCTCTCGGAGGAAAGCGGCTGGTCGCACCTGTACACGCTGGATGCAAGCAAGCTCGATGGTGGCCGCCGCACCCAGCTCACCGACGGCCGCTGGGAAACCTCGCAGGTGGTGCCGGCGCGCGACGGCAGCCGCTTCTACTTCGCCTGCAACCGCGCGCGCCCGATCGACTACGAGGTCTGCAGCGTGCCCGCGGGCGGCGGCGAGGTGCGCGAGCTCACCGCGCTGGACGGCGTGGAGAACTTCGCGCTGTCGCCGGACGGCAGCCGCCTGCTGGTGCGCCACTCCGCGGCCTACCTGCCGCCGCAGCTGTCGGTGGTGGAGGCAGCGGGCGGGCCGGCGCGCGCGCTCACCGACACCCGCAGCGCCGACTTCAAGGCGCGCGACTGGATCCAGCCGCAGTCGGTGCAGGTGCCGAGCCGGCACGGCGCCGGGACCATCTGGGGCAAGTTCTACGGCCCCGCGAATCCCGAGCCGGGCAGGAAGTACCCGTTGGTGATGTTCGTGCACGGCGCCGGCTACCTGCAGAACGCCGAACTGCGCTGGCCCGAGTACTTCCGCGAGCAGATGTTCCACAACCTGCTGGTCGCCCAGGGCTACATGGTGCTCGACCTCGACTACCGCGCCAGCGAAGGCTATGGCCGCGACTGGCGCACCGCGATCTATCGCTGGATGGGCAAGCCGGAGCTCGAGGATTACCTCGACGGCATCGACTGGGCGGTGGCCAACCGGCAGGTGGACCGCGACCGCGTCGGCATCTACGGCGGCAGCTACGGCGGCTTCATGACCTTCGTCGCGCTGTTCAAGGCGCCCGGCACGTTCAAGGCCGGCGCGGCGCTGCGCCCGGTCAGCGACTGGTCGCAGTACAACCACGAATACACCAGCAACATCCTCAACACGCCGGAGCTCGACCCCGAGGCCTACGCGCGCTCCTCGCCGATCGAGTTCCCGCAGGCGCTGCAGGACCACCTGCTGATCGCCCACGGGATGATCGACGACAACGTGTTCTTCAAGGATTCGGTGATGCTGGCGCAGAAGCTGATCGAGCTGCGCAAGGACAAGTGGGAACTGGCGCCATACCCGCTGGAGCGGCACGGCTTCACCCATCCGGACGCGTGGTACGACGAATACCGCCGCATCCACGAACTCTTCGGGAAGACGTTGAAGCCCTGAACGTTCGCGACGTCCGCATGCAGCAACGCCGCGTCGCCGCGACGCGGCGTCTTGCCTGCGCGGATCGAAATCAGCGTTCGAGGATCGCCACCACGCCCATGCCGCCGGCGGTGCAGATGCTGACCAGGCAGCGGCCCTTGCCGCGCTGCTGCAGTTCCTTGGCGGCGGTGGCGACGATGCGCGCGCCGGTCGCGGCGAACGGATGCCCGGCCGCGAGCGACGACCCGTTCGGATTGATCTTCGCCGGGTCGATGCGGCCCAGCGGCGCGTCCAGGCCGAGGCGGTGCTTGCAGTAGGCCTCGTCCTCCCATGCGCGCAGCGTGCACAGCACCTGCGCGGCGAAGGCTTCGTGGATCTCGTAGAAGTCGAAGTCCTGCAGCGAGAGGTTGTTGCGCTTGAGCATCTCCGCGACCGCCACGGTCGGGGCCATCAGCAGGCCCTCGCCATGCACGAAGTCGACCGCCGCCGCCTGCGCGTCGACCAGGTGGCAGAGCACCTCGTGGCCATGCGCGGCAGCCCAGTCGTCGGTGGCCAGAAGGCAGGCCGCGGCGCCATCGGTCAGCGGGGTGGAATTGCCGGCGGTCAGCGTGCCCTTGCCGGAGGTCTTGTCGAACGCCGGCTTCAGCGTCGCGAGCTTCTCGATGCTGGTGTCGGGGCGCAGGATGTTGTCGCGCGAGACCCCGCGGAACGGCACCACCAAATCCTCGAAGAAACCGCGCTCGTAGGCGGCGGCGAGCTTGTGGTGCGAGGCCGCGGCCAGCGCGTCCTGCGAATCGCGGGAGATGTTCCACTCCTTCGCCATGTCCTCGCAGTGCTGGCCCATCGACTTGCCGGTGCGCGGCTCGGCCACGCCGGGGAAATCCGGCTTCAGCTCGGACGGGCGGAAGCCCTTGAACGCCGCCAGCTTCTGGCCGAAGGTCTTGCCCGCCGCGGCCTGCAGCAGGCGCCGGCGCAGCGACTGGCCGTACACGATCGGCACGTCGGAGGTGGTGTCCGAGCCGCCGCCGATGCCCACCTCGATCTGCCCGGTCGCGATCTTGCCGGCGATGTGGACGATGGTGTCCAGCGAGGTGCCGCAGGCGCGCTGCAGGGTGATGCCGGGGGTCAGCGGCGACAGTCCGGAGGACAGCGCGGCCTCGCGGCCGAGGTTCCAGTCGGACGAATGCTTGATCACCGCGCCCATCGCGACTTCGCCGAGCTGCTGGCCGTGCAGGCCGTAGGCCTCGACCAGCGCGCCCAGCGTGCGCACCGACATGCCGAGGTTGCCGACGTCGGCGTAGGCCGTGTTCTGCCGGCAGAACGGGATGCGGACGCCGCCGAGGATGGCGACAGGACGACCATGCTGCATGGATCACCTCGTGGTGGCCCGCGTGCGGGCGCGTTTCATCGATAATCCGAGTGTAGCGCCGCCATCCAGAGTCCGGACTCCACATGCCGTCCACCCCCGAGCCGATCTTCCACGGCGTCATCGCGCTGGAACTGCGCGACGGCCAGCCGCCGCGCGAGGCCGCGCTGGCGGTGGCGCGCGCGGGCGACGTCGCCGAACTGCTCGGCCGCGACCTGGTCGCGCTGGCGCCGGCGGCGGCGGGCTGCGACCTGGCCCTGCTCGGCGCGCATTTCGATCCGGCCGAGGCGCTGCGCCCGGGTTGGCCCGTGCACCGCCGCGTGCAGGAACTGCTGCAGCGCGCGCCGGGGCGTGGACAGGGCGCGCGCGCGATCGGCTTCGGCGCGGATGCCGCGGGCGAGGTGCCGTTGCCCTTGCACTGCGATCCCGCGCTCGCCGGCGGCGGCCTGCGGGTGCTGCCCTTCGTGCTGCAGGGCGAAGGCGTCGAGGCGGTGGCGACGGTGCTGGAGGCCGAGTTGCTGGACCGTGGCATGGCCAGCGCCGGGCTCGCGCTGGCGCTGCAGGATGGCCTGGGCGCCAGCATCGAGCACGCCCGCCTGCTGAGCCTGCACGACCTGCTGGCGATGACTGCGCTGCAGTACGAGAACGCCGGCCTGGCGCCGTTGTGGACGCTGCTGGAAGCCGCCCTGCTCGAGCCCGATGCCGAAGCGTGGCTGGACAGCGCGCCGGAACCGCTGGCGCGTTACGGCGACGGCGAGGTGCGCATCGCGCTGATGGACCCGGTGGCCTGGCATGCGCGCAACGCGCCAGCGGAAGCCGATGCCGCCAGGCTCGAACGCGGCTTCGCGCTGTTCCAGGCGCGCCAGCGGCAGTTCGCCGCGGTGCTCGGCGCGCACGGCATCGACGTCAACTTCGTGCACTGTGCCGACGGCAAGGACGACTGCCTGCGCTGAGCCCGCTCAGCGGGTGACCTGGATCACCCCGCAGGCCACCCGCGCGCCCGCATTACCGGCCGGCTGGCTGCTGTAGTCGTCGGCGGCGGCGTGCACGATCACCGCGCGGCCGGCGACGTCGTTGGCGGCGCCGTTGCCGAGGCTGAGGCCACCCAGGTGGGCATCGACCCGCGCCACGCCCTTGGCGTCGGCGACCAGGTTGTCGGCATCGCCGGCGTGGTGCGCGCCCTGCCCGGCCCGCCCGTGCGGCTGGCCCGTGGGGTTGAAGTGGCCGCCGGCGCTGCTGGCGTCGGCGGCGCTGCAGTCGCCCTTCTCGTGGATGTGGAAGCCGTGCCGGCTGCCCGGCACCAGCCCGCCGACCTCGCCGCGCAGGTGCAGGCCATCGCCCATCGGCACCAGCACCAGCCGGCCGCTGACCAGGCTGCCGGAGGCGGAGGCCAGGTTGACCGCCGCTTCGCTGGCCTGGCGCTTGGCGACGGGCGCAGCGGGCGCGGCACTCCGTTGCGGGGCGGCGGCGCAGGCCGCGAGCAGCAGGGTCGAGGCAGACAGGATCGTGAAGGCCAGCGGACGGTAGGTCATCGGTCGGGTCTCCGGGGACGGTGGCGGGCAGGATCGCGCAGGACGGCTTCAGGCGGGATGAAGGCTCAACGACCCCGGCGCGAGGGCCCCAGCTTGCGGGTCACCGTGTTGCGCCCGAGCCCCAGCGCCGCCGCGGCATCGCCGCGCTGGCCGCCGGCGTGGTCGAGCGCCGCGCCCAGGACCACCGCGTCGAAGGCCTGGCGGGCATGCGCATGCAGCTCGGGGGTGCCGGCCTCCAGCTTGCGCCGCGTCCACGCCGCCAACGCGTGTTTCCAGTCGGCGCCGTCGTCGTCGGGGGCGATGCCCACCGGCAAGGCGCCGGCGAGGTCCGCCGCGACCACCACCTCGCCCGGCGCCAACGCCGCCAGCCGCCAGCACAGGTTCTCCAGCTCGCGCACGTTGCCCGGCCAGGCATGCGCCTGCAGGCGCGCGAGCGCCTCCTTCGACAACCGCTTCGGCGGCAGTTGCAGGCGGCGTGCCGCAGCGGCGAGGAAGCGCTGCGCCAGCAGCGGGATGTCCTCGCGGCGCTCGCGCAACGGCGGCAGCTGCAGGCGGACCACGTCGAGGCGGTGCAGCAGGTCGGCGCGGAAGCGGCCCTGCGCGACCAGCGCCTCCAGCGGCTGGTGGGTGGCCGCGATCACCCGCACGTCGACGCGGATCAACTCGCGGCCGCCGACGCGGAAGAACTCGCCTTCGGCCAGCACCCGCAACAGCCGGGTCTGCAGCGCGGCCGGCATGTCGCCGATCTCGTCGAGGAACAGGGTGCCGCCGTCGGCCTGCTCGAAGCGGCCGACCAGGCGCTTCTGCGCGCCGGTGAACGCGCCGGCCTCGTGCCCGAACAATTCGCTCTCGAGGAGTTCGGCGGGGATCGCGGCGGTGTTCAGCGCGACGAACGGGCGCGCGGCGCGCGGCGACTCGCGATGCAGCGCGCGCGCCACCAGCTCCTTGCCGGTGCCGGTCTCGCCGGTGATGAGCACCGACAGCGGCGCCTGCGCGAGGCGTCCGATCGCGCGGAACAGGGCCCGCATCGCCGGGGTCTCGCCGGCCAGCGCCGGCGCGTCGTCGACGGCCTCGCTCGCGGGCGCCGCCGCCTGCGCCGGCACCCGCGGCAACGCGCGCCGCACCACCGCCACCGCGTCGTCCAGGTCGAACGGCTTGGACAGGAATTCGTGGGCACCGCCGCGGAATGCACCGGCGGTGCTGGCGACGTCGGTATGCGCCGACATCACCACCACCGGCAGCGCCGGATGCGCGGCCTTGAGCTTGTCCAGCAGCTGCAGGCCACTGTCGCCGGGCATGCGCACGTCGGTGACCACCAGCGCCGGCGGCGCCTCGCGACCCAGCGCGTCCAGCGCCTCGCCGGCGGCGGCGAACGCGGTCACCGCGAAGCCGGCCTCGCGCAGCGCGGCGGCCAGCACGAAGCGCACCGAGCGGTCGTCGTCGACCACCCAGACGCGGGCACCGTCACTCATCGCGCGCCTCCTCGGCATGCGCCGCCGGCAACGGCAGCAGCAGGGTGAACACGGTATGCCCCGGGCGCGAGCGATAGACCAGCGAGCCGCGGTGCTCGCGCGCCACCTGCTGGGCCAGCGCCAGGCCCAGGCCACTGCCTTCGGCGCGCCCGCTGACCAGCGGCAGGAACACGCGTTCGGCCAATTCCGGCGGCACCCCGCGGCCATCGTCGGCGATGTCCAGGCGCAACGCGCGCGGCAGCAGGTCGTCGCCGATCCGCGCACCGTGCTCGATGCGGGTGCGCAACTGCACGCTGCCGGCACCGGCCTCGATCGCGTTGCGCACCAGGTTCCACACCGCCTGGGTGAGGCGGTCGGCATCGCCGGTGAGTTCGGGCAGCGAGGGATCGTAGTCGCGCTGCAGGCGCACCGCCCAGCCGGCGTCGGCCTCGGCCAGGCGCAGCACGCGCTCCAGCACCGCGTGGATGTTGAGCGGCTCGAACGCGCGCGGCGGGGTCGGCGCCAGCAGGCGGTCGACCAGCGCGGCCAGGCGCTCGACCTCGGCCTCGATCAGCCCGGTGAGTTCGCGCGCTTCCTCGTCGCCGCGGCGCGCGAGCAGCTGGGCAGCGCCCTTGATGCCGGCCAGCGGGTTGCGCAACTCGTGGGCCAGGCCGCGCAGCGAGGCGTTCATCGCCGAGGGCAGCGAGAGCGCCGGATCGTCGCCCGGGAATTCATCGACCGGATGCGCCTCCAGCCAGTGCCCGCCGTCCGCGCGCGGCACCAGCCACAGGTCGGCGAACTGCAGGCGCTCGCTGGACGGGAAGGCCAGGCCGATCCGGCGCAGGCGGGTCGGGCCGTCCTGCTGCTGCGCCAGCGCCGCCGCCAGCAGCGCGCCGTCGCGTTCCAGCGAGCCCGCCGCCAGCCCCAGCAACCGACGCAGCCCGACCCCGAGCCAGTCGGTCGCGGCCACGTTGGCGCCGGCGATGGCGCCTGCGGCGTCGAGCCACAGCACCGGGGTCGCGAGCTCGTCGAGCACGGCTTGGGACGGGGATTCCACGCGCATTGCACTAATTTAGTGCAAACGCCATCGCGCTGCTTCACGCGGCCTCCGCCCCCGGCTGGAGAGGATGCGGCCCTCTCCCCCGGATGACCGGCATGACCCCGACCCGACACGCACGTTGGCCGAGCGCCCTCGCCACCGCCATCGCCCTCGCCGCCTGCACCGCCCAGCCGACCCCGCCGCCGGCCGACCCCGCGCCTGCACCTGCCGCGGCTCCGGCGCCTGCGACGCCCCCTCCGGTGGCGGCCACCGAAAGCGCGCAACCCGTGCTCGGCCCGCAACCGGTGCGCGCCTGGGGCACCGGCCCCGATGGCAGCGCGCTCGCGCCGATGGACGAGGCGCATGCCCCGCTGGCGGCGGAAGGTCGCGACGAGAACGCGGCCCCGACCACCACCGGCAAGGCCGGCATCCTCCGCGCGCAGGTCCTGCTGCTGCGTGCGCATTACTCGTCCGGCGAGATCGACGGCCTGTCCGGCAGCAACCTCGCCAAGGCCGTGCGCGGCTACCAGCAGCAACAGGGACTGCCGGTGACCGGCAGCCTCGACGCGGCCACGTGGCAGGCACTGAACCAGGACAGCGCGCCGGTGCTGGTGACCTACACCCTGACCCAGGCCGACATCGACGGCCCCTACCTGCCCACGCCGGGCAAGGTCGAGGACAAGGCGAAGATGCAGCGCCTGGTCTACCAGGACATCGGTGAAATGCTCGGCGAGCGCTTCAACAGCAAGCCTGACCTCATTCGCGCGCTCAACCCGGATGCCGATTTCGCCAAGGCGGGGACCACGCTGGTGGTGCCATACACCCGGCCCGCACAGCAATTGCCCAAGGCGAGCCGCATCGTCGTCGACAAGTCGGATGCAACCCTGCAACTGCTCGACGGCGATGGCAAGGTCATCGCGCAGTTCCCGGCCTCCACCGGCTCCAGCCGCTTCCCGCTGCCGATCGGCGACTGGAAGCTCACCTCGGTGGTGCAGGATCCGGATTACCGCTACAACCCCGACCTGCTGGTCGGCCAGCCCAAGGATGCCAAGCCGGCGACCCTGCCACCGGGCCCCAACGGGCCGGTCGGCATCGTCTGGATGGGCATCGACAAGCCGCATTACGGGATCCACGGCACGCCGGAGCCCGGGCAGATCAGCCGCACCCAGAGCAGCGGCTGCGTGCGCCTCACCAACTTCGCCGCGCAGGCGGTCGCCACCGCGGTCGAGGTCGGCACCCCGGTCACCTTCCGGGAGTGAGAGTGAGGATGCGCGACGTTCGCCGCCCACGCGGGGGGGTCTTGCGCGGCGCGCTGCTGTTCGTGCTGGGCGTGCTGGTCGGCGCGAACGTGGTGTACTTCGTGCTGACGCGCACACCCGCGGCCACCGGCATCGCGCCAACGCCAACGCCCGGGACCGACGCCGCGGCGGCCGACGGGGCCGCCCCTGCCAGCGCCGTGGCGCCCATCGAAACGCCGCCCGTGCCCCCATCGCCCGCATCGCCGGCCGAATCCCCGGCCGTGTTGCCGGCGACGACCACCGACGCCACCGGCAGCCTGCTGATCCCGGTACAGGGCATCGCCGCCGCGGCCCTGCACGACACCTTCAACGATGCCCGCTCGGAAGGCCGCCGCCATGACGCCATCGACATCATGGCGCCCGCCGGCACGCCGGTGCTGGCGGTGGCCGACGGCCGCATCGAGAAGCTGTTCCTGAGCGACCGCGGCGGCATCACCCTCTACCAGTTCAATCCGGCGCGGACGCGGGCGTACTACTACGCCCACCTGCAGCGCTATGCCGACGGCATCGCCGAAGGCCAGGCCTTGCGTCGCGGCCAGGTGCTGGGCTACGTGGGCGCGACCGGCAATGCCGATCCCTCGGCCCCGCACCTGCATTTCGCGGTGTTCGCGCTGGGCCCGGAGGCGCGTTGGTGGGAGGGCGCCGCGCTCAATCCCTATCCGATGCTGGTACCCGGGCGCGGCTGATCGGTCGCCCGGCAGCAAACCACACCACGCCATCGAAGTCAGGCGTGGGGACCTCCCGTGGCGGGCACGCCTTCGCCTGACTCCGCCAAGGCGGCGATGACCTCGCCGTGGTTCAGCACCAGCATCTCCGGCGGTTCGCGCACGATCCGCTCGGTCGCCACCTGCACCGGCGCAGGCGCGACATCCAGGAACGCCGCCACCCGATCGCAGACCGACTGCGGCGCCGCCGCCAGGTCTTCGTAGGCGATCCGGATCGAGGGATGCCGCGCGAATGCCGCCGCGAACTCACGGGTGCGACGCCTCGTCTCCGCGACATCGCGCAGCAGGTCCGGGATGTCGATGGCGAACGGCTGGATCGCCGGCGGCGTCCCGCCCGCGGGCACGTTGGTCACCCCGGTGTGGCGCAACACGATTTGATGCGAGAGGTACCGACGGAGCAGGTCGCGCCGGTCGAGGAACACGATGCGCAGGTCGATGTCGGCTTCGACCAGCGCGCGCACCTGGCGCCATTCCGAGCGCACCAATTCGTCGTATTTCAGCTTGAACCCGACGGCTTCGGCGCCATGCGCCTCGGCGAAGCGCGCCATCGCCGCCGCAGGGTCCCGGAAACGCTGCACCTCCAGCGCATCGCGATCCGCGGGCGCCAAACCGGCCAACGGGCCATCCACGCCGACCATGCGCGCGCCCCAGACTTCGCCATGCACCAGCAACCCGGGATGCGTACGCAAGGTGCGCACCAACATCGTGCTGCCGGTGCGCGCCGCGCAGGCAATCATGAAGCGGCGAGCGGGACGACTCATCGACCCCGCCATGGGGAGCGGCAAGTCCGATCGCAACGACTCACGGCATGGGCTCGCCGACCCGCTGGCGCGCCAATGCATGCAGGATGCGCAGGTCCTCCGCGTCGAAGGCGGCCTGCGGGTCGTCGCCGTCGTCGCGGGCGCGGTAGTGGCGATGGAAGGCGCGCACCGCCGCGGCGCGATCGTCGAGCGGGTACCCGATCGCGGCCATCGCCAGCCAGGGATCGAACCCCGCCGGCGGGTCCACCAACGGACCGCGCGGCCACAGCCCGTAGCCGGCCTCGGCCAGGCGTTGCCAGGGGAACTGCGCGCCGGGATCGACCTTGCGCCGTGGCGCGAGGTCGGAATGGCCGATCACCTGCGATTTCGGGATCGCCAGGCGCGTGGTCAGGTCATCGAGCAGGCGCAGCAGGGCAGCCAGCTGTGGCTCGGTGTAGGGCTCGCCGCGGGCGTTGTCGATCTCGATGCCGATCGACGCCGAGTTCAGTTCGGTCATCGTGCCCCAACAGCCAGCGCCGGCCTGCCAGGCGCGGTCGCCGTCGGCGACCAGCTGGTAGATGCGGCCATCGTCGCCGACCAGGTAGTGCGCGCTCACCGGCCCCTTGCTGTTGCGCGTGCGCAGCGTGTGCAGGCTTTCCGCGGCCGACTGCTGCTCGGTGGCGTGCAGCACGATGAGTTGCGGCCGGCGCGCATCGAAGTTCGGCGACGGCACCCATTCGGCGAGCGGATTGCGTTGCGGGGCATGCGCGCATGCCGAGAGCAGCAGGACGAGGGCGGCGAACGCCAGCGGCAAGCAGGAACGCGATCGAGTGTCCATGCCTGCATTGCAGCCGCAACTCGCCGGCGATGCAAGAAAAAAAGCGGGCAGCGTTGCCGCTGCCCGCGCGTCGCCGGAGGGGAGGGAGACCCGGTGACTTCAAACCATGCTTAGGCCTCGTACGCGGCTTCGCCGTGCGAGGTGATGTCCAGGCCCTCGCGCTCGGCTTCCACGCTGACCCGCAGGCCGACGGTCGCCTTCACGATGAGGTAGGCGACCAGCGCGACCACAGCGGAGATGCCGACTGTGATGAGCACCGCCTGCGCCTGGATCCACACCTGCGCGCCGATCGCGTATTCGCTCGACGCGGTCTCGGTGACGTAGTCCCAGATCCCGGCGCCACCCAGCGCGGGCGCCGCGAACACGCCGGTGAGCAGCGCGCCGCTGATGCCGCCGACGCCATGCACACCGAACACGTCCAGGCTGTCGTCGGCGCCGAGCAGCTTCTTCAGCCCGCTCACGCCCCACAGGCAGGCCACGCCGGCGATCGCGCCCATCGCCAGCGCGCCGTTGAGGCCGACCAGGCCGGCCGCCGGGGTGATCACCACCAGTCCGCCCACCGCGCCCGAGGCCGCGCCGAGCAACGACGGCTTGCCCTTGGTGATCCACTCGACCGCCGACCAGGCCACCACCGCCGCGGCCGTCGCGAGGAAGGTGTTGACGAAGGCGATCGCCGCCACCCCGCCGGCTTCCAGCGCCGAGCCTGCGTTGAAGCCGAACCAGCCGACCCAAAGGATCGAGGCGCCGACCATGGTCTGGGTGAGGTTGTGCGGCTTGATCGCCTCGCGGCCGTAGCCGGTGCGCTTGCCGATCACGTAGGCGCCCACCAGCCCGGCCACCGCGGCATTGATGTGGACCACCGTGCCGCCGGCAAAGTCCAGCGCGCCCTTGGCCCACAGGTAGCCCGACTTCGCGAGCACGCCGGGCACCGCGTCGGTGCTGGTGAACGCATCGGGGCCGGGGAAGAACCAGACCATGTGCGCGACCGGAAGGTAGGCGAAGGTGAACCACAGCACGGTGAACAGCATCACCCCGGCGAACTTCACGCGTTCGGCGAACGCGCCGACGACCAGCGCGCAGGTGATGCACGCGAACGCGCCCTGGAACACGAAGAACGCCAGCTCGGGGATGTACACGCCCTTGGTGAAGGTCGCGCCGATCGAGGCGGCATCCAGTCCGGCGGCGAACAACCGGTCGGTGCCGCCGATGAACGCATTGCCCTCGGTGAACGCCAGGCTGTAGCCGTACAGCGCCCACAGCACCGCCACCAGCGAGAACACCGCGAGGTTCTGGATCAGGATCGACAGCACGTTCTTCGACCGCACCAGGCCGCCGTAGAACAACGCCAGCCCCGGCAGGGTCATGAAGATCACCAGCGCCGCCGAGACCAGCACCCAGACGGTGTCGGGCTTGCTGATCGTGGGCGCGGGCGGTTCTGCTTCGGCGACGGCGGCGGCGGGCGATTCGGCGGGCGCAGCCTCGACGACGGCGGGCGCGGCAGCCTCCGTCGTGGTCTCGGCGGGGGTCGCCTCCGGAGCCGGCGCGACCTGCGCCAGCGCGGGCGTCGCGAATGCCGCCACCGCGAACGCCGCGACCAGCAGCAGGGCATGCAGCCGGGCAGGCCACCCGGCGCGGGAACGGGTCTTCATCGGAACCTCCTGGATGTGGTCAGAGCGCATCGGCGTCGAGCTCCCCGGTGCGGATGCGGATGACCTGGTCGAGGTCGATGACGAACACCTTGCCGTCGCCGACCTTGCCGGTGCCGGCGGCGCGGCTGATCGCCTCGAGCGCGGCATCGAACATCTCCGCGGTGACCGCGGTCTCGATCTTGAGCTTGGGCAGGAAGTCGACGACGTATTCGGCGCCGCGGTACAGCTCGGTGTGGCCCTTCTGCCGCCCGAAGCCCTTGACCTCGGTGACGGTGAGGCCGGACACGCCGACCTCGCCGAGCGCCTCGCGCACTTCGTCGAGCTTGAACGGCCGGATGATGGCGGTGATCAGTTTCATGCAGCCTCCTCGGTCAGAACGCCTTGGTCACGGTGAGCGCGAACGTGCCGTCCGCGATGCGGTGGCCGAACGGGTTGGTGTAGAGCGCGTCGTCGGCGTCGGTGTCGGTCCACGCCGCGGCGACCGAGAAGCCGTTGTCGAAGGCCTTGGTCACGCCCAGCTTCCAGTCGCTGTATTCGAACGCGCCGTTGCCGTCGATCCACTGCTTGCCGGCATGCGCGGCAAGGCTCCAGCCGCCGTCGAGGGCGAGCGTGGCGTTGAGGTCGAGATAGCCGCTGCCGCTCGAATCGACGTAGCCGAACAGGTCGGTCACCGCATGCGAGTACTTCGCGCCGAGGCTGAGCTTGTCGCTGGCGGCGACGGTCAGGCCGGCATAGACCTCGGCGGTGTCGGCGCTGTTGAAGCCGCCAGGGAAATCGCCGGGATAGGCGTAGTACAGCAGGCCGACGTCGTAGCTGACCGCATCCGAGAACTTGCCGCGATAGCCGCCGTAGACGTCGAGCTCCAGGCTGCTGGAGATCGGCGCGGCGGTGGTCGACAGGTCGGAGAGCCAGCTCACGTTGCTGCCCCAGGCCCCCGCGTAGAACCCGCCTTCGGAGGCGAATTCGATCCCGCCTTGCAGCGCGGGCTTGCCATCGGTCTGCGACACGCCGCGGAAGACGTAGTCGCTGGTCAGCGCGACGCTACCGGTGGTGCCGGCGTGCGCGCTGGTGGCCACGGCCATGCAGCCGCAGAACAGGGCCGCGAGCGTGCGCTGCACGCCCTTGCGGCGTTCCCCCATGGAACGGATATCGGACGACATGACGCAGGCTCCTCATCGAGATGAAAGCCCTCCCCGGTCATTGGTGCCGCACTTGCGTGTCGCGTGGTCCCGCCCGGCCGCGTCGCGACCGGCGGCATCGGCCCGTTCCCGCGGGCCGTGCCATGCGCCTCTCGTCCCTGTTGTGGTGGCCGCCGTTCCGTGGCGCGTGGATCGCCCGTGCCCCGCGGCGCGCGAGGCCGGGCCTGCCCCTGGTGTCAGATCGCGTAGTACATCTGGTATTCGAGCGGGTGGGTCGCCGCGCGGAACTTGGTGACCTCCTGCATCTTCAGCGCGATGTAGCCGTCGATGAAGTCGTCGGTGAACACGCCGCCGGCCTTGAGGAAGTCGCGGTCCTTGTCCAGCGCTTCCAGCGCCTGGTCCAGGCTGTGGCAGACCTGCGGGATGTTCTTCTCTTCCTCCGGCGGCAGGTCGTACAGATCCTTGTCGCTGGGCGCGCCCGGGTCGATCTGGTTCTTGATGCCGTCCAGGCCGGCCATCATCAGCGCGGCGAAGGTCAGGTAGCCCGACTGGATCGGGTCGGGGAAGCGGATCTCGATGCGGCGCGCCTTCGGGTTCGACACCCACGGGATGCGGCACGAGGCCGAGCGGTTGCGCGCCGAGTAGGCCAGCATCACCGGTGCCTCGAAGCCCGGGACCAGGCGCTTGTAGCTGTTGGTGCCGGAGTTGGCGAACGCGTTGATCGCCTTGGCGTGCTTGAAGATGCCGCCGATGTACCACAACGCCAGCTGCGACAGGCCGCCGTAGCCGTCGCCGGAGAACAGGTTCTGGCCGCCCTTGGCCAGCGACTGGTGCACGTGCATGCCGCTGCCGTTGTCGCCGACGATCGGCTTGGGCATGAAGGTCGCGGTCTTGCCGTTGCGGTAGGCGACGTTCTTGATGATGTACTTCATCGCCAACAGTTCGTCGGCCTTCTTCACCAGGGTGTTGAACTTGGTGCCGATCTCGCACTGGCCGGCGGTGGCGACTTCGTGGTGGTGGACCTCGACCTCGATGCCGACCTGCTCGAGCGTCTTGCACATCTCCGCGCGCAGGTCGTGCAGCGAATCGGTCGGCGGGACCGGGAAATAGCCGCCCTTCACGCCCGGGCGGTAGCCGCTGTTGCCGCCCTCGACCTTGGCGCCGGTGTTCCACGCGGCTTCCTCGGAATCGATCTTGAAGAACGTGTGGCCCATGTCGTTGCCGAAGCGCACGCCGTCGAAGATGAAGAACTCCGGCTCCGGGCCGAAGAACGCCTGCTCGGCGATGCCGCTGGCCTTGAGGTAGGCCTCGGCGCGCTTGGCGACGCCGCGCGGGCAGCGGTTGTAGCCCTGCATGGTGGCCGGGTCGAGGATGTCGCAGGTCAGCACCAGGGTCGGGTCCGCGTAGAACGGATCGAGGTAGGCGGTGGACGCGTCCGGCAGCAGGACCATGTCGGATTCGTTGATGCCCTTCCAGCCGGCGATCGAGGAGCCGTCGAACATCTTGCCGTCCTCGAACAGGGCGGGCTCGACGATGCTCGCGGGGAAGGTGACGTGCTGCTCGACGCCGCGCATGTCGACGAAGCGCAGGTCGACGTACTCGACCTTGTTGTCCTTGATGAGTTTCTCGACGTGTTCGAACGACATGGGTGGCTCCGACGGAATAGGGGTGGCGATGCATTCCCTAATGCAACCTCCGTGCCAACACCCAAGCCATTGATTTGATTAGATTCGCATCGTGCATTGCAGCATTTTTGCGCCGATACGGTGCTAAATAAGACGGCATTGCACCAGATTGATGCATTCGCGGGCTGCGCTATCCTGCCGCATCCCAGGGACGGCCCGCCCGCATGAACGACCTGCTCGCCGCGCTGCTGCTCGGCATCATCGAAGGGATCACCGAGTTCCTGCCGATCTCCAGCACCGGCCACCTGCTGATCGCCGAGCGCTGGCTGGGGCACCGCAGCGACCTGTTCAACGTGGCGATCCAGGCCGGCGCCATCCTCGCGGTGGTGCTGATCTACTGGAAGCGACTGTGGGGGATGCTGGTCGCGTTCGCCGGCCACGACGCGCCCTCGCCCTACGACCCGCTGGGCATCACCGCCACGCCCGCGCAGTCGCGCGACTACGCCTTCAAGCTGCTGGCCGCGTTCGCGGTCACCGCCGCGGGCGGGCTGCTGGTCAAGCAGCTCGGCTGGGAATTGCCCGACACCGTGCGCCCGATCGCCTGGGCGCTGATCATCGGTGCGTTCTGGATGGTCATCGCCGAGCAGCTGGCCGCGCGCCGCGCCGCGCGCGAGGGCGAGCGCACGGCGATCTCCTGGACCACCGCGCTCCTGGTCGGCGTGGCGCAGGTCGTCGCCGGCGTGTTCCCGGGCACGTCGCGTTCCGCCGCCACCATCTTCGTCGCCCTGCTGGCCGGCACCACCAGCCGCGCCGCGGCGACCGAATTCGCCTTCGTGGTCGGCATCCCCACGATGTTCGCCGCGACCGGCTACGAACTGCTGTCGCTGGCGCGCCACGGCGGCATCGGCGAGGAGGACTGGGCCTCGCTCGGCGTCGCCTTCGTCGCTTCCGCGGTCACCGCCTTCGTATCGGTGAAGTGGCTGCTGCGCTACATCCAGAGCCATCGCTTCACCGCGTTCGCGATCTACCGGCTGCTGTTCGGCATCGCCCTGCTGCTGTTGCTGCCGGCCAACGCCTGAGCGTTCACGCGGGCGTAACGATTCGCCCCGTTGCATGGGCCATCCACGGGAGGCTCCTCCGATGAAGCGACTCTTGCTGCTTGCGCTGCCCCTGCTGCTGGCCGCTTGCCCCGCCCGCCAGGCCGCCACCGACGTGGCCCCGCCACCGCCGCCGAACGCCCCCACGCCGCCGCCGGCACCGCAGGCCCCCGACCTGGCCGCGGAGCTGCCGCGCTTCCACTGGCGCCTGCAGGACGCGACCGATGCGTCCGGCAAGCGCATCGATGCCCTGTTCGCGCGCACCGAGCTGCCCCTGCAGCTGGACTTCCGCGACGGGCGCATCGCGGTCGCCAACACCTGCAACCGGATGATGGGCCACTACGCGACCAGCGCGGGCACGCTGACGGTGGAGCGCCTGGCCTCGACGATGATGGCCTGCGTCGATCCCAAGCTGATGGCGCTGGACCGCGAAGCCGGCGCGCGCCTGCAGGGGCCGCTGGCGATGGGCCTGGTCGCCGGCGATGCCCCCGGGCTCACCCTGCGCAACGCCGCGGGCGACCAACTCACGTTCGCCGGCACGCCGACGCCGGAAACGCGCTACGGCGGTCCCGGCGAGCGCATCTTCCTCGAAGTGGCGGCGCAGACCGCGGCGTGCAACCACCCGCTGATCCCGGACATGCAGTGCCTGCAGGTGCGCGAACTCAAGTACGACGACAAGGGCCTCAAGGTCGGCGACCCGGGGCCGTTCGGCAACTTCTACGCGACCATCGAGGGTTACACCCACGAGCCCGGCGTACGCAACGTGCTGCGCGTGGATCGCTACGAGATCAAGGACCCGCCGGCCGATGCACCGTCGCAGGCCTTCGTGCTGGACATGGTGGTGGAGTCGGCCATCGAGCGCCGCTGAACGCCGGCTCAGCGGTTCAGCGTGTAGGTCCCGTACAGCGCGGCTTCGGCCAGCACGTGGCCGTGCATGGCACGGAAGGCGTCGCCCGCGGTGAAGCCCGGCGGCAACCCGAGGCCGGCGACGTCCAGCGCGAAGAGGCGGAAGAAGTAACGGTGCTCGCGCAGGTCATGGGCCGGCGGATACGGTCCGTCGTAGCCGAAGTACTGCCCGCCCATCGCCGCATCGCCGGCGAACCAGCCGGTGTAGTCGTTGAGCCCGCGCACCCCGCCCGCGTCCGCGCCCGCCGGCTTGCCGCCGGCGCTGATGCCGTCGCTGCAGCTGCCGGCGGCGATCTCGCGCAGGTCGGCCGGCAGGTCGGCGACCACCCAGTGCACGAAGTCGCCACGCGGATGCTCGACCGGGATCGGGGTGCCGGCATCAGCGACCAGCGCGCCGTCGGTGGGCGCATCGGGATCGATGCACAGCAGGACGAACGCGCGCGTGCCTGCGGGCACCTCGTCCCAGGCCAGGTGCGGGTTGCGGTTGCCGCCGAACCCGCCGGGCGCGCCCATCGCGAATTCGGCCGGGATCGGCTCGCGGTGGCCGAAACTGTCGCTGCGGATGCGCATGGGGACTCTCCTGTCGTGGCGTGCCGCGATTCTACGATCGCGACGATCGCGTCGGTCGCCTGTGCGCGTCGGCTCAGTCGCGGTCGAGCAGGCGCGCGGCCACCCAGCGCTCCGCGTAACCGTCCAGGCTCGCGCGTTCGATGAAGCCGCAGTGGCCGCCGTGGTCCGCCAGTTCGAGGTCCACCGCCGGGTACTCGGCGATCGCCGCGAAATCCGCGACCGGGATCACCGGGTCGTCCGCGGCCATCAGGATGTCGGCCGGCACCGGCAGCGCGCGCAGGCGCCCGCCGGCCACCGAGTAGCCCTCGAAATAGTCGTCGATGGTCGCGAAGTCGGTGTGCCGCAGCACCATCCATTCGGTGAGCGCGCGCATCCGCAAGCGCAGGACCTCGTCGGCGAAGCCGTGTGCCTGCGGGAACAGCGCGCGCTTGCGCGCCAGCGAACGGCGCCACTTGTGCTCGAAGTAGCGCAGGTAGATCGGCAGGCCGTCCTCCATCTGCCGCATCGTCCGCGCCGGGTCCAGCACCGGGCAGACCGCGGCCACGCGCTGCAATGGCAAGCCCGCCGAGCGCGCCCGCAGGCCAAGGCGCAGCGCGAAGTTGCCGCCGAGCGAATAGCCGGCCACCGACAGCGGCCACTGCGGCCAGCGTTGCGCGACCCGCTGCGCGGCTTCGACCACCTCGTCGATGCGGTTGGAATGGAACAGGCCTTCGTTGAGGTGGTGCGAGGCGCCGTGGTCGCGGAAATTCAGGCGGAACACCGCCGCACCGGCCTGCAGCAGGCGCGCCGCGGTCAGGCGCATGTAGTTGGAATCGGCGCTGCCTTCCCATCCGTGCAGGAGCAGCACCAGCGCCCGCGGCTCGCGTCCGTCGGGCATGCTGGCCACGCCCTGCAAGCGGATGCCGCCAGCCAGGTCGAGCACCACCGACTCATGGCGGGCCGGTGCCTGCCGCAGGCGGCGACGGGCCTGCAGCGCGCGCAGCGGACTCGACGACAGCACCGACTGCACATGCGGCCCGCGCAGCGCCGCGGGCGGCGCGAACGCACTGCGGCGCAGGCTCATGCCACGGCCATCGCCTGCGCCACCCGCTCGCGCGCGGTATGCGCGATCCCGCGGCGGCCGGCGTGCTCGGCGTGCAGGATCGGCTCCAGGAAGCACACGCGAGCGGGGCGCGCAGGCTCGCCGAGCAGGCGCACGAAGTTGGCCATGAAGCTCTCGCGCGGGGCGAAGGCGACGATCGGCTGCGCCTCGCACCCGGTGCCGTAGCACAGCGCCACCGGCTGCACCGGCGCATCGGCTTCGACCGCGGCGGTGAAGATGCGCGCATGGAACACGCCGAGCGCGGTGCCGTCGCGGGTGCCGCCCTCGGGGAAGGCGGCGACCGCGCGCCCGGCGCGCAGGCGCTCGCGCATCTCACCCATCACCTGGCCCAGCGAATCGGCGTTGCCGCGGCGCAGGAAGATCGTCTCCGCCTGCGCGGTCAGCCAGCCGACCAAGGGCCAGTCGCGGATCTCCGACTTCGCGATGAAGCCCATCATGTGCTGCGAATGCAGGGCGATGATGTCGATCCAGCTGATGTGGTTGGCCACGAACAGGGTGCCGCCCGCGAGCGGCGTGCCCTGCCGCTCGACGCGCATCCCGAACACCCGCAGCAGGCCGCGCGCCCACCAGCGGATCGCCGCATGCGCCGGCGCGCCGCCACGCACCATCAGCACCATCACCACCGGCAGGTGCACCAGCACGTGCCAGGCCAGCATCGGCAGGCGGTAGAGGTAGCGCAGGGCGCGCAGCAGCGGCTCGGCGGGGGACGTCGCGCTCATGCGGCCACCTTAGCGGACGAGGGTTAGAGCGGTCAGCCTAGGCGGCCGGCGCGGCGCCGGACGCCGGCGGCCGCGGCAGCACCGCCAGGGTCAGGCGGCTGATGCAGACCGGGTTGCCGGCCGCGTCCTCGATCGCGATCTCCCACACCTGGGTGCTGCGCCCGAGGTGCAGCGGTCGCGCGGTGCCGGTCACCAGGCCGCTGCGCACCGCGCGCAGGTGGTTGGCATTGATCTCCAGGCCGACCACCGCATGGCCACCGGCCATCAACATGCCGGCGCTGCTGCCGAGGGTTTCGGCGAGCGCGACCGAAGCACCGCCGTGCAGCAGCCCGTAAGGCTGGTGGGTGCGCGCATCGACCGGCATGGTCGCGCGCAGGTAGCCGTCGCCGAGTTCGGTGAAGACGATCCCGAGGGACGCCATCAGGGTCCCGTCGGAACGCGCGTTCAGGGTGTCGAGGCTGGTGCCCTCCGGCCAACCCGGGGCCGGCTCAAGCGCCATCCGACCTCACCACTTGAACACGCCGGGGCGCCAGCCGCGCCCGGCGTAACCGCCACGCAGGCCACCCTCGCGGGCGTAGCCGCTGCTGTCGCCGTAGCCATGGCCGAAGTCGCGGGCGCGACGGTGGTGCATGCGCTCCATCAGCTCCTCGCGGCGGCCGTCCAGCCAGTCCGCGCGGCCGACCTCGGCCGGGTCCACGCCGCGGCGCTTGGCTTCGTGCTCGCGGAAATCGCAGAAGTCGTCGTACGCGTCCAGCTCGTGCTTCAGCTCGCGCACCGACAGTTCGATCATCACCGCGTCGTCGAGGAAGCCCAGCACCTCGACATGGTCCGGGATCACGTCCTGCGGGTCGGCGAAGTAGACCAGCGAAGACAGCACGCGCTGCTTGTCGGCCTCGGGCAGCGACCAGCCCTGGTCGCGGACCATCGCGATCATGTCGTCCAGGCGCAGCAGGCGGGCCTTGATGAAGTCCGGGATGTGTACCTTCTGCGCATCGTCGAGCAGGGCGGTCGCGGCATTGATGATGTCCGCCTCGCTCTTGCCCTCGGCGGACTTGCGCGAGCGCTCCATGGCCGCCTGGAAATGCGCGAGGTCGCGGTCGTTGAGCTCGAAGTTCAGGGTGATCGACATGGTCGGCGTCCTGGCGCGCGAAAAGTGAGACCGGCAGCCTAGGGCGCGGGCGGGTGGCCGTCAATCGGACCGGGGGCCCATCCGCGGCCCGCGCGGCACGGGCTAGAGGATCGGCGACAGGCCCGAGCCGAACGCGGTGAACACGCGCACCCCCAGCCACTTCAGGCCGAGGTCGACCTCGGGGAAGTCGCCGACCGGCTGATGGCAGCGGCGGAAGTCCTTGTCGAACGGCGACGGCGGACTCTCGCAGCCCGGGCCGGGCACGAACTGGTAACTGGTCGCGTACTTCACCGGCCACAGGTCGAAGATCGGCATGCGCTCGGAAATCCGCGCGAGGGTGAACTCGATGCCCGGCAGGATCGGCGACGAATCGCGGCGCCCGATCGTCCAGGCGTTGCCCGGGGCCATGTCGCGGCGGATGCTCCCGGCCAGCGCGCGGGCGAACGCGGGATCGTCGACCACCACCGCGCTCTCGGTGTTGAGGGTGTCGCCGCGCGGATCGAAATTGTGGGTGCCGACCACCCCGACCCGCTCGTCGACCACCATCGACTTCGCGTGCAGGCCCAGGCGCATCCCGGCGCGCTCCAGCCGCACCGGCATGCCGCCCGAGGAGAACGGCGAATGCCGCGCGCTTTCGCTGTCGGGGGCCGTGCGCAGGCCGCGCTTGGCCAGCCGCCGTTCGCGCAGGCTGGGCCGGCGGGTGGGCACGGCGGTCTCCGCCTCGGCGGCATCGAGGTCGAGGCCGGTGGCATCGAGGGCGATCGGTGCATCCGCCGGGAACGGCTTGAATTCGTGGATCTCGAAGCCGAAGTCGCGCAGGTAGCGCCGCTTGTACTTGTACGAGATCGCGTAGGCGATGAAGGCGTCCGTCGAGGCCAGGCTGTTGGTCGAGACCCGCACCCGCGGCGCCGCCGGCTGCTTGTGCAGGCTGCGGAACAGGCGTTGCGCCGGCTTCGACAGCACCAGGTAGGGCGTCTGCAGCAGGACTTCGCCGCGGGCGTCGGCGATCAGCGTGCGCAGCGCATCGCTGGCCGGATCCACCTGCGCCGCGGGGGCATCGTCGCGGTGCTTGGCCGGGCCATCGGCGATGAAGGACACGCCGGCGACCGCCAGCGCGGGGGCCACCAGCCGCTCGCGCACCTGCACGGGATCGTCGGCAAGGGTGGCCAGGGCCGCGACCCGCTCCGGCCGCCGGTAGGCCGGCGGCTGCAGGCGCGGGGCGCCCTGCGCGCGCAGGGTGCGGGCGACGTCGCCCAGGCGCTCGGCGGGCACGCTGCGCGGCGAGGCCCAGAACGCGGCGAAGTTGGCGGCCATCTCGCGCGCCACCGGGCCGGCGACCAGCAGGTCGCGGTCGCGGAAGTTGTAGCCTTCGCCCCAGTCGTAATAGTCGTCCTGGTAGTTGCGGCCGCCGGTGACCGCGATGGCGTCGTCGACCAGCAGCAGCTTGCTGTGCATGCGCCGGTTGAGCTGCCGCCAGCAGCAGGCCGAGGCCACCGCGTACATCGGCATCGACAGGCGCACGCGGTCCAGCACCGGGTTGTAGATGCGCAGTTCCAGCCCGGCATGCAGGGACGCGACCGCGGCCACCGTTTCCACCTTTTCCAGCGCAGCCAGCTGGTCCAGCAACAGGCGCACGCGCACACCCCGCGCTGCGGCCGCCTGCAGTTCGCGCAGCACCAGCCAGCCGGCGTCGTCCTCGTCGAAGATGTAGGTCTGCAGGTCGATGCTGCGGCGCGCGCTGCGGATCATCGCCAGGCGGGCGACCAGCGCATCCGGGCCTTCGTCGAGGATGCGCACGTAATGGCGCGGCGCTGACGGCGTGGATTCGGCGAAGGCGCGCGCATCGAGCTCGCGCAGCGGGCTGGCCTGGGCGCAGGCGTCGGCGGCGTTGCAGTCGATCGCGGTGGCGCGGGCATCGATCGCCACCTGGGCGCCGGCGGCGCGTTGCGCGGGCCCCAGGCTGGCGCAACCGCTGACCAGCAACAGCACGGCCACCGCAAGCGCCGCGCGCAGGCGAAACAGGCTCATCCGTGAGCCGCCGGGGTGGTCAGGGCCACCAGAATTGGGTGAGCGCCGCGATCCCGGGTTCGATCGCGGCGTCCACCGGCAGGCGCAGCACCGCGATGCCGCCCGGCGGCATCCCGCGGTAGTCGCCCGACTGCCCGCTGTGCATCAGCGCGGCGAGTTGCTCCAGGCCGGGGTTGTGGCCGACCAGCAACAGGCACTCGGCATCGCGCTGCGTATCGACCAGCGCCGCCAGGGTGCCGGGGCTGGCCTCGTAGATCGCCGGTTCCAGCGTGGCCGGCGCGCCCCCGATGTCGCCTAGCGCCGCCAGCGTCTCGCGGGTCCGCGCAGACGGCGAGCACAGCACGCGGTCCGGCAGCAGCCCGTGCTCGCGCAGCCAGTCGCCGGCCGCGCGCGCTTCCTCGCGCCCGGTGGCGGACAGCGGGCGGTCGAGGTCTGGCTGGCCCGCGCCGGCGGCGTCGGCATGGGCATGGCGGAGCAGGATCAGGTCGCGCATTCGGGGTCCTTGTGTGGGTCTTGCGGGTCGTGTGGATCAGGTCGATCGCGTGCGGCCGGCGCTCAGCCGCGCTTGTCCAGCCAGTGCAGCAACGGCTCCCAGTCGGCCTGGTGCTCGCGCACCTGCGCCGAGTGGTAGTCGAACAGGCTCTTGCCGAGGCCGGTGAGGACCACGTAGGCCTGGCTGTCGCGCAACTGCGCGACCAGCGGGAACGGCCAACTGCGGAGGACCTCCATCGCCTGCTGGCTGGCATTGGTATGCGGCTTCAGGCGGTTGCCGACCAGGCCCAGCCGCAGCTTGCCCTTGCGCACGCGGGGATGCCGGCCCACCGACTCGAGGAAGCGCACCGCGGCCTCGATGTCGAGCGCGGAGGGCTGCACCGGCACCACCAGCGCGTCGGCGACGTCGAGGAACGGCTCCAGCTCGCGCTCCATCGCGCCGGCGGGGGTGTCGACCACCACCCGCTGGGTGTCATCGGGCAGGTGCTTGCGCCAGGACTTGCGGGTGCCGTCCACCGGCAGCACCGCCGAGGCCATCCCGGCGCGGCGTTCGCACCAGCGGGTCGCGGAGCCTTGCGGGTCGGCGTCCACCAGCGCGGTGCGCAGCCCGCCGGCCGCGGCCTCCGCCGCGAGATGGGTGGCGATCGTGGTCTTGCCGACGCCGCCCTTGGAACAGGCCACCAGCCAGGTCTTCATGCGCGGACTCCGTCGTGGGCTGCCGCTAGCGTACACGCAGCCGGGAGCGAGGCGCGCCGGCCGCGTTCAGGGCGCGGGCCAGCGCCCGGCCACGTGCAAGCGGAGGGATTCGGCGGCGGTCGCGACATCGACGGCCGCCGGCAGGATGGCGGCCCATTCGCCATGGCGACCCGCAGCCTCCAGCGCCGCAGCGCGTTCGGCCAGCTCCACCGCGCCGACCAGTCGCGCGGCGCCCTTGACCTTGTGGGCCTGGCGGGTCAGCCCGGGCAGGTCGCCGGCGGCGCGCAGGTCCTCGAGCAGGGCCAGGTCTTCGCGCGTGCTGCCCAGGAAATCCTCGAGCAACAAGCGGGCCTCCGTCGCGTCGCCGCCGGTGAGGTCGTCGAGCACCGCCGGGTCGAGAATCGGCGCATGCGCCAGCTGCGGCAGCTCGGCGGCGGCCGCGCGCGCGTTGTTGCTGGCCTGGATCGCCGCACCGTCGGCATCGGTCGCGGGCGCGGCGCCGACGGTATGCGGCAGCCAGCGCTGCAGGCAGGCGCCCATGGTCTGCAGGCCGACCGGCTTGGCCATGTAGTCGTCCATGCCCGCGGCGAGGCAGCGTTCGGCCTCGCCCTTCAACGCGGATGCGGTGAGGGCGACGATCGGCGTGCGTGCCGATCCGCGCGCGCCCTCTTCCTCGCGGATCGCGCGGGCCAGCTGGTAGCCGTCCATGCGCGGCATGTGCACGTCACTCAACACCAACGCATAGCGGCCGCTGCGCCAGCGCGCCAGTCCCTCGATCCCGTCCTCCGCCGCTTCCGATGCGTAGCCGGCCAGGGCCAGCTGGCGCTGGATCACCTGCCGGTTGGTCGGGTGGTCGTCGACCAGCAGCACCAGGCTGCGTTCCCGTTCGGCCTGCTCGACGCTCGGCAGCGGCCGCGGCGCGAAACCGGGGACCTTGCGGCCGGGGCCCGCGAGCTCGGGCAGCTCCGCTTCCGGCGCACGCGCCAACCGCACCACGAGGCGCATGGTGGTGCCCACCCCGGGCACCGACTCCATGTGCACGTCGCCCCCCATCAGCTCGGCCAGGCGGCGGCTGATCGCCAGGCCCAATCCGGTGCCGCCGAACCGCCGCGTGGTGTCCGCCTCGGCCTGGGAGAACGGCTGGAACAGGCGCGCCTGCGCCTGCTCGCTGATGCCGATCCCGGTATCGGCGACCGCGAACACCAACAGGTCGCTGCCCATCGCGCCATCGGCGGGATCGTGGGCGCGCAACTGCAGCGAGGCCACCACGCTGCCGCGCTCGGTGAACTTCAGGGCGTTGGACAGGAAGTTGCCGACGACCTGCCGGAGGCGGACCGGGTCCGCGTAATGGGCAGCGGCGATCGCGGGATCGACCTCGCAGCGCAGGGTCAGGCCCTTGCTCGACGCCGAGCCGGCGTGGTTGGCGGTGACGCTGCGCAGCAGCTCCGGCAGCGAGGTCGGGACCGGCTCGATCTCCAGCCGGCCGGCCTCGATCTTCGAGAAGTCCAGGATGTCGCCGATGATCCGCAGCAGGGCCTCGGCCGAGGCCTGGACCACGTTGAGCGCGCGCCGCTGCTCCACGTCGAGCGGCGTGTGGGAGAGCACTTCGATCATCCCGGTCACCCCGATCATCGGGGTGCGGATCTCGTGGCTCATCGCGGCCAGGAACGCGCTCTTGGCCTGGTTGGCCTCGCGCGCCCTCGCCTCGCTGTCGCGCAGGGCGCGCTCGAGCCGCTTGAGCGCGGTCAGGTCGGTGGCGACCGCCAGCAGGCCGACCATCGCGCCGGTGTCGTCGCGCATCGCCGACAACGCCAGCAACACCGGCAGGGTGCGCCCGCGCTGGTGGCGGAGCACGAACTCGCGCGGCGGCTCGCGGTGCTGGGCCAGCGCGCGCAACGCGGTCCAGTCGGCCGCGACCGGTTGGCCGTAAGCATCGGCGAGCGACCGCGCGAGCGCGCGCAGCGCCTCCGGATCGAGGATCGCATCCAGCTTCTCGCGCCCGAGCAGCGATCCCTCCGGCCAGCCCAGCAGCTGCTCGGCGAACGGGTTGACCTGGGAGAACACGCCATCCTCGTCCACCGCGAAGATCGCGGTCTGCGCGGCCTCCAGCAGCAGGCGCTGGAAGTGCTCGCGGCGCTCCAGCGCGACGCGCACGCGGTCGTTGCGCATCAGCTGGTCGGTCAGCTGCCGCTCCACCCGCTGCACGTGGCTGCGCATGCGCAGGAAGCCGTCCAGCACCTCGCCCAGCTCGCCGGTCGGGCGGAACCGCGGCTGCGCCGAATAGTCGTGGCCCTCCATCCGCCGCGCCAGGTCGGCCAGCGCCTCGACCCCGCGATACCCGTTGCGCAGGATGCGGCGCCCGAACATCACGACCAGCAGCAGGCAGGCCACGGTCAGCGCGATCCGCGCCCAGCTCAGCCAGCGGCCGTGCGCGAGATCGGCCCGCACGACATCGTCGGCGCGCCGTTGCGCGTGGTCGGCGATCCGCTGCAGGCGTTCGGTCAGCGGGTCCATCGCCGGGTACAGCTCACGGTCGGCGAACCGGCCCAATGCGCGCACGTCGCGCGCCGCCATCGCGCGGCGGAGGTTGTCGACCGCGGCATCGGCGCGCGGCCGCGCCTGCAGGGCCTGGTCGAGCAGGGCGCGGTCGTCGAAGCCGAAGCGGTCCGCCTGCAGCGCGCGCCATTCGACGTCGGCGGCGAGGCGGGCGCGGTCCAGCCGGGCCACGCCCTCGTCGAAGTCGATCAGGTAGTTGCGCACCCGGAAGGTGGTGTCGACGACATCGCGCCCGTACGCATCCGAGAGCCGGCGGATCCCGCGCATGCCCGCGAGCACGTCGTCACGCATCCGCACCAGCGATTGCTGCGCGAAGTGCTGGCCGACCTCGTCCAGGACCAGCACGAGGGCACCGGTCGCCAGGAACAGGCCGAACAGACCGAGCAACTGCTGGCGCAGGCCGAAGCGGGACAGGTCAAGCCGCATGCGCGCCGCCCCGGGCAGCCATGCCGACGCGCCCGGCCGGGCTCAATGCGCCGGCCGCCGCCACCGCGCGATCGCCGCTTGCAGTTCGCTCCCGGGGACCGGGCGCGCGATCAGGTAGCCCTGGGCGATGTCGCAACCGAGCTCGGCCAGCATCTGCCAGTCCTCGACCGCCTCGACGCCCTCGGCGACCGTGGTCAGCCCCAGCTTGCGCGCGAGGTCGAGGCTGGCTTCCACCACCGCACGCTGGCGCGGCTGCGCATGCGCGCCGGACACGAAGCCGCGGTCGATCTTGAGCTCGGTGAACGGGATCTGCGAGAGCTGGGCGAGCGAGGAGTAGCCGGTGCCGAAGTCGTCGATCGACAAGCCGAACCCCTTGAGGCGCAGGCGCGCCAGCAGGCCGAGGCCGCGCGCGGCATCGGACATCACCGAACTCTCGGTGATCTCCAGCACCACTTCGTCGGGCGCGATCCCGTAGGCCTCGACGATCGACTGGTAGCGATCAGCGGCAGAGGGGTCGGCGAGCGCCATCGGCGAGACGTTGACCGAGATCTTCAGGCGGGTGCCGCCGCCATCCCAGCGCTGCTTCCAGCGACACGCCTCGTCCAGCATGCGGTCGGTCAGCGCATTCGCCAGCCCGCCCTGTTCCAGCAAGGGCACGAACGCCTGCGGATGGACCAGGCCGCCATCGCGGCGTTCCCAACGCGCCAGCGCCTCGACGCCGATCACCTTGCCGTTGGCGAACTCCACCTGCGGCTGGAACCACGCAACCACTTCACCCGCGCGCAAGGCCGAGGCCGCGGATTCGAAATCCACGTCGCCCGCCGCATCGTCCGGCTCCTCGCCCGCGTGCTCCTCGAGGCGGAGCAACGCGCCTTCCAGCTTCTCGCGGGTCAAGGGCTTCTCCACGCTGCCCAGCACGCGCAGGCCATAGGCGCGGGCCATGGTCTGCACCGTGTGCAGCAGGGCCGGATCCAGCGCACTGACCACCACCACCGCGCGCGCCAGGCGCTCCTGCGCGATGTGGCCGATGCATTCGATGCCGTCCATGCCGGGCATGTCGAGGTCCACCAGCACCACGTCCGGCGGCACCTGCTCGCGGCGCAGCAGTTCCAGGGCGTGCAGCCCGTCCGCCCCTTCCATCACCTGCGCCACGCCGAGCTCGCCGAGCAGGCGCAGGGCGATCCGGCGCTGGAAGCCGTGGTCTTCGACCACCATTACCCGCAACTCCGACCAGCCCATGCCGATCTCCCCCCGGACGCAGGCGCAAGGACGCAAGCCTACTCCAACCGAAGGCGCACGGCGGCGCTCACGCGATGTGCAATATCCACCGCCAAGCCGGCAGCGTGGCCATCGCCAGCAGGATGCCGTAGCCGACCAGCGCGGCCGCCAGCCGAGGGGCGAGCCCGTGCGCGCCGGCCAACGCCGCGGCGCTGATCATCGCCGGCATGCCGGATTCCAGCACGACCACCTCGCGGGCGGGCGAGGCCATGCCGATCGCGGCCACGCCGGCGAACGCCAGCAGCGGCATCGCGACCAGCTTCAGGCCCAGGCCCACCGCCAGCGGCGCCAGCTCGTCGCGCGGCAGCTTCAGCTTCAGGGCGAGCCCGACCGCCAGCATCGCCAGCGGCAGCAGGGCGTCCGCAAGCCGCTGCAGCATCGCGTCCAGCCAGGCGGGCGGCTGCGCCGGCATCGCCACCAGGGCGATCGCCAGCGCCCATAGCGGCGGGAACCGCAGCATCCGCAGCGCCATCGTGCGCGCGTCGGGCGGGGCATCGCCGGCATAGCGCGCGACCACGTACAGGCCGAAGGTCGACAGCAGCAGGAAGGTGCCGAGCTGGTCGTAGACCACCGCATGCGGGAGGGCATCCTCGCCCAGCAGCGCCTGCACCAGCGGATAGCCGATGAAACTGGTGTTGCCCAGCGCCACGCACAGCAAGACCACCGCCGCCTCGTCGCGGCGGAAGCGCAAGCCGCGCGCCAGCGCCGATACCAGCACGATCGCCACCAGCGCCAGCAGCCACGGCGTGGCCACCACCGCGGCCAGGGCGGGGTCCCAGTGCAGCCGCGGCACGTAACGCAGCACCGCCGCCGGCAGGCAGACATGCAGCACCACCATGTTGAGCGCGTCGGCGGCGTTCCCGGGCAACAGCCGCAGGCGCGCGAACAGCGCGCCCAGCGCCAGCATCGCGAGCACCAGGGCGAAGGCGTCGACGGCCATGCGGCGTGTCCGAGCGGGGCGAAGCGCGCAGGCTACCGGGCGGCGCCGCGCGCGAACAGCCTCACCTGGGTGGGCCCGGCGGCGGGTGGCCCGCACCCCGCTGCTAAAATGTCGAGTCTTTGCTCGACGGCCGCGCCCGCGGCCCGACCGCCCGTCCGGAACCCCCGCCATGACCAGCACCGCCGAACTTTCCTCCCCGGCCTCGGCCAACACGTCCCTCACCCACGGCGTGGTCGATCCCGACTACACCTTGGAGGACAAGTACCGCCGCACCCAGGGCCGGATCTACCTCAGCGGCGTGCAGGCGCTGGTCCGCCTGCCGATCATGCAGAAGCTGCGCGACGAACGCGCCGGGCTGGACACCGCCGGCTTCATCAGCGGCTACCGCGGCTCGCCGCTGGGCGGCTTCGACCTGGAGCTGTGGCGCGCGCGCAAGCACCTCGAGGCCTCTAAGGTGAAGTTCAGCCCCGGCCTCAACGAGGACCTGGGCGCGACCATGGTCTGGGGCACCCAGCAGACCGGCCTGTTCCCGGGCGCCAGGCACGATGGCGTGTTCGGCATGTGGTACGGCAAGGGGCCGGGCGTGGACCGCTGCGGCGACGTGTTCAAGCACGCCAATGCCGCCGGCACGTCGAAGCACGGCGGCGTGCTCGCATTGGCGGCCGACGACCACAACTGCCGCAGCTCCACCCTGCCGCACGGCAGCGAGCACGAATTCGTCAGCGCGATGATGCCGGTGCTCAACCCGGCCGGGGTGCAGGACATCCTCGACATGGGCCTGCTCGGCTTCGCGATGTCGCGCTTCACCGGCCGCTGGGTCGGCTTCAAGACCATCGCCGAGACCGTGGAGTCCTCGGCCTCGGTCGAGGTGGATCCGTTCGCGCTGCAGATCGTGCTGCCGGGCGACGCCGACTTCGGGATGCCGGCCGGCGGCCTCAACATCCGCTGGCCGGATCCGCCGCTGGACCAGGAGATGCGCCTGCATCGCTACGCGGTGAAGGCCGCGCAGGCGTTCGCGCGCGCCAACGGCATCGACCGCATCGTGGTGGATTCGCCGAACGCGCGGCTCGGCATCGCGACCACCGGCAAGAGCTACCTCGACGTGTTGCAGGCGCTGGAGTACCTGGGCCTCGACGACGCCGCCTGCCGCGAGCTCGGCATCCGCGTGTACAAGGTCGGCATGACCTGGCCGCTGGAGCCGCAGGGCATCCGCGCGTTCGCGCGCGGGCTGGAGGACATCCTCGTGGTCGAGGAGAAGCACGCCTTCATCGAGTCGCAGATGAAGGAGCTGTTCTACAACTTCGAGGGCCAGCGCCCGTCGATCGTCGGCAAGTACGACGAAGCCGGCGAATGGATCCTGCCCTCCACCGGCGAGCTGACGCCTGCGCGCATCGCCGGCGTGATCGCGCGGCGCATCCAGCGCTTCCACGACAGCGAGCACATCCGCGAGGTGCTGCGCTGGATGGAAAGCAAGGAAGGCGAGCTGGCGCTGCCGCGCGCCAACTTCCCGCGCGTGCCGCACTACTGCTCGGGCTGCCCGCACAACACCAGCACCAAGGTGCCGGAAGGCTCGCGCGCGCAGGGCGGCATCGGTTGCCACTACATGGTGACCTGGATGGACCGCAACACCGACACCTTCACCCACATGGGCGGCGAAGGCGTGACGTGGGCGGGCCAGGCGGCGTTCACCGATACCCCGCACATCTTCCAGAACCTCGGCGACGGCACCTATTTCCACAGCGGTTCGCTGGCGATCCGCCAGGCGATCGCCGCCGGCGTCAACATCACCTACAAGATCCTTTACAACGACGCGGTGGCGATGACCGGCGGGCAGCCGGTCGACGGCGTGCTGACCGTGCCGCAGATCGCGCACCAGATGCGCAGCGAGGGCGTGCAGACCATCGCGCTGGTGTCCGACGACATCGACAAGTGGACGGACCCGTCGATCTTCCCGGCTGGCGTCACCTTCCACGACCGCCGCGACCTCGACGCCGTGCAGAAGATGCTGCGCGAGGTGAAGGGCACGTCGATCCTCATCTACGACCAGACCTGCGCCACCGAGAAGCGCCGCCGCCGCAAGCGCGGCAAGATCGCCGACCCGCAGAAGCGCGTGGTGGTCAATTCGCTGGTCTGCGAGGGCTGCGGCGACTGCGGGCAGAAGAGCTTCTGCGTCAGCGTGCTTCCGAAGGACACCGAGTTCGGCCGCAAGCGCGAAATCGACCAGAGCAACTGCAACAAGGACTTCAGCTGCGTCGAGGGCTTCTGCCCCAGCTTCGTCACCGTGCACGGCGGCAAGCCGCGAAAGGGCAAGAAGGTCAACGCCGCGGACAGGCTGGCGTCGCTGCCCGCCCCGCAGGTCCGCAGCGACCTGTCGCAGCCCTGGAACATCCTGATCACCGGCGTCGGCGGCACCGGCGTGGTGACCATCGGCGCGCTGCTCGGCATGGCCGGCCATCTGGAAGGCAAGGGCTCCAGCGTGCTCGACCAGACCGGCCTGGCGCAGAAGGGCGGCGCGGTGACCACGCATATCCGCATCGCCAAGTCGCCGGCCGACATCCACGCGGTGCGCATCGCCGCCGGCGAAGCCGACCTGGTGCTGGGCTGCGACATGGTGGTGGTCAATGACTACTGGGTGCTCTCGAAGATCCGCCCCGAGCGCAGCACGGTGGTGATGAACACCTACGAGGCGATGCCGGGCACCTTCACCACCCGCCCGGACATGCAGTTCCCCGCGGCCGACATCGTCAAGGCGGTGAGCACCGCGCTCAACGGCGAGGCACCGCTGCAAATCGATGCCACCCACATCGCCACCGCGCTGATGGGCGATGCGATCGCGGCCAACCTGTTCATGCTCGGCTATGCCTGGCAGCAGGGCCTGGTGCCGATCAGCTTCGATGCACTGATGCGCGCGATCGAGCTCAACGGCGCGGCGGTGGAGATGAACAAGACCGCGTTCGCCTGGGGACGGCTGGCGGTGGTGGACCTCGATGCAGTGGTCGAAGCCGCGGGCATCGTGCGCAATGCGCCGACCGCCGCCGAACGCACCGCGTTGCCGCTGCCGATGCTCGGCGCGACCAACAACGACGCCGGCGAATCCGGGCTGACCCCGTTCGCCGCCGACCTGCGCAGCGAGGACGAGCTGCGCCACGTGCCGGCATCGAACGCAGGCGAAGTCGCGTTCCTGCCGTTGGACGATGCGCGCCTGTCGCGTTCGCTGGACGAGGTGATCGCGCGGCGCGTCGCCTTCCTCACCGAGTACCAGAACGCCAGGTACGCCAGGCGCTACAGCGATTTCGTGGCCAAGGTGCGCGCGGCGGAAACCGCGAAGGCACCGGGCAGCACCGATCTGTCCGAGGCCGTGGCCCGCTACTTCTTCAAGCTGATGGCCTACAAGGACGAGTACGAAGTGGCGCGGCTGTACACCAGCGGCGAGTTCAAGCGCCGCGTCGAGCAGCAGTTCGAGGGCGACTACACGCTCAAGTTCCACCTCGCCCCGCCGCTGCTGGCGAAAAAGAATGCGCAGGGCCAGCTGATGAAGCGGGAATACGGCAGCTGGGTGTTCACCGCGTTCAAGGTGATGGCCAGGCTGCGCGGCCTGCGCGGCACGCCGCTGGACGTGTTCGGCTACACCGCCGAGCGCCGCGGCGAGCGCGCCCTGATCGGCGCGTACGAGCAGACCATCGCCCGCCTGCTGGAGCGCCTCGATGCAGGCAACGTGGACCTGGCCGCCGACATCGCCAGCATCCCCGAACACATCCGCGGCTACGGCCACGTCAAGGAGGCGCACCTGCACAAGGCCAAGGCGCGCGAGGCCGAACTCTTGAAGGAATGGGACAACCCGCTGCGGGTGGTGCAGGCGGCTTGAGCCTGGCGTCACGCCACATGAAGAAGCCCGCGCAAGCGGGCTTCTTCATGTGCGACCAGGTGGCAGCGGGCTAGGGCGCGGCGACCGCGTCCTGCGGCAGGCCGCCGCGGCGCGCGGCCTCGCGCGCCTGGGCGAGGATCTGGCCGGCGCTGCGGCCATCGCAGGCGAAGCTGCGGCCACGGCGCAGGAAGTCGGCATCGTCCGCATACGCGAACAGCAACTGGCGTTGCTTGAGGTCGTCGATCAGCACCCGCGCCACCGACCGGCGCACGGCCGGGCAGCCGTGGCTGCGGCCGAGGCGGCCCAACGCGGGGATCCGCGACGGCTCGGCGTAGTCCGCGCCATGCACGACGATGGCGCGCCGGCGGGCGTTGTCGTTGAAGCCGGGATCCAGGCCGTCCATGCGCAGCGAATACCCGTTGCCGCCCATGTAGGTCTCGGCGGTGCGGAACAGGCCGAGGCTGGTGGCGTGGCTGCCGTCCTCGTTGGAGAAGCGGCGGGCGAGGTTGTCGCCGGTGCCCTGCCCGTGCGCCACGTGCTCGTGGTGCAGCAGGCGCGGCTGCGCAAGGTCGAACACCCACAGTCGCTTGGCGGTGGAGGGCCGCGAGTAGTCGATCACCGCCAGGCGCGACGCCGGATCGACGGTGCCGTTGCGCACCGCGCAGGCGCGGGCTTCCAGCGCCAACGCCAGCACCCCCGGATCGGCATCCGGGGCGAGGCGCTCCAGCTGCGCGAGTTCGGCGCCCATCGGCGACGTGGATGGCGCAGGCGTGGGCGCCGGCGGCTGTGCGGCCGGCGGCGCGACGATGGCCTCGGCCGGGGCATCCGCGCGGGTGGCGGGGCCGGCGCAGCCCGCGAGCAACGCGGCGGCGAACACGGACGGAAGGAGGCGGGACTGCTGCATCCCGCGACCATACCCGTCACGGGCACGTCATGTCGCTGAACAGCACCCGAAAAAGCTGAACAATAACAATTGGTTAACGCGAGTTTGCGACACCGTGCGGATTTTCCCGCGGGCGACGCGACCTCACTCGAGCTGCGCGATGCGGTCGGCGTCGCCCTGCAGCGGCAGGCCGGTGTAGGTGTCGACCGGCGCGGTCGCGCCCGGGTGGACCACGTCGGCGGCATGCGAGGCATCGTCGGCGATGACCACGATGCCGCCCTTTTCGGTTTCCGCGTACAGCGCCTCGGCGAAGGCGCGCGGCAGCCGCACGCAGCCATGCGACGCCGGCCGGCCGGTGACATTGCCGGCATGCAGGGCGATCCCGTCCCAGGTGAGCCGCTGCATGTACGGCATCGGCGCGTCGTTGTAGAGGTTGGAGCGGTGGTCGACCTTCTTCTGCAGGATCTCGAACACGCCGGTCGGGGTCGGATGCGTGGCGGTGCCGGTGCTCACGCTGCTCACGCCGATGCGCACGCCGGCGCGATACACATAGGCCCGCTGTTCCGGCAGGCTGACCACCACCAGCACCTGTCCGGCGGGGGCGGCCTCTGGCGCCCACAGGTAGTCCCCCGCTCCGAGCGCAGCGACGCCGGCATCGTCGAGCGCGACGGGCGATGCCGGCAGCGACTGCGCCTGCAACGGCGCGGCGAACGCGAGGGCGAGCAACAGGGCGAGGGAACGACGAAAGAGCACGCGCGGAAGGTCCATGTCGCCACGCTAGCGCGCGTCGCGTGATGCCCGGTTTGAACTTCCCGTGCGCTGGCTGAATGCGCGCAAGGCGCCGCGCGTCCGCGACGCCCGCGTGGCCCGTTACTTGCGTGGGGCGAAGATCGCGGAGAGGGTGTCGGGCTTGCCCGGAATGCGCTCCAGGTGCGGGTAGCGCAGGCCGCCACGGTAGTCGAGCTTGACCGTGCGGAAGCGGTCGAATTCCTTCACCAGCAATTCGATCGGCGCCTTGCCGTCCTTCGCCGCCTTCACCGCGTCGTCGAGCACGTCCTTGCCGTAGGCCTGGCCGTTGACCGCGACCACGGTGGTGCCGCTGCCCAGGCCCGCGTTGAATGCCGGGCCGTCCCAGCGCACGTCGCCGATCACCCCATCGCCGCCGAGCGAGAGGCCCAGCGAGTAGGTGTAATCCGCGCCGCCGCGCATGTTGGCCTTGGCGTAGGCATTCGGCGTGTCCTTGTAGACGAGCCTCCAGCCGCTGGCCTCGATGCCGCCGACCAGGCCGGTCTTGCCGTCCATGCGGTCGCGCAGGAAGGTCGCCCAGTCGTAGGCCACCACCCCGTTCAGCGTCGCCACCACGTCGTCGAAGGTGTAGGTCGCCTGCTGCTTCCATTCGCCATCGTTGATGCCGAAGAACGCCCGCGCGAAGTCGTCCAGCGATTTCTTGCCGCCGGTGCGGGTGCGGATCAGGGCATCGGCCTCCAGCCACATCATCTGCCCGCCGGAGTAGTAGTCCTCGCTCATCTGGTAGTTGCGGTAGGCGCGCGGCGCGCGCGCGGCGATGATCGGATCGTTGGTGGTGTCCTGCACGTTGCGCCAGGCCAGGCCGGGGCGGTTGTCCGCGTAGGTCGCCGCGACCAGCGCGAGGTCGTCGATTGACGCCTGCAACGGGCGCATGCCGCTGCGCGCGGCCAGCACGTTGCCCCAGTACTGGGTCTGTCCCTCGTATACCCACAGCAGGCTGTCCTGCATCGGCACGTTGTAGTTCGGCGTCCACAGGTCGGCCGGGCGGCGGTACTTGCCGTTCCAGCTGTGCGTGAACTCGTGCGGCAGCAGGTCGTCGAAACCGGTCTTCTCGTTCCAGCCGGTGAAGTAATCGGTGCCCATGCCGTTTTCGCTGGAGCGCTGGTGCTCCAGCCCGTTGCCGCCCATCTGCCCGGACAGCGAGAACAGGAACTGGTAGTGGTCGTAATGCTGCGCGCCGAACAGCTTGAGCGCCTGCACCACCATCGCCTGGTGCACCTTCACCTGCTCCGGCTTGGTCTCCAGGTACTTCGCCTCGTCGGCGACCACGCCCAGCTTCACCGGCACCTTGCTGCCGGCCGGGGTGAGGTCGATGTTCCTGGCATGGCGTCCGGCGTAAATCGGCGAATCGACCAGGATGTCCAGCGGCACGTCTTCGTAATCGACCGTGTCGCCGCTGCGGCCGTCCTCGTGCAGGGCGGTGAACGCGGTCCAGCCGCTGGGGTAGGTCACCCGCATGTCGACCGGGATGCGGCGCGCGTAGTAGCCGGCCGGGTACAGCACGGTCGAGATGGTCTGCAGGTTGAGCATGCTGGGGGTCATCACGATCCGCCCCTGGTTGCCGGCGGTCGGGGTGAGGAAGTCGAATTTGGCGACGACTTCCGACGCACCCTCGGGCACGGTGAGGTGGAACGCGGCGACGTCGAGCGGGTCGCGCTTCCAGTCCAGGCGCTTGCCGTTGGCCCAGAACTCGATGCCGGCGACCTTGTCGATCGCGCCGCGCGGCGTGTGGCCGCCCGGGATCCACATCGGGTACAGCAGGGTCAGCGCGCCCGGCTGCGCGGGGATGGTCTGCTTCACCCGGAAGATGCGCTGCGACAGGTTGGTGGCATCGATCTCCAGGCGCATGGTGCCGGCATAGGGCACGTCGCGCGGCGGCGGGATGGACGATTCCGCCTGTTGCGCATGCACGCCACCGGCGAGCAGCAGGGACAGGACGAGGGGCAGCAGGCGGCGACGCGACATCGAGGGCTCCGGCACACGGACAAGACCGCCATCGTATGCCGCCGTGGGTATGCGCCCCCCTGCCGGAAGCCATGGAAGCGGCATTCAGGCAGGATCTCGGACGCTGGCACCCCGCCACCGACCAGAGGCCCCGCCCATGCCACGGAACCGCACCCTCGCCGTCCTGCCCGCCGTCCTGTGGCTTGCCGCCTGCGCCGGCCACCCGACAGATCCCGCGGCGCCGCCCGTTCCCGGCGCGTGCAACGCCGAGGCCGCGCAGGCCTGGATCGGCAAGCCGGCCACCGACGCGAACGTGCAAGCCGCGTTCAAGGCGACCGGCGCGAAGAGCCTGCGGTCGCTGAAGCCGGGCGACGCGATGACCATGGATTACCGCGCCGACCGCGTGAACGTGGTGCAGGACGCCAACGGCGCGATCGAGAAGATCAGCTGCGGCTGATCACGGCGTGCCGTCCGGCGCCGCGCGCAAGTGCGAGGCGTCGGTGTAACGCCACGCCACCAGCGCGGCGACCCCGAGCAGCACCGCCGCGAGCAGGAACGACACCCCGGGCAGGCGCACCGGTGCGCTGGGCCCGATGAAGAAGCCGAAGGCGCCCGCGAACAGCGCCGGCGCGAAGATCCCGGCCAGCGACACCAGGCTGCTCAACGAGCCCTGGATGCGGCCCTGCACGTCGGCCGGTACCTGCTGGGTGACCAGCGCCATCGTCGCCGGCGCGGCGACCGCCCACAGCGCGCTGATCGGCAGGCCGAGCAGGAACAGCCAGCCCGACCCGGCCAGCCCGTACACCACGAACCCCGCCGTGCCGCAGGCCAGGCCCAGCATCATCGCGCGGCGCTCGCCGAGCGCCTTGACCATCCGCCCGACCACCATCACGTTCACGATCACGCTGAGCACCCCGACCACCGCCAGCACGTAGCCGGCCTGCTTCTCCTTCCAGCCGTAGGCCGCGTCGGCGAACAGCACGAAGGTGCTCGGGTAGACGTAATGGGCGAAGTTGGCGAGGAACACCACCGCCACCAGGCCCCAGATGTGCGGGTACTCGCGCAGCATCTTGACCCCGCCCATCGGCTTGGCGTGCTTCCAGTCGAACGCCTTCGAACGTCGCTCCACCGGGTGCGATTCCGGCAGCACGAACAGGCCGTACAGGAAGTTCAGCAGTGCCAGCGACGCCGCGCACCAGAACGGCAGGCGATGGTCGATGTCGCCGAGCACGCCGCCGACCAGCGGGCCGACGATGAAGCCGAGCCCGAACGCCGCGCCGATCATCCCGTAGCTCTTGGCGCGCCGCTCCGCCGGCACCACGTCGGCGATGTACGCGTTCGCGGTGGTGAAGCTGGCGGAGGTGACCGCGGAGATGATCCGGCCGACGAACAGCCAGGCCAGGCTTGGCGCCAGCGCCATCAGCACGAAGTCCAGGCCCAGCCCGAGGCAGGACAGCAGGATCACCGGGCGCCGCCCGTAGCGGTCGGACAGCGCGCCCTGGATCGGCGCGCTGAAGAACTGCACCAGCGAGAACGCGAACGCGAACACGCCGGTCCAGTACGCCGCCACCGAGGTGTCGCCGCCGACGAACTGCTGCACCAGGTGCGGCAGCACCGGGATGATCACGCCGAACGCGATCACGTCGATCAGCACGGTGATGAAGATGAAGGCGAGCGCGGCCTTGCGGGCGGCGGGCGCGGTACTTGCGTTCAATCGAACCTCGCGGGGTGCGGACGGGGCCTGGGCCGCGCCTCAGTGGGAATGTAAGGCGTCGGCGGCGAGCAGCGCGGCATGGTCGCGCACATCGTCCGGCCAGTGCAGGGTGGTTTCCTCGAAGCGCCCGATGTCGCCGGCGAACAGCGCGCGGCAGGCCTCCTCGTACAGCGGCAGGTCGCCGGCCAGCGCCTGCAGGAAGCGGTAGGCGGCCTCCTGCGAGGCGCGCCGGCGGTCGCCGCCGGCCGCGGCCTTGCGCGCGTCGTCGACCAGCTTGCGCAACGCGACCGAGGCTCCGCCCGGCTGCGCCGCCAGCCAGTCCCAGTGGCGCGGCAGCAGGGTCACCTCGCGCGCGACCACGCCCAGCCGCGGCCGGCCCGGACCGCGTGGCGCGACGGCGGCGGGCGGCACCGGCAGCGGCTCGACCAGGTGCTTGAGTAGTTCGGCGGCCGGCAGTTCCAGCGGCAGATCGACCTGCCGGCCGCTCGCGTCCTCGAACACCAGCACCGGCCGGCCGAGGTCGCGGGCCTGCTTGGCCTTGAGCGCGACATGCCGCAACTCGCCACTGGCGATGCGGCGGTGGCCGGCGAAGGCGGTGCAACGAAGGGTGGGGGACGCCATCTGCGCAGCCTGCGGGCGGGCGCGCATTATTACCCGGGCTTAATTGACCGTCAAACCCGGATCAACGCTTGCCGCCGGCCTCGATGAAGCGCAGGAACTCGGCGCGGGTGCGGGCGTCGTCGCGGAAGCAGCCCAGCATCTTGCTGGTGACCATGCTGACCCCGCGCTTGTGCACGCCGCGGGTGGTCATGCACTCGTGCGCGCCCTCGACCACCACGCCCACGCCGCGCGGCTGCAGGGCGTCCTGGATGCAGCGCGCGATCTGCGCGGTCATCTTCTCCTGCACCTGGAAGCGGCGCGCGAACGCATCGACCACGCGTGCCAGCTTGCTGATCCCGACCACCTTGCCGTCCGGCAGGTAGCCGACGTGCACCCGCCCGATGATCGGCGCCATGTGGTGCTCGCAATGGCTTTCGTACTCGATGTCGCGCAGCACGATCATCTCGTCGTAGCCGCCGACTTCCTCGAAGGTCCGCAGCAGGTAGGCGTCGGGATCGGTCTCGTAGCCGCTGAACCAGTCGCGGTAGGCCTTGACCACCCGCTTGGGAGTGTCGAGCAGGCCCTCGCGCGCCGGATCCTCGCCGGCCCAGCGCAGTAGCGTGCGCACCGCGTCCTCCGCCTGTTCGCGGCTGACGTCGTTCCGGCGGTCGCCGGCGGAGTCGTGTTCGGTCATCGGGAGGGCCGTCGCGTGGGGGTGGCATCGTACCGCGCCCGGCACTCCGGGCGGCGTCGATGCAGGTCCTACGCGACGCGGCGCGCGGCCGATGCAGCCCGCGCGATCAGGCGGCCGTCGGCTTCATCCCGCCGCCGAGCACGCGCGCCGGCAGCATCAGCAGCGCCTGCAGGAACGCGAACAGCGCGCCGAAGGTGATGCCGACCAAGCGGAACGGCAGCGACAGCACCCAGGCGATCGGCCACAGCACCAGCGCCAGCGCGGCGAGCGGCCAGCACACGACCAGCAACAGGCACCACAGCAGGACGGCAGCGAGGGTGTTCATCGGATCTCTGGGGCAGGCACGCCAACGGCGCGGACCCACGTTGCGATGGCGCGGCGGCATGGGCAAGCGCGATGCGACGAAGGCCGGGAGGACGCGACGAACGCCCTTCCCGGCGCGTCGCTTCAGAAGCTGTTGTCGCCGTCGAGGATGCGGCCGATGCCGCCGAGCACCGAACCCTCGCCGCGCGCGCCGCCGTTCTGCGGGGCGGCGGCCAGCATGCGCCCGGCCAGGCGCGAGAACGGCAGCGACTGCAGCCAGACCTTGCCGGGACCGGTGAGGGTGGCCAGGAACACGCCTTCACCACCGAAGAACATGCTCTTCAGGCCGGCGACGCGCTGCACGTCCATGCTCACGCTGGCGTGGTAGCCGACCACGCAGCCGGTATCGACGTCGATGCGCTCGCCCGCTGCCAGCTCCCGCTCGACCACGCAGCCCCCGGCATGGATGAACACCCAGCCATCGCCCTCAAGCTTCTGCATGATGAAACCCTCGCCGCCGAACAGGCCGGTGAGCACCTTCTTCTGGAAATGGATGCCGACCTGCACGCCGCGCGCGCCGGCGAGGAAGCTGTCCTTCTGGCAGATGATGCGGCCGCCGTGTTCGTCCAGCTTCATCGCCATCACCGTGCCCGGGTAGGGCGCGGCGAACGCGACCTTGGCCTTGCCGCTGCCGGCATGCGTGTACAGCGTGGTGAACAGGCTCTCGCCGGTGACCACGCGCTTGCCCGCGGCCAGCAGCTTGTCCATGAAACCGCCGCCCTGGCCCGCGTGCGAACCATCGCCGAACACGGTGTCCATCTGGACCGCGCTGTCCTTGAACATCAGCGCGCCAGCTTCGGCGATGGCGGACTCGCCCGGATCCAGTTCGATCTCGACGAACTGCATCTCCTGGCCGTGGATGCGGAAGTCGATCTCGTCGGCACGGCCTTTGCCGCCATTGCGCGGCGGCGGCGGCGGTGCGGACGCCGGATCACCCGGCACCCCTTCGACCAGCTCGGCGATGTTGCGCGCCGGCAACCAGTCGCCCATGCCCTCCTTCCATGCGAGCAGGGCGGGGTTGCGCGCGGCCTGCGCGCGCGCGGCATCCAGGTCCATCGGGCCCAGGCGCTGCTGGCTGGCGGAATCGTGCAGGTACCACTGGCTCATCGCGTCGTCCTCGGGGGCTGGGGGAATGCGCGCAGTCTAAAGCGGGATGCAGGACCGGCAAGCTGCGGGGAGCGCACGGCTTTACGCCGAATTGACGCGGTGGCCGGCAGCGGGAATGGAGGCTTTACGTGCTGGGTCCCGAGAATGCCGCCGCGGCCAGTCCCGGCCGCGCCACGGCACCCCGCGATGCAACACCTTTCCCGCTTCCTCGTCCGCGCCCAGCTCGCGTTCGCCTGCACAAGCCTGGCCGCGATCACCCTTGCCTGCGCCGCACAGGCGCGGGCCAGCGACCTCAGCGGCAATGCCGCCGTCACCACCGACTACGTGTGGCGTGGCAGCAGCCAGAGCTCCGGCGACCCTGCCGTGCAAGCCGGCTTCAAGGTCACCGGCGAATCCGGCCTGTACGCCTCGATCTGGGGCTCGAACGTCAAGTTCGCCCCGGGCAGCGACGCCAGCAGCGAATTCGACTCCACCGTCGGCTGGGGCAAGTCGCTCAACGACGACTGGGCGCTGGACGTCAACGTCCTGCGCTACCAGTACCCATCGACCGCCGTCGACCTGAACTGGACCGAGTTGAACGGCACCGTCACGTACAAGGGCAATACCTGGGCGTCCGTCGGCCATTCCAACGAGGCGCTCGGTTACGACGCCAGTGGCACCTATGCGCAGCTCGGTGCGAAGTTCCCGGTCAACGATGCGTTCCGCGTCGAGGCCGCCGTGGCGCATTACTTCCTCGATGACGCGGTGGTGGCCGAAAACGGCTACACGCACGGCCAGGTCAGCGCGATCTGGGCATTCAACGCGCAGGCTCCCGGCAAGCATGTCGAGTTGCGCGTCACCGCGCACGCCACCGATTCCGACGCCAAGGCGATCTTCGGCGACGACTACGCCGGCTCGCGCATCGAAGCGGCGCTGCAAGCGTCCTTCTGAGGAGAACGACCATGCCCGGCTGGCTTTCCCTGGTGTGCGCGATCGCGGTGGCCGTCGCCGCGATCTACCTGCTGTACGTGATCCTGCGCCCCGATAGGTTCTGAGGAGACGCGACCATGACCGAAGCAATCCTCGTTTTCGCGCTGGCGATCGGCCTCGGCTGGCCGCTCGGGCGCTACCTGGCCGCGGTGATGCGCGGCGAATCGATGAGGCTCGACCGCGCGTTCTCGCCGGTCGAACGCCCCTTGTATCGCCTGCTCGGCACCGATCCGTCGCGCGGCATGAGTTGGCGCGGTTACGCCAAGGCCTTCCTGCTCAGCAACCTGGTGGTGGGTGGGCTGGTGTGGGTGCTGTTCATGACCCATGCCTGGCTGCCGCTGAATCCCGATGCGATTCCGAACATGGGCTGGGACACCGCGTTGCACACGATGGTCTCGTTCCTCACCAACACCAACCAGCAGCATTATTCCGGCCAGGCGCAGCTGTCCTACCTGTCGCAGATGGTGGGCATCGTCGGCCTGCAGGTGATCACGCCGATGATGGGCCTGGCACTGGTCGTCGCCACGCTGCGCGCGTTGATGGGTGGCCGCCAGGCGATGGCACCGGGCAACGATCCGGCGAAGACCGCAGGCAGCGAACCCGACGTCGGCAACTACTGGGCCGACCTGGTCCGCCCCACCCTGCGTTTCATGCTGCCGCTGTGCTTGCTGTGGAGCGTGCTGCTGACCTCGCAGGGCGTGCCTGCGACCCTGCAGGCCGGTCCGGTGGCGACGCCGGTCGACGCCAGCGTCGAGATGAAGCAACAGAAGATCCCGCTGGGCCCGGTCGCGCCGATGATCGCGGTCAAGCAGCTCGGCACCAACGGCGGCGGCTGGTACGGCCCGAACAGCGCGGTTCCGCTGGAGAACCCGACGCCGCTCTCCAATCTGCTGGAAACCCTCGCCCTCGTCCTGGTCCCGGTCGCGGTGGCCTTCATGGTCGGCCCGTTCACCGGGCGCCGGAAGTTCACCGCGTTGGTGTTCGGCAGCATGCTGCTGATGTCGGTGCTGTCGACCGGTGCCGGCATCCTGCTGGAAGGCCACGCCGCCGCCAGCACCGCCACGCCGGCGCTGATGGAAGGCAAGGAAGTGCGTTTCGGCGCGGATGCCTCCGCCCTGTGGGCGACGCTGACCACCCAGACCAGCAACGGCTCGGTCAACGCGATGCACGACTCGCTGGCCCCGCTCACCGGGCTGGTGACGCTGGGCAACATGCTGGTCAACGCGATCTGGGGTGGCATCGGCTGCGGCCTGCAGCAGTTCCTCGTCTACCTGATGCTGGCGGTCTTCCTCGCCGGGCTGATGACCGGGCGCACGCCGGAATTGTTCGGCCGCAAGATCGAAGCGCGCGAAGTGCGCCTGCTGTCGCTGCTGATCCTGCTGCAGCCGCTGGTGGTGCTGGGCTTCACCGCGGCCGCGCTGGCCATCCCCTCGCTCACGGGCAACTCGAATCCCGGCTTCCACGGCATCAGCCAGGTGTTCTACGAGTACACCTCGGCCTTCGCGAACAACGGCTCCGGTTTCGAGGGGCTGGGCGATGCGACGAGCTGGTGGAACCTGAGTTGCGTCGTCGTGCTTGCGCTCGGCCGCTATCCGGCGCTGGTCGTGCCGCTCGCCATCGCCGCGAGCCTCGCCCGCAAGCGCCACGCGCCCGAAGGGCCCGGCAGCCTGCACATCGAAACCCCGACGTTCGCACTCACCACCATCGCGGTGATCGTGATCCTGACCCTGCTGCAATTCATGCCTGCGCTGGTGCTCGGCCCCGTCGCCGACCACCTGAGCCTGGCGGTGCGTTAAGGAGACGCCATGATCCAACAATCCCACCAATCCCCGACACGGCAGGGCCGTCCCGCGCTGGTCGACGCCGCCGCCTTGCGCGCGTCGATCCGCGATGCCTTCCTCAAGCTCGCGCCGAAGCACATCGCCAAGAGCCCGGTCATGGCGATCGTGCTCGGCGGCACCCTGCTCGCCGCGCTGATCACGCTTGCCGGTGCCGCGCCCGCGGGTTTCGGTTGGACGGTGAGCGCGATCCTGCTGGTCACCGTGCTGTTCGGCAATTTCGCCGAGGCGGTGGCGGAGGCGCGGGGCCGCGGCCAGGCCGCCTCGCTGCGGCGCGCGCGCAAGGACCTGGTCGCGCGCAAGCTGCTCGACCCGAAAGGCCATGCGCCGGCGCTGCGCGGCAGCGAGACGCAACTTCCCGCCGCCGAACTGCGCCCCGGCGATCTCGTCGTGGTCTCGGAAGGCGAACTGATCCCGGCCGATGGCGAGATCGTCCACGGCCTCGCCACCATCAACGAAGCCGCGGTCACCGGCGAATCCGCGCCGGTGCTGCGCGAGGCCGGGACCGACCGCAGCGGCGTGATCGGCGGGACCAAGGTACTGTCGGACGAGATCGTGGTGCGCGTCACCGCCGAACCCGGCCACAGCTTCCTCGATCGCATGATCGCGCTGGTGGAAGGCGCCAACCGGCAGAAGACGCCGAACGAGATCGCATTGACCATGCTGCTGGCGGCGATGACGCTGACCTTCCTGATCGTCTGCGCGACGCTGCCCGCGATCGGTGCCTTCGTCGGAGTCAAGGTCGATCCACTGCTGCTGATCGCGTTGCTGGTCTGCCTGATCCCGACCACCATCGGCGGCCTGCTGCCGGCGATCGGCATCGCCGGCATGAACCGTGCGCTTTCGGCAAACGTACTCGCCAAATCGGGCAAGGCGGTGGAAGTGGCCGGCGACGTCGACGTGCTGCTGCTCGACAAGACCGGCACCATCACCCACGGCGACCGCCAGGCCACCGCGTTCCATGCGCTGGCCGGGATCGGCCTCGACCAGTTGCGCGATGCCGCCCTGCTCTCCTCGCTCGCCGACCCGACGCCGGAAGGCAAGTCGATCGTCAGGCTGGCGCGAGAACAGGGCGCGGCGATGCAGGACCCGGACCATGCCCACTACGTGCAGTTCAGCGCGCAGACCCGCATGTCCGGCGTCGACCTGGACGGCGGCGCGCGGGTGATCCGCAAGGGTGCGGGCGACGCCATCGAGCGCCATGTCGCTACGCTGGGAGGGGAGGTACCGGCGGAACTGCGGGCGCGGGTCGAACAGGTCGCGCGCAGGGGCGCGACGCCGCTGGTGGTGAGCGAAGGCCGGTTCGTGTTGGGCGTGGTCGAGCTGTCCGACGTGGTCAAGCACGGCGTCAAGGACAAGTTCGCGCGGCTGCGCGCGATGGGCATCAAGACCGTGATGATCACCGGCGACAACCCGCTGACCGCCGCCGCGATCGCCGCCGAAGCCGGCGTGGACGACTACATCGCCGAAGCCAGGCCGGAGGACAAGCTGGCGCGCATCCGCAGCGAGCAGGCCAGCGGCCGGTTGGTGGCGATGGTCGGCGACGGCACCAACGACGCGCCGGCGTTGGCGCAGGCCGACGTCGGCCTGGCGATGAATTCCGGCACGCAGGCGGCGAAGGAGGCCGGCAACATGGTCGATCTCGACAGCGACCCGGCCAAGCTGCTGGCGGTGGTCGAGGTCGGCAAGCAGCAGCTGATCACCCGCGGCGCGCTGACCACGTTCTCGCTGGCCAACGACGTGTCCAAGTATTTCGCGATCCTGCCGGCCCTGTTCGCCGCCGCGATTCCGTCGATGGCCGCCCTCAACGTGATGGGCCTGTCCAGCCCCAGGAACGCGGTGCTGGCGGCGCTGGTCTTCAATGCGCTGGTGATCCCCGCGCTGATCCCGCTCGCCCTGCGCGGCGTGCGCTTCACGCCGGCCAGCGCCACCGTGCTGCTGCGCCGGAACATGCTCGTGTACGGCGTTGGCGGCGTGCTGCTGCCGTTCTTCGCCATCAAGCTGATCGACCTGGCGCTGGCCGCGACGCTCGGTGCCTGAGGAGAGCCCATGAACAACCACATGCCCACGCAACCCTTGCAGGAGCACGTCGGCCTGCGCGCGCCGCTGCTGTTCGCCTCGCTCGTCCTGCTCGGCTTCGGCCTGCTGTATTCGCTGGCCGGCACCGCGCTGGGGCGGATGCTGTTCCCCGCGGCCGCGACCGGCAGCCTCATCGAGCGCGACGGCCACCCCGTCGGTTCCTCGCTGGTGGCGCAGCCATTCGCCGATGCGCGCTACTTCCAGCCGCGTCCGTCGGCGGCGAACTACGATCCGATGGCCGCCGCCGGCAGCAACATGGCGCGCAGCAATCCCGCCCTGCGCAAGCGCATCTCGGAAGCCGTCATTGCGGTGGCCAAGCGAGATGGCATTGCGCCATCGGCGGTCCCGATGGAGCTCGTGACCCAGTCCGGCGGCGGCCTCGACCCGCACGTCAGCCCCACCGGCGCGCGCGTGCAGGTCGCGCGCGTGGCGAAGGCCCGTGGACTCGACCCGGCCGTCGTGCAGCGGCTGGTCGATGCCGAGACGGAAACCCCGCAGTTCGGCCTGCTCGGGCAGCCGCGGGTCAACGTCCTGCGCCTGAACCTGGCGCTGGATGCGCTGCCACGCTGAGCGTGGCGCACAATTCGCGCATGAACGCAGCCAACGGCGACGCCGTCCGGGACCAGCAAGCCGATGCCTTGCTCGGCGAGCTGCAGCGCCAGGGCGCCGGGCGGCTGACGATCTTCCTCGGCGCCGCGCCCGGCGTGGGCAAGACCTACGCGATGCTGTCGCGGGCGCGCGAATTGAAGAGGCAGGGCGTGGACGTGGTCGTGGGGCTGGTGGAAACCCACGGTCGCAGCGAGACGATGGGGTTGATCGAAGGACTCGAAGTCCTGCCGCGCAAGCGCATCGAATACCAGGGCCGCACGCTGGAGGAACTCGACCTCGACGCCCTGCTCGCGCGCAGGCCCGGGCTGGCGCTGGTGGACGAACTGGCGCACCGCAACGCGCCCGGCAGCCGCCACGAACGCCGCTGGCAGGACGTGGTCGAACTGCTCGACGCCGGCATCGACGTCTGCACCACGATCAACATCCAGCACCTGGAAAGCCTCAACGACGTGGTCCACCGGATCACCGGCGTACGCGTGAGCGAGACCGTGCCAGACAGCGTGTTCGACCGCCTGCGCGACATCAAGCTGGTGGACCTGCCGCCGCGCGAACTGATCGAGCGGCTGCAGCAGGGCAAGGTCTACGTGCCGGAGCAGGCGGCGCACGCGCTGCAGGCGTTCTTCTCGCCCTCCAACCTGACCGCACTGCGCGAGCTTGCGATGCAGACCGCCGCGGACCGGGTGGACAGCGACCTGCGCGAGGCCCATGCGGCGCGCGGCCTGCCGGGGATGCCGTTGCGGCGGCGGGTGCTGGTCGCGATCGATGGCCGCGGCCAGTCCGAGTACCTGGTGCGGGTCTCGCGCCGGCTGGCCGAACGCCGCGATGCGCCATGGACGGTGGTCACGGTGCAGGCCGGTGGCCCCGTGGACGCGGCGAGGCAACGCGAGCTCGACCAGGCCTTCGCGCTCGCGCGCCGGCTCGGCGGTGAGGTCGAGGTGCTGCATGGCGGCAATGTCGTCGATGCCATCCTCGACCACGCCGCGCGCAGCGGGGCCTCGACCATCGTGCTCGGGCGCACCCGCGAGCGTCCCTTCGCGCGCATGTTCAACCGCACGCTCACGCAGCAGCTGCTGCAGCGTGGCGCGCACTACGAACTCACGATCTTCAGCACGCCGGAGGCGCGCGCGAAGGCGCGGCAGTCGACGCGCCGGGTCGGCCACTGGCTGACCGGCAGCGACATCGGCCTGGCGGTGCTGGCGGCGGTCCTGGCGACCGCTGCCAGCGCGTTGACCGAACGCTGGCTGGGCCTGGACGACCTGTCGATGATCTTCATCGTCGCGGTGGTGCTGGTCGCCTCGAAGACGCGGATGGCCGCGGCCGTGCTGGCGGCGGCGTTGTGCTTCCTGTCCTACAACTTCTTCTTCATCGCCCCGCGCTTCACCTTCTTCATCGGCGCGCGCCAGGGCGTGGTCACCGTGTTCCTGTTCCTGGCCGCGGCGCTGGTGGCGGGCCGCCTCGCCTCGCGCCTGCGGATGCAGGTGGTGGCGCTGCGCGCGGCCAATGCGCACGCGACCGCGCTGCAGGCCCTGGGCCAGCACCTGGCGAGCGCCGCCGACCTCGGCCAGGTGCTGGAAGCGGGTCGACGCGCGCTGAAGCAGGCCACCGGCGCCGATGCGCTGGTGCAGGCCGGCACCGACGCGCTGGCCCAGGACGGGCCGTATGCCCTGTCCGACAAGGACCGCGCCGCGGCCGATTGGGCGATCCGGCATCGACAGGCCGCTGGCCGCAACACCGACACGCTCGGCAATGCCGACTGGTGGTTCCAGCCGTTGGCCAGCGACGGCAGGCTCGCCGGCCTGGTCGGGCTGCGTTTCCCCGGGCACGCATCGCGCCCCGGCCCCGAACTGCAGCGGCTGGTCGACGCGATGGCGGACGACATCGCCCAGGCTATCGTGCGCACGCGGCTGGTCGCCGATCTCGAACACGCCCGCGTCACCAGCGAAACCGAACGCCTGCGCTCCGCGCTGCTGTCCTCGGTCTCGCACGACCTGCGCTCGCCGCTGGCGGCGATGATCGGCGGCGCCGAAAGCCTGCAGCACTACGGCGAGGCGATGGGCAAGGAGGATCGCGACGCGCTGCTCGAGACCATCCACCTGGAAGGCGAGCGGCTGGATCGTTACATCCAGAACCTGCTGGACATGACCCGGCTCGGCCACGGCGGGCTGTCGCTCAACCGCGACTGGATCGGCGTGGACGAACTGATCGGCTCCGCGGTGACCCGCCTGCAGCGCTACCAGCCCGGCCTCCGCTTCGATCGGCGCATCGCGCCCGACCTCGCGCCGTTGTGGGTGCATCCGGCCCTGCTCGAACAGGCCTTGTTCAACGTGCTGGAGAACGCCGCCAAGTTCTCGCCCCCGGACGACGTCATCGTGGTCGAGGCCAGCGACGTCGACGGCCAACTCCGGATCGACGTGATCGATCGGGGCCCCGGCATCCCCGACGAGGAACGCAAGCGCATCTTCGACATGTTCTTCAGCGTGGAACGCGGCGACCGTGGCCGCCAGGGCACCGGGTTGGGGCTGGCGATCACGCAGGGCATGGTCGGCGCGCATGGCGGCAGCGTGGAAGCCTTGCCGGGCCGCGATGGCAAGGGCACCACCATCCGCATTACCCTGCCGCGCATGACGTCCCCTCCCGCCGCGCATGAATGAGACGACCGCCACGCCGGCCCGGGTGCTGGTGATCGACGACGAACCGCAGATCCGCAAGTTCCTCGACATCAGCCTGCGCGCGCAGGGCTATCGGGTCGAAAGCGCGGAAAACGGCGAAGCCGGCGTGCTGGCGATGGCGACGCACGGCGCGGACCTGGTCGTCCTCGATCTTGGCCTGCCCGACATCGATGGACACGAAGTGCTCACGCGAATCCGTGGATGGTCGCACGTGCCGGTCATCGTGCTCACCGTGCGTGCCGACGAACGCGAAAAGGTCGCCGCGCTGGATGCCGGCGCCAACGACTACGTGACCAAGCCGTTCGGCGTGCAGGAACTGATGGCGCGCATCCGCGCCCTGTTGCGCGACCGCGCCACATCCGGCGAGGCGCCGCCGGTGTTCGACGACGGGCGGTTGCGGGTCGACTTGGCCCGGCGAGAAGTCTTCCTCGACGGAGACGCCGTGCAACTCGCGCGCAAGGAATACGCGCTCCTGGCGCTGTTGCTGAAGCATGCGGGTCGCGTGGTCACCCAGCCGCAGATGTTGCGCGAACTGTGGGGCAGCCACCACGAGCACGACACCCATTACTTGCGCGTGCTGGTCGGCAAGCTTCGCCAGAAGCTCGGCGACGATGCCGCCGCACCGCGCTGGATCGCGACCGAACCCGGCGTCGGCCTGCGCTTCATCGGCGCTGGCACGATGCGCTGAGGACCGCTCGCGGTCAGTCGTCGGCCGCCGCCGGCGCGCGCGGGCCCTTGCCATGCAGGCCGGACCGGTCGAAGCAGCAGATCCGGCGCTTGCCCCGGGCGAGCATGTCGCAGGCGGTGCGGATGCGGCGCGCGCGGGTCTCGGCCTGGCGCGCGGTCTCCAGCCACTGGATGAAATCGCGGCGCGCGGCGATGGTGATCGCCTGCCACTGCGCATTGGCGCCAGGCGCCTGCGCCAACGCGGCGCGCAGGTCCGCGGGCAGCGCCGGCTCCGGTTCGCGCTGCGCGGGCGACAGCAGCAGCGACACGCGGTCGCCCGGCGCGATGCCGGCCGCGCCCTGCACCGCGCGCGGCAACTTCAGCCAGTGGCCGCCTTCGCCATCGGGTTCCAGCACCGCGGTGAATGCATGTGCGCCGATCGCCACGTCCACCGCGACCATCCCGCGCGAGGGCAGCGCCGCGCTGGCCCCGGGCGGCAGGCGCAGGAAGCCCCACGTCGCGTTCGCGGGGCTGGCCGGGCGACGCAGGGTCGCGCGGCAGCGGATCGGGTCGAAGGCCTTGGCCATGCGCCCACGATACCCGCGCGGCTCAGCCGGCGCGGGCGGCGATTGCGTCGGCGTGCAGGGCCTCGTTGAGCGCATCGACCACGATCGCCCAGTCGGCGTCCTCGCCCCATTCCTCGCGCAGGAACTGGCGCTGGCCGTCATTCCAGAATGGCGCTTCCGACACGCGCACGTCCTCCGGCAACTGGTGCGCGCGAAGGAACGCGGCGATCTCGTCCTTCCCGGCCGGCAGCCCGAGCTGCAGGAACAGGTTGGTCATGCTCGAAGGGGTGGTGTCCATGCGCGGCTCCGTGCGGCGGTGCGCCAGTCTCGCCGGGTCGGCGTCAACGCGGCATCCACGTCGCTTGCGCGAATCCCGACGCCGGTTCCGGTTTCGCGGCCTGCGCCGGGCCACACTCGTCGCTGGTTCGCCCGCCGACGCCCGCATGGATCCACGCCCGCCGTCCCGCTTGCCACGCGGCTTCCGCTTCGATGCCATCGGCGATGGCCAAGCGTTGCTGGTCGATGGCCGGGTGGTCGCCGACATCATGCCGCTCGACCAGGGACAGTGCCGGGCCTGCCTGAACCCGCTGAGCTTCAGCATCCGCTACGCGCACTTCGACTCGATGGACGCGGCGATCACCTACGTCACCGATTGGGCGATCCAGTGGGAGGCGCGCCTGCGCGACGGCGTGCACGTGCCCAGCGCGCTCTAGCCTGCCGCCGGCACCACCCCCGGCCGGCGCGCGCGCCGTCCGCACGACCACGAGCGCGACGAGACCGCGATCTACCTGCTGCAGGGCGAGGTGCAGACGCTGTACGGCGCAGGCCTGGCGAAGTCGTGCACCAACCGCGCCGGCGATTTCCTGTTCATTCCCGCCGGGGTGCCGCACCAGCCGATCAACCTCAGCGCCGACACCGACGCGATCGCGCTGGTGGCGCGCAACGACCCCGACGAGCAGGAGAGCGTGCGCGCCTACGACCCCGCTGGCTGAGCGGGCTCAGAACCAGAGGCGCAGTCCGGCCACGACCTTGGTCTCGCGCTCGGCCTCGCCGTCGGCGCGGCGCAGGGTCGCGGTCTCGCCGAACGCGCGTTCGTGTTCGATGCCGACGTACGGCGCGAACCGGCGGGTGACCTCGTAGCGCAGGCGCAACCCGGCCTCGAGGGTGGACAGCCCGGCGCCGCGGCGGAGCGCGGGATCGGCCTGCCCGTGGAGGCTGGCTTCGGCGCGCCACTGCAGGATCCAGCGGTCGGTGAACAGGGTGTCGTACTCCGCTTCGAGCCGCGCCGCGCTGCGGCCGCCCTGGCCGAGGTAGGCGGTGGCCGACACCTCGAACTTGTACGGCGCCATGCCCTGCACGCCGAACGCGGCCCAGGTCCGCGACGGTCCTTCGCCGTCCTCGTGGCGCACGCCCGCCAGCACGTCCCACCAGGCGCGCACGCCGCGGCCGTACAACGCTTCGAGGTCGCCGCGTTCGAGCTTGCCGTCGCGCGCGTGGCCCTCGCTGCGCAGCCACAGGCGCTGCACGTCGCCACCGATCCAGGCGCTGCCTTCCCATGCGGTGCCGCGACCGTGGTCGCCGTCGTCGATCTCCAGCCGGTCGAGCAGCCAGTACGTGTGCGGGCGGGTGCCGTGCATGTGGTGCGCATGCACCTCCGGGAACGCCGCCGCGCGATCGGCGTCGGTCGGCACCGGGATCGGTGTGCGCGGCAACGCAAGGTCGACGGCAGCGGCCGGCGCAGGGGCATGGTCCATCGCGGCATGGTCCATCGCGTCATGGTCCATCGCGTCATGGTCCATCGCGCCGTGATCCATCGCGCCGTGGCCCATCGCGGCATGGTCCATCGCGGCGTGGTCGGTCCGCACGGGCGTCGCTTGCGGGGGTTCCTGCGGCGATTCCTGCGATGGCGCGGGCGTGGGCGCGGGCGATGCCGGCACGGCCGGCATCGCATGCCCGGCGTGCTGCGCCGATGCCGGCGCGACGATGCCGAGGCAGGCCGCCAGCGCGGCGGCGGTCGCGAGGCGCGCGTTCATTCCTGCACCCGCACTTCCCGGAACATGCCGGATTCCATGTGGAAGAACAGGTGGCAGTGGTAGGCCCAACGCCCCAGCGCATCGGCGCGCACGCGGTAGCTGCGGCGCGTGCCCGGCGGCATGTCGATGGTGTGCTTGCGCAGGTGGAAGCCGCCGTCGGCGTCCTCGAGGTCGCTCCACAGCCCGTGCAGGTGGATCGGGTGGCTCATCATGGTGTCGTTGACCAGCACGATGCGCAGGCGTTCGCCGTAGGTCATTCGCAGCGGTTCGGCCTGCGCGAACTTGATGCCATCGAAGGACCACGCGAACTTCTCCATGTGGCCGGTCAGGTGCAGCTCCACGGTGCGCCCCGGTTCGCGGCCATCGGGATCCGCGAACGCGCTGCGCAGGTCGGCATAGGTCGCGACCTTGCGTCCGTTGCCGCGCAGGCCGATGCCGGGATCGTCCAGCCGCGGGGTCGGCGCCATCGTCTGCATGTCCACCAGCGGGTTGTCCGTCTCGCTCGGCGGATGCGCCTGCATCGGCATGCCGCCGTGGTCCATGCCGGGCATCGCATGGCCGCCGTGCATGGCCGCGCCGCAACCGCCTTCCATGCCGCGCATCGACGCCCCGCATGCGCCTTCCATGCCACCGACGCGGCCCATCCCGCCATGGCCCATGTCGGCCATGGTCAGCAATGGGCGCGGATCCAGCGCCGGCACCTCGGCGCGCAGGCCGGCGCGCACCGCCAGGGTGCCGGACACGTAGCCGGTGCGCGCGGCGTCCTGGGCGAACACGGTGTAGGCCTCCTGCCCGGACGGACGGACCAGCACGTCGTAGGTCTCGGCCACCGCGATCCGCAATTCGTCGACCGTCAGCGGTTCCACCGGTTGTCCGTCGGCGGCGATGATGGTCATCGCCAGCCCCGGGATGCGGACGTCGAAATAGGTCATCGCCGAGCCGTTGATGAGGCGCAGGCGCACGGTCTCGCCGGGCGCGAACAGGCCGGTCCAGTTGCCCAGCGCGGTGGTGCCATTGAGCAGGTAGGTATAGGTGTGCGCGTTGACGTCGGAGAGGTCGGTCGGGGTCATCCGCATCCGGCCCCACGCGCCGCGGTCGGCCAGGGTGGCGCGCAGGCCATCGGCCTCGGCGTCGCGCAGGAAGTCGGCGACCGTGCGCTGGTCGTGGTTGTCGTGGCTGGCCATCTTCTTCAGCCGCGCGAACAGGTCGGCGGGGTCGAGGTCGGTCCAGTCGGACAGCAGCAGCACGTGCTCGCGGTCGCTGGGATGCGGCTCCGGCCCGGCGGGATCGATCACCAGCGGGCCGTACAGGCCACCCTGTTCCTGGTAGCCGGAATGGCTGTGGTACCAGTAGGTGCCGGACTGCCGTACCCGGAAGCGGTAGAGGTAGCTCTCGCCGGGGCGGATGCCGTCGAAGCTCATGCCGGGCACGCCATCCATGTTCGCGGGCAGCAGGATGCCGTGCCAGTGGATCGAGGTGTCCGGGCCGTGGATCGACCCGCGCGGCAGGTCGTTGCGGACGCGCAGGGTGACCGCGCTGCCCTCCTTCCAGCGCAGCAGCGGCGCCGGCAGGCGGCCGTTGACGGTGACCGCGGGGCGGGTCTTGCCGGTGTAGTTCACCAGGGTTTCGCCGACCGACAGGGTGAAGTCGGTGCCGGCGAGGACCTCGGGCTGCGCTTGCAGGGCCAGCCCGGCGCGCGGCCACAGGCCCAGCCCGAACAGCGCGCCGCCGGAGGCCAGGCCCTGCACGAAGCGCCGGCGCGTGGGATGCGGGCCGCCGGGCGGCACCGCGGGGAATGACGATGACATGGATGCGGATCCTTGCTTGGCCGTGGGGCGCACGGGGGTGCGCGATGCCGCCGCGGGGCGCGGCGCAACGGTCAGGCGATCGGCGGTCGATCCGGTTGGTGGCGCGGCGGCGACGGATGCGGGGCGATGCGCGCGACCGCAGGCGGCAAGGCGAGCGCGAGCGGCGCCAGCACCGGGGGCATCGGCCACAACGCGACGGCGAGGGCCGTGCACGGGCAGGGACAGCCCGCGGCGTCGCAGGCGCCGGACGTGCAGCAGTCGCCATCGCCCTGGCGATGGTCGCCGGCAGGCGGCATCGGCATCGCGGGCGTCGCATCGGCCATCGCCGCCTGGTGGCAGGGCGGCAGGGATGCGTCGGCCGCGGCCTCCTGCACGGCAACGGCGGTCATCGCCGGCATCGCCATGCGCACGCCCGCCACCGCGCTACCGATCCCGTTCAGGACCAGCAGCAGGGACAGCAGCAGGCGGAAGGCGAGGCCGGTGCGGCGCATGGGCCTACTCTACTGCGCGGGCGATCGCGGCAGGTGAACCCGTGGCGCGCTCAACACGACGCCGACCCGCAGGGCATCGGCACCAGCAGCGCGCGCAGGCGGTCGTCGCCGCGGCGCCCGGTCGGGAAATCGAAACTGCCCTCGCCGGCCTTGATCATCGCGTTCACCACCGGGCCCATGCCGTCGTAGTGCGGCGCCTTGCCGCGGATGAAGAACAACGAGGCCGGCTTGCCGGTGTCCTTGGGCAGGACGATGCCGCAGGGGAAATGCTGCGTGTTGGCCATCTCCGGCTGCTTCGGCGGCACCACGCGCATCGCCGCGCAGCTGCCCGGGCCCAGCAGGTAGCGGTCCTCGGCATCCTCGAAGGCTTCCAGGTAATCGCCGGGCTGGAGGGTGAAGGTCGCCGCCTTCTCCTGGTACGACCAGGCCTCCTGCAGCCGATACGTGGTCCCGCCCTCCACCGGCTGCAGGCGCTTGGGATTGACGCTCCCCGCGTGGGCGCAGGTGGCGGCGGCGAGCAGGATGCAGGGCAGGAGCAAACGGCGCATGGCGGGCAGCGGGCAAGGAACAGGCGCGAGTGTAGGCAAACCCCGCGCCGCCTACACCTGCTTGGATTTCCAGCGCCCGCGGCTGAACAGCCACAGGGTGAACAGGCCGACCGCGGTCTCCGACACGAACACCGCCCAGAACACGCCGGTGTGGCCGAGCTGCAGGTGCAGCGCCAGCCACCAGGCCAGCGGGATCTGGATCAGCCAGAAGAACACCACGTTGATCCAGGTCGGGGTGACGGTGTCGCCGGCGCCGTTGAAGGCCTGCACGCTGACCATCCACCAGCCGTACACGAACAGCGAGTACGACAGGATCCGCAGCCACTCGGCACCGACCGCGACCACCCGCGGATCGTCGCTGAACACCCCGACCAGCTCGCGCGGCAGCAGGAGGAACAGCAGCGCGATGGCGACCAGGTAGGCCATGTTGTAGCGGCCGATCTGCCACACCGACGCCTCGGCACGCTCCGGCTGCTGCGCGCCCAGGTTCTGCCCCACCAGCGTGGCGGCGGCATTCGACATGCCCCACGCCGGCATCATCGTGAACATCATCACGCGAATGGCAATCGTGGCGCCGGCCACCGCCTCGCTGCCGATGCTGGCGAGGATCCGCATCAGGAAGATCCACGAGGTCATCGCCACGATCATCTGGCCGACGCCGCCCAGCGAGGTGCGCACGATCTGCCAGGCGATCCCGGCGCGCCACGCCAGTTGCGCCGCGGTCACCCGGATGTGCTGGCCGCCGCGGAACAGGATCCACAGCTGCATCAGCACGCCGACGCCGCGGCCGATGTTGGTGGCGATCGCCGCGCCTTCCACGCCGAACGCCGGCACCGGGCCCCAGCCGAAGATGAGCAGCGGGTCGAGCAGGATGTTCAGGCCGTTCGCCACCCACAGCACGCGCATCGCGATGGCCGCGTCGCCGGCGCCGCGGAAGATCGCGTTGATCACGAACAGCAGCAGGATCACCACGTTGCCGCCGAGCATCCACTGCATGTAGCCGACACCGTGCTCGAGCGTCCACGCATCCGCGCCCATCAGCGCCAGCAATTCGCGCGCCCACACGATGCCGGCGATCGCGAACGGCACCGAGGCCAGCACCGCCACCCACAGCGCCTGCGCCGCGGTCACCGAGGCCGCCTCGCGCTCGCCTTCGCCGACGCGCCGCGCGACCAGCGCGGTGATGCCCATCGCCAGGCCCATCGCGATCGAATAGAGCAGGAACAGGTAGCTCTCGGTCAGGCCGACGGTCGCGACCGCCGAGGGCCCCAGCTTGGCGACGAAGAAGATGTCGACCACCGCGAAGGTCGATTCCAGCACCAGCTCCAGCACCATCGGCACCGCCAGCAGGAACACCGCGCGGCGCAGCGGGATGCGGGTGTAGTCGGCATTGGTGCCGCGGATCGCGTCGCGCAGCCCCTGCCACAGCGAGTCGGGCGGCGCGGCGGCGGGCGTGTCGGGCGGGGTGGCGTGCATGTGCTGGATCCTCTCGGCTGTCCCCCGATGACGAATGGCGGGGGGCGGGATCGACAGTACCGCAGCCGCATGACGGGCAATGACTCAGGGCGCGGCGGACACCCGCCAGATCCGGTCGCCGACGTCGTCGGCCACCAGCAGGCTGCCGTCCGTCGCCACCGCCACGCCGACCGGGCGTCCGCGGGCTCGGCCCTCGCGATCGACGAAGCCGCCCAGCACGTCGACCGGCGTTCCCTGCGGGCGTCCATCGGCGAAGCGCACGAACACCACCACGTAGCCCGCAAGCGCGCGCCGGTTCCACGAACCGTGCAAGCCGATGAAGGCGCCCTCGGTGAAGCCCGGCAAGCGGGCGCCCTGCGCGAAGGCCAGGCCGAGCGGCGCGACATGCGAACCCAAGGCGTAGTCGGGCACCTGCGCCCGCGCCACCAGGTCGGGGCGCTGCGGTTGCACGCGCGGGTCGAGATGGCGGCCGTAATAGCTGTAGGGCCAGCCGTAGAACGCGTCCTCGCGCACCGAGGTCAGGTAGTCGGGTACCAGCGCATCGCCCAGCTCATCGCGCTCGTTCACCACCGTCCACAGCGCCCCGCCGTGGGGTTCCCATGCCAGACCCACCGGATTGCGAAGCCCGGACGCGAACACCCGCCGCGCGCCGTCCGCGATGCGGATCTCGTGGATGGCCGCGCGCTCCGCCTCTTCGGCCATGCCGTGTTCGGCCGCATTGCTGTTGGAGCCCACGCCCACGTACAGGCGGCTGCCATCCGCGCTGGCGAGCAGGCTCTTGGTCCAGTGATGGTTGCGCGGCCCGCCGGGAAGCGTCGCCAGTTGCACCGGCCGCGCCTGCACCACGGTCATGCCCGGCCGGAACGGCACGCTGACCACGGCATCGGCGTTGGCGACATACAGGCGCTCGCCGACCAGGGCCATGCCGAACGGCGAATGCAGCCCGGACAACAGCACCGAGCGTGTCTCGGCAACGCCATCGCGGTCGGCATCCCTGAGCAGGGTGATGCGATCCGCGCTGGGTACGCCGGCACCCGCGCGGCCCATCACCACCTTCATCGCCCAGGCACGCAGCCCGGTTTCGGCGGGCTTCGGCGGGGCATTCGATTCGGCCACCAGCACATCGCCATTCGGCAGCACCAGCAACCAACGCGGATGCGACAGGCCGCTGGCGAAGGCGTTCACGGCCAGACCCGGCGCCGCCGTGGGCGCTTCATCCGCGGCCCAGCCGGTGGCCGGGGCGATGTTCACGGTCGGGACCAGGCGCTTGCCCGCCGGTGCCGGCAACTCCGGGTCGGCACCGGTCTGCCGCAGTTCGGTCGGCGTGACCGTGGTGCCGCATCCTGCCAACAGCGCGGCGAGGAGCGCGCACGAGGACGTCGGGATGGTGCGTGACATGGCGGCCTCGTCGCGCCTGGAAGAGGCGGCCACGCTAGGCGGCCGGCGGTCGCCTAGCGTGAACTGGCGAATCCCGGCCTCGATTGTGGTGCCTGCCACCACAGCTGGCCCGTGCCGCCTGATAGGACCAAAGTCCTATACCCCCCGTTTCAGGGCGAGTCGACACTCTGTGGATAACTCATGTCGCCCGATCGGCGGGCAAAGGCAAAGCCGTGGCACGACTCCGGAACGCTGGCTCTTGGTGCGTGGCCTTGTCCGCGCTGGCATTGGCCATCGGGTGCACGCGCGCGCCCGAGGCGGGCAACGCGCCGGCGGCAGGGGCCCCTGCCGCCACGCCCGCCGCCCCGGCTGCGGAAGCCCCCGCGCCGTCGCCGCTCGATGCCGCCAAGAAGGGTCCGCTGGTGCCGGTCACCGCCGAGAACTTCACCCGTGCCGAGACCGATCTGTTCTTCGGGCTGTCGGCGCTGAAGGACGGCGCGTTCGGCAAGTTCCTGCACCGGCGCAACGTGATGGGCGTCGACGACCAGTTCGTGGTGCGCGGCAACCGCGACACGCTCTACTCGGTCGCGGTGTTCGACCTCGATGCAGGTCCGGTCACCATCACCATGCCCGACCCGGGTCAGCGCTTCCAGGCGCTGCAGATCATCGACCAGGACCAGTACGTCCCGAACGTCTTCTATGGCAAGGGTTCGCACACGCTGACCCGCGAAGGGATCGGCACGCGCTACGTGGGCGCGGCCGTGCGCACGCTGGCCGACCCGAACGATCCGGAAGACCTGAAGCAGGCCACCGCCCTGCAGGATGCCATCGTGGTGAAGCAGGACCAGGTGGGCACCTTCGAGATCCCCAACTGGGATCCGGTGAGCCAGAAGAAGATCCGCGACGCGCTGCTTACCCTGTCCGAGTCCCTGCCCGACACCCGGCGCGCCTTCGGACCGCGCGGCACGGTCGATCCGGTGCGGTTCCTGATCGCGTCGGCTTCGGCGTGGGGCGGCAATCCGGACAAGGACGCGCTGTACCTGAACTTCACGCCGGCGAAGAACGACGGCAAGACCGTCTACCGACTGTCGGTCAAGGACGTGCCGGTCGACGGTTTCTGGTCGATCAGCGTGTACAACGCGGAAGGCTACTACGCCAAGAACGAGTACAACGCCTACACGCTCAACAACCTGACCGCGAAGAAGGCCGAGGACGGCACCATCGACGTGCAGTTCGGCGGCTGCGACGGCAAGATCCCCAACTGCCTGCCGATCACCCAGGGCTGGAACTACATGGTGCGGTTGTACCGGTCGCGTCCGGAGATTCTGAACGGCACATGGAAGTTCCCCGAAGCGCAACCGGCGCCGTGATGCCCTCGCTCCCGGCGCCAGCAGGCGCCGGGGGTTCCATGCCCCGCCAGGAGTACACCGAATGAACGGGATGTCGTCCCGCATCCGCGGCATGTTGGTCGCCGCATTGCTTCCGCTGGCGCTGTCCGGCGCGGCGCTCGCCGCCACCGGTACCGCGTCCACGTCGCCGGCCTCCGCCGTCGATGCCCGCGATCTTGCCGATGCCTACGCCTACCTGCTCGGTCGCGCCATCGTTCTGCGGCAGGAGCAAACAGACCTGCGGGAACCGGGCGTCGCGTACAACACGATCAAGTACAACCCGGCCGGCAAGGCCGACTTCGTGAACCCCAACCTCGACGTGGCCTATCTCGAGGCCTGGATCGCGGTGGACGCGGACACGCCCGCGCTACTGGAGATCCCGCGCGTCGAAGGCCGCTACTACGTGGCGCAGATCCTCGACGAATGGGGCGAGGTCATCACCAACATCAACGAGCGCAACTACCCGAACCACCCGTACGGGAAGTTCGCGCTGGTGGCGCCGGGCTCGCGCGCCGCGATCCCCGCGGACAGCGTGCGGATCGAGCTGCATTCCAACAAGGCCAAGATGCTGGGCCGCGTCGAGCTCAAGGGCGACAATGCCGGCGCCGTGGCGTTGCAGCGGCAGTTCAAGTTGTCGTCGCTGGGCCAGCCGAAGGTGCGGGCATCCGCACCGCCGCTGGCATTCGACAATAAGTCGCTGGCCGGCATGGAGATCTTCGACCACGCCGACGAGATCATCGACAGCGCGCTCGACGTGTCGCCGATCGCGCCGCAGATGCAGGCGCGCGCGCGCCACTACCAGCAGATCGCCCGCGACCCGGCCCAACGCGCGGCGCTGGCGCAAGTGCTGCGCGACCAGGTCGTGCCCGCGTTCCTCAATTTCGCCGTCACCGGTTCGGGTCGCTACCAGAACAACTGGCTCGCCACCATCGGCACCGGCACCTACGGCAGCGACTACCGCAAGCGCACCGCGGCCAACCTGGTCGGCCTGTGGGCAAACACCAACGAGGAAGTCGTCTACTTCGTGGTGACCAAGGACGCCGACGGCCAGCCGCTCAATGGCGACAACGCCTACGTGCTGAAGTTCGCCCCGGACGAACGCCCTGAGGCGATGGTGAATGCGTACTGGTCGATCATCCTGGTCGACGTCCCGGACTACCGGGTCGTGCCCAATCCGATGAATCGCTTCAACTTCAACAGCTATTCCGGCCTGAAGAGCGCCCCGGATGGTTCGCTGAGCCTGCTCTTCGCCGACGCGCCGAACGCCTCGCTGGCACCCGAGTCCAACTGGCTACCGGCGCCCAAGGGCAAGGGCTTCTCCCTGACCTTGCGCATGTACGTGCCCAAGCAGGCCGTGCTGGACGGCAAGTGGTTCCCGCCGGCGCTGCAGCGCGTGGGTTCCGCGACCCACTAAGCGACCAAGCGATGGCCGCGCGTACGGGGCGGGCGCCCCAGGCGCCCCGGTGCGATTCGCACCGGGGTGCAGTCCGGCCCTGAACCCGCGGCCCGCTTCTCGGCAGGCATACGCCCACCGGCGTCGCTGCGCAGTTCCGCCAGCCGCTCGCCGGCCTCGCCTCTGCCCAGCGTGGTCGCCGCCGCCTATCATCGCCGCCATGGACGATGTCGCCACCTTCCTCCGCGACCGGATCGGGTTGGCCGCGCCGGTCGATGTCGCGGTCACCCGCGGCGCGGTCGAGGCCTGCGACGGCTACGACCGCGAACGGATCGAATACCCCTGCCTGGAGGGCGATCCGATCCCCGCCTTCCTGTTCACCCCGCACGGGCGCGCGGCGCGCGGCGGCGTGGTCGCCTTCCACCAGCACAACGGCGAGTTCCACTTCGGCAAGAGCGAGGTCGCCGGGCTGGTCGGCGATCCCTGCCAGGCCTTCGGCCCGGCGCTGGCGCGCGCGGGGCTGGTGGTCCTCGCCCCGGACAGCATCAGCTTCGAGGACCGGCGCGCCGGCGTGCGCGGCGTCGAATCCGACCCGCACGACTGGCTGCAGCACTACAACGCGATGAGCTATCGCCTGCTGCAGGGCGACCTGCTCATGCGCAAATGCCTGGACGATGCGCAGCGCGCGCTTGGCGTGCTGCTGCAGCTGGGCGGCGTCGATCCGCGACGCGTGGGCGTGGCCGGCCACTCGTACGGCGGCACCACCGCGCTGTACCACGCCGCGCTGGATCCCCGTTGCCGCTTCGCCGCCATCAGCGGCGCGGTCTGCAGCCTGGCCACGCGCCAGCGCGAAGGCACCGGCATCCTGTTGTTCGAAGCCGTGCCCCGGCTGGCCCGCGACCTCGACCACCACGACCTGCTGGCGGCCATCGGCCCGCGCCCGGCGCTGGTGGTGTCGGGCACGCAGGACAAGTATTCGCGCGATGCCGATGCGGTGGTGGCGCGGGTCGCGGGCGACTTCATCACTGCCCTGCGCGTCGACCGCGGGCATGCGCTGGACCCGGAACGCTTCGATGCGATCGTCGGCTGGATCGTGGCGCAGGCGCGAGGCGAGTCGACCACGCAGTAGCGGCATGCGTGCGGTCGCAATTCACCGCACGCGCACCCGACCGCATGACGCCCTTCGCGAAGCTGAAGGGAATTTTCCCGGTGGGCAACGCAAGCGGCGATGGGATACTCGCGCGCATCGCCCTCTTCCGTGCACCTCGGGGAACCCTTTGATCCAGCGCCGTGTCCTGGCCTTCGTGGCCCTCGCCAGCCTTCCATTCGGCGCCATCGCCGCCAGCCAGCAACCGCCACCGGAATACGCCAGCCATGTCGCCGCGATGCGCAAGGCGGATGCCATCAAGGACCCGCTGCAGCGTTGCCTCGCCTATCCGGACCTGCCCGGCAATACCTGGACGCCAGGCGTCGCGCAGGCGCGCTGCACGATGTTCCTGTCGCCATTGCCGTACACCCTCGACGACATCGCCAGCCTGCTCGAGAAGGACGGGGGCGCCGCCACGCTGGATGCCACCTTCCGGCAATTGCTGGAGGCGCACTACACCGTGCCCGCCAAGCGCGAACAGATCACGCGCCTGCTCGACGTCTTCAGCGACCGCGACCGCGCCAAGGCCGAACGCACCGCACGCCGCTGGACCGCGGTCGCGCCCGACAGCGAATTCGCGCAGGCGGCGCTGGGACACGCGCTCGAACGTTTGGGCTGGGATGCGCGCGGCACCAAGTACGCACGCGACACCCCGGACGCCAACCTGGAGAAGATGACGGCCTACTTCCTCAAGGCGGCCGAGGCCTACACCCTTGCGCTCGACAAGAATCCGCGCCTGCTGCCGGCATGCCTGGGCCTGATGTCGATCGGCAGGCAGAGTTCGAGCGAGATCCAGTCGCTCGCGACCCAGCGCTGCCTGCAGGCGGACCCGACCTCGTACTTCGTCCTCGACGAGATGATGACCGCCGCCGAGCCGCGCTGGGGTGGGTCCGACGCCGCGATGCGCAGCGTCGCCGCCTACGCGATGACGCGCGTGGAGCAGAACCCGGTCCTGAACATCCTGCAGTTCCACCATGCCTTCTACGCGATCGAGCGCATGGACGACGGCGACCAGCAGGCGATCGAGGTGCTGGAGCCTGCCGCCCTGCAGGTGCCGAACGCCGCCTTCGCGCGGCTGGTCGGCGGCGCCTACCTGCGCAAGAACGAGACCTGGAAGGCACTGGCCTACCTGTCGCAGTCGCTGCGCTTCAGCCCCGACCAGGCACAGGAGTCGCGGTTCCGCGCCCTCGCGTTGCGTGAGCTGGGCGAGACCGCCTGGGCGCGCGCCGACGCCGAACGCGCGGTCGCGCTGGCGCCTGCCAACGGGCGTGCGCAGCAGCAACTCGGCCAGATCCTGCGCGAGCTGAAGCAAGCCGAGGCGTCACTGCCGCATTTCCGCAAGGCGATGGACGACGCGGCCACCCGGGAGGACGCCAGCAACGACTATTGCGGCACCCTGCTCGAGCTGAAGCGCGGCAACGAGGCCGGCGCCTGCCTCGACACAATGCTCGCGGAATTTCCCGAAAACCCGGAAGCCTGGCGGCAGCGGCTTTATCTCGTCGGCCTGTACGCACCGCAGTCGAAGCAAGCGCTGGAGAATTTCCTGCGCTTGCAGGATCCGCGGCGGTGGAACTACCACGCCAAGGCGGCAGAGAGGCTGCGCGGCATCCAGCAGGCGCGTTTCGGTGAAGGCGCAAGCGCGCCGGACTTCGACACGCGGGTGAGGCTGGCGAAGGAACAGGAGGGCACCTTCGCGGGTTGGGCCTACTACCAACGGATCCGCGCCGCGCCGCGCGCTGGCGGGATGGCCGAGGCGATCTCGGCCTGCCAGGGCAATCGCGCCACGGCCGTGGTTCCTCAATTCACCCTCGTGCTCGATGTCCTGCCGGATGGGACGACGCGCAACATCGACGTCCGCCCCGCCAACGCATGGACCGCCTGCATGGCCAAGCAGGCCGGCAAGCAGATCCGCCTGCCCGCGCCGCCCGAGGTCGCCGAGGCGCCGGGCTATCCGCTGCTATTCGAGGTGAAGTTGCAGCCCTGAGGCGTGGCGATGGGGTAATGGGAATGGCGAAGCAGGCCTGCTTCATCGCGCCGCTTTCCCAATCGGCTCACCCGCCCGCGCAGGCGCCGGGGCGCGCGGGCGTCGCCAGCACGCGCGCGAAGAACGGCAGCACCGCGGTCTCGAAGCGCTGGCGCAGGTGGTCGATGTGGGTGCCCGCGAAGGCCTCGTACGCATGCGCGACGCCGGCCTGCTGCAAGGCCTGCGAGAACGCCGCGGCGCCTGCGGTGACGTTGGGGATTTCGTCCTGCAGGCCCGCGTCCAGCGCGATGCTGCACAAGCGCCGGTAGGGCGCGGGGTCGCGGCGCAGGCCCTCCAGCGGCATGTGCGCCCGCCATGCCTGCGCGACGGCGGGCACCTCGCGCACTCGCCCATCGGGGCCGGCCACGAACGGCAGCGGCGGCGTGGCGGCATCGGCATCGGCATCGGCAGGCGCGAACGCCATCGCCATCGCACGCAGCAATCCCCCCGGCGCCTGTCGCCAACGCGCGCCACCGGGTGCGAGGTCGCCGACCAGGCCCAGGCAGCACGGACTGGTCGCATACACGTGGCCGAAGGTGTCGGGATGGCGACCGGCCAGCGCCAGCGCGCCGAAGCCGCCCATCGACTGCCCCGCCAGGCCGCGGCTTTCGCGCGTCGGCAAGGTGCGGAAGCGGGCATCGACGAAGGCGACCAGCTCCCCGGCGATCGCCTGCTCCCAGCGCCCGAACGCCGCGGAGTCCACGTAGAAGCTCCCGCCGAGGGCGTTGTCGGCCATCGGCATCACCACGATGTAGGCCGCGTCGTCGGCGACGGCGTCCAGCGCGACCCGCAGGTCCATGCCCTGGTAGGTGCCGTCCAGCCATTCGCGCGGATCGGAGGTGGCGCCATGCAGCAGGTACACCACCGGATAGCGCCGCGCGGGATCGCGGTCATAGCTGGCGGGCAGGTAGATCGTGACCCGGCGCTCGGCGGTGTCGCCGATGCGGTTGCCCTCCAGCGCCTGCAGGCGCAGCGTTTCCACCACGATGCGGCCCTGCGCGGCGAAGGCCGGTGCGCACTGGGCCATGAGGCAAAGCAGCAGGGCGAGGAGTCGGGTCATCGGGGTGTGCAGCGTGCGTGCTGCGGCGGGACTGTGGGGGGCGACGTGCAGTTTCCAGCAAGATTTTTTACGGGATTCTTGTCTCGCCCTATTTGAAAGCATTTCGCTGGTTGAGAGACTGCTTTCGGCCAGAAGCGGACATCAATTGTGAATGCCGTGATCTCCGCATGGCACCGCCTCGACCTGCAACGTCGCATGCTCGATCCCGAACCGCTCCTCCAGCATGGCGGATAGCTCCCGGCGCAGTTGCTCGCCAGTGGTCTTGGCATCGTCACCCACGACGTGCACCGTCACTACCGCCTCCTTCGAGCCCAGCGCCCAGGCGTGTAGGTCATGTACTGCTACAACGCCTGGGAACTCGGTGAGCGCCTTGCGGACAGCCTCCAGGTCCAGCCCGTCCGGCACGCCCTGCATGAGGATGTTCCCGGATTGCCGCATCAGGCTCCACGTGCGTGGTAGCACCCAGAGTCCGATCAACACCGCGACGATCGGGTCAACGATGGTCCAGCCCGTGAACTTGATCGCCAACGCGCCGGTAATCACGCCCACCGACCCCAGCATGTCTGCCCAGACCTCCAGGTAGGCGCCCTTGACGTTCAGGCTCTCGCCGGCGCCCGCTTTGAGGAGGCGCATCGAGATCAGGTTGACGACCAGGCCCAAGCTGGCCACCACCAGCATCCCGGTGGAAGCGACTTCTGGTGGCTGCTGGAAGCGGCCAACCGCCTCCCACAGGATGTAACCGGCGACGACGAACAGCAGCCCGCCGTTGATCATTGCGCCGATGGCCTCCATCCGGGCGTAGCCGTAGGTCCGCTTCGCATCGGCTGGTCGCTTGCTCATCCATACCGCGAACAGCGAGATCCCCAGCGCGAGCACGTCGGTGCCCATGTGGGCGGCGTCGGAGAGCAGCGCCAGACTATTGGTGACGAGCGCGCCGATGACTTCGGCGACGAGGAACGCGAATGTCAGCCCGAGGGCGATCCAAAGGGGCTTCTCGTAGCGGATCTCGCCGCCGCCGTGGTCGTGTCCTGCACCCATCCTGTTCTCCTTACTCTGGCGTGGCGCACTTCGGCGCCGGTTGTTCCGGGGTACGCAAGCCGCGCCAAGCCATGCCCAGCACTCGCCACGCGGAGCTCAGGAACAGCACGAGCAGCAGGCTGGCGACCACCAGGTCCGGCCAGCCACCCTTGAAGAGCCACACCCCGAGCGCGGCAGCGAGGACCGCCAGCCCCTCGAACATGTCGTTGCGGGAGCACTCCCACGCAGACGCGAGGTTGATGTCGCTATGCCGTAGCGGTGTCAGCAGCCACAGGCAGATGCCGTTGAGCCCTAGATTCAGGAGTGCGGCCACGCCCATGGTCTCGAACAGCGGAACGGCTGGGTTCCGGATCCGCCAGACGATCTGTGCCCCAACCGCCAAGGCGGCAGCGAGGATCAGCAGTCCCTTGAACAGCGCGACCCTCGCCTTCGCCTTGAAGCCTGCACCGATCACCAGCAGGCTCAGCAGGTAGGTCAATGCGTCGCCCAGGTTGTCGAGCGTTCCGGAGAGCAGCGCCGAGGATCGGCTGAGGTACGCGGCGGCAACCATCATCGCGCAGCTGCCGATGTTGATTAGCATGACGATCAGCAGGACTCGGCGTTGCCGGGCCTGCATTGCGGCCAGTTCGACCGTCCCGCCGCAGTTGCAGCAATCAGACACTGGCAGTCTCCAGTCCAGTCCGCCTCACGCGATGCAGCCGACGATAAAGCGCCGGAAGTACCAGCAGCGTGAGCAGGGTCGAGGAGATGATGCCGCCGATCACCACGGTCGCCAGCGGGCGTTGCACCTCCGAACCCGCGCCCACGTTGAACGCCATCGGGATGAACCCCAGCGAGGCCACCAGTGCGGTCATCAGCACGGGCCGCAGGCGCCCCAGGGCACCATCCACCACAGCCTCATCGAGAGGATCGCCCTGTTCGCGCAGCTTGCGGATGAAGGCAATCATCACTAGCCCGTTGAGCACGGCCACGCCGGACAACGCGATGAAGCCGATTCCTGCCGAGATCGACAGCGGGATACCGCGCGCTGCAAGCGCGATGACGCCGCCCGTGAGCGCCAGCGGGACGCCGGTGAACACGATGACCGCATCCTTCATCGAGCCGAACGCCCAGAACAGCAGGGCGAGGATGAGCGCCAGCGTGACCGGCACCACCACCGCCAGGCGCTGGCTGGCAGAGATCAGTTGCTCGAACGTGCCGCCGTAGTCGATCCAGTAGCCGGGGGGCACCTCGACCTCCGCATCGATCTTGGTGCGCAGTTCCTGGACGAAGCCGCCGAGGTCGCGGCCGCGCACGTTCGCGGTCACCACCACGCGCCGCTTGCCGTTCTCGCGATTGACCTGGTTCGGTCCCAGTGTCATTTCCAGCTTGGCGACTTCCCGCAGCGGCACAGTGCCCGGGGGCGGTGCGGCGCTTCCCACGGTCCCGCTGGATAGATCCGCAGTGGCGCTGGCGGCTGGGTTCAGGGTGATCGGCAGGTCCTCAAGGGCGGCGGGATCCTGGCGGATCGCCTCCGGCAGGCGCACGACGATATCGAAGCGCCGATCCCCCTCGAAGAGTTGGCCCGCGGTCTCGCCACCCACCGCCGTGGCCAGTGTTTCCTGGACCACGCCCGGGTTGAGGCCATAGCCGGCCAGCGCCTGTCGATCCGGGACGATGCTGAGCATGGGCAAGCCGGTGGCCTGCTCGATCTTCACATCGGCGGCTCCTGCCACGCCCTTGGCGACGGCCTCGATCTGGGTGCCCACCTCGACGAGTGTGTCCAGGTCGTCGCCGTAGAGCTTGATCGCAACGTCCGCACGAACGCCTGAGATCAGCTCGTTCATGCGCATCTGGATCGGCTGGGTGAACTCGTAGTTGTTGCCCGGGATCTGCCTGAGGGCGCGCTCGATCTCGGCCACCAGCGTGTCGCGTGACTTGCGTGGGTCGGGCCATTGGGCGCGCGGCTTGAGCATGACGAAGGTGTCGGTGACCGACGGTGGCATGGGGTCGGTCGCCACCTCAGCGGTGCCGATCTTGCCGAACACGCGCTCGACCTCCGGAAACTGCATGATCCGCCGCTCCAGCGTGGCCTGCATGTCCACCGCCTGATCCAGGCCCGTGCCGGGGATGCGCAGGGCATGGACCGCCAGGTCGCCTTCATCCAGGTTCGGGATGAACTCGGTGCCCAAGCGCGTGGCCAGCAGGCCGGTCAGGACGACCAGCGCCGCAGCACCCGCAAACACCAAGCTGCTGCGCTTGAGCGACCAGGCCAGCAGCGGCACGTAGCGCCCGCGCACCCAGGCCATGACCCGGTTCTCCTTCTCGTCCACCTTGCCGCCCAGGAACACGGCGATGGCGGCCGGCACGAAGGTGATCGACAGCAGCATGGCACCGGTGAGCGCCAGCACGACCGTGATCGCCATCGGGTGGAACATCTTCCCCTCGACGCCGGTGAGCGCGAAGATCGGGAGATACACCGCCGCGATGATCCCAAGCCCGAACAGGCTGGGACGGATGACCTCGGCGGTCGCCGAGGCGGTCGCATCGAATCGCTCTTCCGGCGACAGCACGCGCCCGAGGCGGTGTTGCAGCTCACCGAAGCGGCGCAGGCAGTTCTCGATGATGATCACGGCGCCGTCCACGATCAGCCCGAAATCCAGCGCGCCCAGGCTCATCAGGTTGCCGGACACACCGCCGCGCACCATGCCGAACACCGTGAACAGCATCGACAAGGGAATCACGGCGGCGGTGATCAGGGCCGCCCGGAAGTTGCCGAGCAAAGCGAACAGCACGGCGATCACCAACAGCGCGCCTTCGATCAGGTTCTTCGCCACCGTCCGGATGGTGCGGTCGACGAGCGCCGTGCGGTCGTACACCGCGTTCGCCTTCACGCCCTTGGGCAGGCTCTTGTTGGCTTCCTCCAGCTTCGCCGCCGATGCCTGCGCGACGGTGCGGCTATTGGATCCCACCAGCATGAACACCGTGCCCAGGACGACTTCTTCGCCGTTCTGCGTGGCTGCACCCGTGCGCAGCTCCGGTCCTTCACCGACGCCGGCAACGTCGCGTACGCGGATCGGCACGCCCTCGCGACGGTCGAGGATGATGTCGCGAATCTCGTCGAGGCCGGTGACCTGGCCCGGCACGCGGACGAGGAACTGCTGGCCGTTGCGCTCGATGTAGCCGGCGCCCATGTTCTGGTTGTTGGCCGCGACCGCCTGGACCACGTCCTCCAGGGTGAAGCCCAGCGTGCGCAGGCGGGCAGGATCCGGCGTGATGTGGATCTGCCGGGCATAGCCGCCGATGGTGTTGACCTCGGTCACGCCGGTGACGTTGCGTAGTTGCGGACGGATCACCCAGTCCTGCAGCGTGCGCAGGTCGGTCGAGTTCCAAGGCGTGCCGTCAGGCTTGCGAGCGCCCGGCTTGGCCTCAACGGTGTACATGAAGATCTCGCCGAGGCCGGTGGCAATCGGCCCCATCTCCGGTTCAATCCCCGCCGGCAACTGCGACTTCACCTGCTGCAGGCGTTCCGCCACCTGCTGGCGGGCGAAATACAGGTCGGTGCCGTCCTTGAACGCCACGGTGACTTGCGACAGACCGTAGCGGGAAATGGAGCGGCTGTAGTCCAGCCCTGGGATCCCCGCCATGGCCGTCTCCACCGGCCATGTGATGCGCTGCTCGGCCTCCAGCGGCGAGTACCCGGGTGCGGCAGTGTTGACCTGCACCTGCACGTTGGTGATGTCGGGGGTGGCGTCGATGGGCAGCTTGGTGAAGCTCCAGGCACCGAGCGCGACCAGGGCCAGGGTCAGTGCAAGCATCAGCCATCGGTGCGCGATGGCGAAGCGGATGATCCTCTCCAGCATGCCGGTATCGTTAGTGGTCATGGGACGCACCGGACTTTTCGATGTCCGCCTTCACCAGGTAGCTCTGTTCGATCACGACCTGGTCGCCAGCCTTCAACCCATCCAGGATCTCGACGCGCGTTGCATCGCGCTTGCCCAGTGTGACCGGGCGGACTTCGTAGTCGTCGCCCACGCGGATGAACACCACGTCCCAGTCGCGGAACTTCTGCAGTGCCGCCAGCGGCACCACAAGCGAGGTCGGTTGCAGGTCAACGGTGATGCGCGCCTTGACCGCGGATCCCGGTCGCCACTGACCATCGGCGTTGGCGATGGTGGCGCGGGCAACGGTGCTCTGGCTTGCGGTTGCGGTGCCGGGCAGGATCCGGTCGATCACCGTATCGATGGTCATGCCGTCGCTCATGCGGGTGACCTGGACACGGCCACCGGGCTGGATGTGCTGCGCATCGGCACCGAAGATGTGCAGGTCGACCCACAGGCGGCTCAGGTCGGCGATCTCGTAGAGCACCATGCCTTCGCCAGCGACCGCACCCACCGAAGCGTCCCGCGCCACCACCACGCCGGAAAGCGGCGCGGTGATGTTGTAGTTGCTGAGGCTCAGGTTGCTTTCGATCACGGCGAGCGTCTGACCCGCCACGACCCGGTCGCCGACGTTGGCGGACAGCCGACGGATCGGCCCCGGAAACCTCGCGGTGACCTTGGCGCTGCGCCCTTCGACGGGCGTCAGCAGCCCCTGGACCTCGTGCTCGTCGGCGACGATGCCGGCACCCGCCGCCGCTACCTTGATGCCCGACTGCTCGGCGATGGCCTGCGGGATGCGCGTACGCCCTTCATAGCTCTCGTAGGCCCAGCGCAGCGGCTTGCCCTCGATCTCGGCCAGCACTTCCACATCAAAGGAATGGGGCTCACCGACGACGGTGGTAGCCATCAGGCTACCGTCGGCCTGCTGGGCGAGCGTGTGCGATTCCTGCACGTTCCCCAGACGCTTGAGCCTGACCACGACCTTGCCAGCGGTCGCAGGCAGCGCCTCGTCGCCCTTGTACAACCACGCCTGGTACTTCGGGGGCGTGCCGTCTTCCGCGATGGCAAGTTCGACCGAGAAGCCGCCTTGTTGCAGCAGGCGACCGCCATGGCTGCCCTTGGTGGCTTCTTCGGCGTGCTCGCCACCCTCTTCGCCGCCCTCGGCATGCCCGTGTTCGTCCTCGGGGACGTTGCCTCCGCAGGCCGCGAGCATCATTGCGAACAGGATCGATGCGATCCAGCGGTGCAGGTTCATCGATCTTCCCCTTGCTCATTGGTGGCAGGCCCGTCCACGAAGGACTGGCCGGTGAGGCGCTGGATCTCGATCAGCGCGCGCTGTGCGTCCAGGGCAGCGTCCAACTGCTGCTTGCGCGCGAGCGTCCGCTCCGCCTGCAACTGCGCCCACTCCAGGTAACTGATGGCGCCGGCGCGGTAAGCGCGCTCGGCTGCCTTTTCGGCCTGGCCGAGCTTCGGGATCACGTCCCGCCCCAACAGCCGCACTTCCAGTTGGGCGCTGAGGTAGCGGCCGTGGGCTTCGGCCAGGGTGGAATACAGAGCCACATCGGTGGATTCGCGCTCGACTTCCAGCAGCGCCAGTTCCGCCTCGGCGGCCCGGATCTCGGGTTGTGCGCGCGAGCGGCTGCCCAGCGGCATGGAGATGCTCGCCAGGAGTCCGACATCGTTGCCCGCCCGGAAATGCCGGGCACCGACCTCCCAGTTCCAGTCTGGGGTCGCCTGGCTGCGTGCAAGCTGCAAGCGCGCCTCGCGGATGCGCCGCTCGCCCGTGAACTGGGCAATCTCCGGCGTGCGTTCCAACCAGTCGGCCAACTGCGTGAAGGGATCCAGCGCCGGCAGCGCGTAGGGATTCCCGCTCGCCACGGCGAACTGCGGATCACGCTCGCCCCAGAGCGCGGCAAGGTGTTGCCGGGCGCTCTGCTCGCGCTGCAGGGCGCGCGCGCGTTCCAGCTCTGCGCGCGATAGCGCTGCCTCCGCAGCGAACACCACGGACTGCGGGGATGCGCCTGCAGTGAAGCGATGGCGAGCACCCGCAACCGTTCGGCGCCGTTGCTCGATCTCCAGATCGGCGATCTCGCGTTGCCGTTGCACGGCAACCACCGCCAGGTACCGTCGGGCGACTTCGGCCAGCAGGTCCAGCCGCTTGGCCTCGCGCTCGACGGCCACGCCGTCGATCCGGGACTGGGCCAAGGCGCGGCGGGCTTCCAGCTTGCCGCCTCGCTCGAACACCGAGGCCAGAGTGACGGTGGTCTCGGCGCTGTCGAACCCGCTGCGCTCGCCGGTGCCGACCACGTTCTCGATGCCGACACCCAGGTTCAAGCTCGGGCGGAGTTCAGCCCGGTCGAGTTCGGCGGAGAGGACATCGCGCCTGGCATCCACCAAGCGCAGGTTTGGGTGGGCTTGCTGGACGCGGCGAAAGGCATCGTCCAGGGTCATCTTCTCTGCAGCGGTGGCCGGAACGCTGGCCCACAACGCCATCAGACACGCAGCCACGGCTGCGGCACGCATACGCATAAAACTCTCCGGTAGTCAGCACGAACGGACGTGCGCACGACGGCGCACGGCAGGCGTCATGCCGCGATCGGAGGTCTCAGAACGTCGTTGGTGGAAGCCTGGAGGGGAAGCGGTGAAGCTGCGACCAGTGGCGCATCGGAACCAGCGATGGCCAGAAACTGCACTTGCGCAGCCCCTAGGGTGGTCGGCGTCTGCGAGCAGCAGTGGGCGAAGTGCAGCAGCACGTGCATGGCGTCGTTGCTTTCCGGCTCGTTCGGAGCCTGGTCAGCGTGGTGCGCGCCGCTATGGTCGTCCGCATGCGCGGCGACTGCGCTAAGCGACCCGGCGGCGTGGCTCAACTCGTGGACTTCGCCAATAGCCGCAACTAGCGGCTGCACCATCAAGGCAAGCGCCAGCAGCCCGACCCAGACGGTACGGAATGACAGGCGGAAGCGAGCGGTGTGCCGGGGCATCTGCGAATGATAGGCGGTCGCAACCGCGATACACAATTGCACGTTGCATGACGATGTCCGCTTTGGGTCGAAAGCAGACATTCCTCCAGACTTAATCTCTCGAACTAATTCCCGCAAATTGGGCGTTTGCAAACTCGCTCCCCACCTAACACCACTGCTGCTCGCACGGCACGCCATCGCGATCCCCATCCATCTTGGTGTTCGGGCAATGCTGGATGAAGTAACGCGCCTCCTCGCAGGAGCGCATCTGCGAGCAATGCGTGCGGCCATCGCACTGGAAGCCGCCGCCTGAGGCCGCCGGCGCAGCGCGTTCGCCTTCGCGGGGCTTGATCCACGACCGATCCTCGGCCTGCGGTTCCGCCTCCACCTCGGCGAGGCGCGCGGGCGCGGCAACGGGTTCGGCCGGTGCGTCCTGCCTGGACTTGAAATGGTCGAAGCCGACCAGCGCGATCGCGCCGATGGCGACCAGCGCCAGCAAGTCGGTCAGTTTCATGCGTTCCCCGCGGGTGGCCGTGTGCGCACCATCCTGCCCATTGCGCGCCGGCGCGCACCGTTCGGATTGCACACGCGGCGCTGCGCGGCACGCGTCCGCGTGGGCGGGTGGCCTCAGCCCACGGCCGCGGACAAGCGCCAGCCCAGCCCCGACACCCGGCTGGCATGCCGCGACAACGCGGCGGCGATGACCTCGGCGCCGCCGGCCACGTGCAGCGCGGCGCGCGCGCGGGTGATGCCGGTGTAGAGCAGCTCGCGGCTGAGCACGCGGGCGTCCTGGCGCGGCAGCTGCAGCCATACGGTGTCGAACTCGCTGCCCTGCGCCTTGTGCACGGTCATCGCGAAGGCGCTGTCGTGCGCGGGCAGCGCGGCGGGATGGAAGGCGCGGGCGCCGTGGCCGCCGGGTTCGGCGAACCAGGCCAGCAACGCGCCCTCGGCATCAGGCAGGCAGATGCCGACGTCGCCGTTGAACAGGCCGTGGCGATAGGTGTTCTCGGTGACCAGCAGCAGGCGCCCGGGGTACCACGCGGGCGGGCTGCCGATGCGGCGGCCGGAGAGCGCGGCCTCGATCCGCGCGTTGAGGCCACGCGCGCCGTGCGGGCCTTCGCGCAGGGCGGTGAGCAGGCGCAGGCGCTGGGTCTGGCGCAGGGCGACTGCGGGATCGGTGGCGGCGGCCAGCGCGCGGAAATGCGCGAGCAGGCCGAGCGCGGGGTCCTGCAACGGGTCGGCGTCGGCCTCGTGGCGATGCACGTTGGCGAGCTGGCCGGGGCGCAGCAGGTCGAGGGTGCGGGCGGCATCGCCGGCGCGCACGGCCTCGGCCAGCGGCGCCAGTTGCAGGCTGTCGTGCTGGCGCCAGCCGCGGCGCAGGTGGACGCGGTGGCCGTGCAGGCCGGCAGGCGCGTCGGCCAGGCGCGGCGCATCGCCGAGCAACGGCTGCAGTGCGTCGGCATCGTCGGGGCGCAGGGCCTCGCCCGCGCCGGCGGCCTCGAGGATGGCGGCGAGCACGTCGCCGGCTTCCACCGAGGGCAGCTGGTCGGGGTCGCCCAGCAGGATCAGTTGCGCGCCATCTGGCACGGCCTCGGCCAGCTTGCACATCAGCGGCAGGTCGACCATCGAGGCTTCGTCCACCACCAGCAGGTCCAGCGGCAGCGGATGGCCGGCATGGTGGCGGAAGTCGGGCGACTCCGGGATCACGCCGAGCAGGCGATGCAGGGTGCTGGCGCCGGTGGGCAGCGCGTCGAGCAGGCCGTCGTCGATGCCGAGCGCGCGCAGGCCCTGCGCGGCCTGGCGCAGGCTCTCGGCCATGCGGTCGGCGGCGCGGCCGGTGGGCGCGGCCAGTGCGATCCGCGGCGGCGCGACAGCGTCGGCGCGCGCCTGAGCGATGCGCAGTACCAGCAGGCGCGCGATGGTGGTGGTCTTGCCGGTGCCGGGGCCGCCGGTGACCAGCAGCAAGGCGCGACGCAGGGCCAGCGCGGCGGCGCGGGCCTGGGCATCGTCGTGCTGCTCACCCCTCTCCCGGCGCTGCGCGCCACCCTCTCCCTCAAGGGGAGAGGGGAAGATCTGCGCGAACAGCGGCGCGATGGCGTCGAGGCCGGTGCCTGCCATCGGGTGTGATGCGATGCGGCGCAACTGCAGCGCGAGCCGGCGTTCGTATTCGCGGTAGCGGCGCAGGTAGAGCAGGCCGTGCTCGAGCACCAGCGGCGCGCTTGCGGCTGGGGCTTCCGGCGTGTCCGGGGTGGCGACGAAGCGCGAGGCCGCGAGCTGCGCGATCCACGCATCGGCCTGCGGCCAGGCGACATCGGCATCCACCAGGCGGCGCGGGTTGGCGGGATCGAAGCCGGCATGGCCCTGCGCGACGGCAAGGGAAGCCAGCGCGGCGGCGGCCAGCACGTCGTCGTGGGTGTCGGGATCCAGCCGTCGCAGGCTGTGCGCCAGCGCGTCGTCGAGCGGGCGCAGCGCCTTGAGCCGGTTGAGTTCGCGCAGCAGGCTCATGCGGCGGCCTCCCCCGGCGGCAGGCCGAACAGCGCGTCCAGCGCATGGATCAGCGCGGGCGCGAAGCGTTGCGCGTGCAGGCCGGCGCCGTCGTCGCGCGCGGCATCCAGCCCGCGGCAGAACAGGTAGCGGATGCCGCCGAAGTCGCGCGCGTAGTCGTAGCCGTCGCCGAGGCGGAAGCGCAGCCAGCGATGCAGGGCCAGGGTGTAGAGCAGCGCCTGCAGGTCGTATTCGCTGTGCTGCATCGCGCGCTGCAGGCTGCCGGCGTCGTACGCGGGCAGGCGGTTGGACTTGTAGTCGAGCACGTACCAGCGGCCATCGTGGCGGTAGGTCAGGTCGATGAGGCCGGTCATCAGCCCGTCCAGCCGCTGGCGCAGGCCGAAGCCGTGGCGCTCGCGCACCACGCCATGCGCATGCAGCAAGGCGAGCAGCGCGTCCACGCGGGTGGGCTGCAACGAGAACTGGAATTCGATTTCGGCGCGACGCTCGCCGTCCGGCAGGTCGCACAGGCGCAGGCCTTCCGGCAGCGGCACGGTCAGGGTATGGCCGATGAGCCGCGTGGTCAGCGCGATGCCGTCGTCCAGCACGTCCTCCGCATAGCCTTCCGCGCGCAGCGCCCCGGCGATCACGCGCGCTTCGTCGGCGGGCGCGGCGTCGCCTTCGCGCCAGTCGCGCCAGGCCGCGAAATCGGCATGTTCGAACGCGGCGTGCAGGGCCACGCCGTAACGGTTGCCGGCGAAGCGCGGATCGTCGATGCGCGTCTCGCCCGCCTCATCGTCGGGAGCCTCCGGTTCGTCGTTGCCACCGGCCACCGGCAGGGTCGCGGCGCTGGCGGTGTCGAGGCCGGCATCGGCCTTCGCCAGCTGGCTGAAGCTATGCACCCACCAGTCGGTGGCGAGCCGGCGCAGCACCGGGCGCGCGGCCGGCACCGGCGCATCGTCCTGCACCGGCAGGCGCGGGAGCGCGGTGGGCGGCTCGCTCGCATCGAACACCACGCCAGCCCCGGCCAACGCGGCTTGATCGCGCAGCAACGGGTGCAGCGCGGTCTTGTCGGCGTTGTAGAACGCACCGCTGGCCAGCCACAGCGCATGCCGCGCGCGGGTCAGCCCGACGTACAGCAGGCGCGCCTGCTCGGAGGTTTGCTCGCGCTTCCACGCCTCCTGGGCGGCCGCCCAGCCGGCCTCGGGCAAGGCCTCGAACTTCCAGTGCAGGCGGCGCCCCGCGTGCTGGTCGTGCACGCTGCAATAGCGGCCCGGCGATGGCGTCTTGCCGCCGATGCCGATGAACGGCAGGAACACCAACGGATACTCCAGGCCCTTGCTCTTGTGCAGGGTCACGATCTGCACGCGGCGTGCGTCGGACTCCAGCCGCAGCAGCTGCGCCTCGTCGTTCGCGTCGGCACGGGCGATGCGGCGCGCCAGCCATTCGGCCAGGCCCTGCAGGCCCAGCGCCTGGCGTTGCGCGTCCTGCAACTGCTCGGCCAGCTGCAGGTAGTTGCTGACCCGGCGTTCGCCATCCAGCAGGCCGAGCAAGCGTTCGGCCTGCGCGGCGCAGAGGTCGCCGACCAGTGCCAGCGGCCCGCCGCTGCGCAGGCGGTCGCGCCAGTGCTGCGCCTGCAACTGCCAGGCGCGATGCGCGTCGCCGTCGCGGTCGAGTGCGTCGATCGCCGCGGCATCCTCGCCGACCAGCACGGTGGCTAGCGCGGCGCGCAGGCGGCCATCATTGCCACCATGCAGCAGGGCGAGCAGCAGCACCTGCAGCTCGCGCGCCTCGGCGGTGGCGAACAGGCTCTGCTTGCCGGCCGCGACTGCGGGGATGCCGGCCAGCGCCAACGCCTGCTGCACGCGCGTGGCCTCGTGGTGGGTGCGCACCAGCACCGCGATGTCGCCCGGCTGCACCGGCTTGCCTTCGATTCGTGCGTCGCGGTTGCGGGCCTGCGACAACACATCATGGATGGCGGCGACGCAGGCGCGGGTGGCCAGCGCCCGTGCTTCGCCCGCGCGCCACGGCTTGCGCTTGCCCTGGTCGTCCGTCGGCGGCGGTGGCGCCTGCCACACGGTCAGCGCGGGCGCAGGCAGCCCATCGCGGAGGAAATCGGCATCGCTGCGATTGCCGCCGGGCACCACCGGATGGAAGGCGATGTCGGGATCGCGCGACAGCATGTCGCCGGCATTCGCGTACAGCGCGGCGAGCGCGGCGAGCAGCGCCGGCCGCGAACGGAAGTTCTCGCGCAGGTCGGGCGCGTGCGCGGCGGCCGCGCTGGCGGCGAGGTAGGTGTGCACGTCGCCGCCGCGGAAGCCGTAGATCGCCTGCTTGGGATCGCCGATCACGAACAGCGTCGGCGCCGGGCTGCCGCGGCCGAACACGCGGTCGAAGATCCGCCACTGGCGATCGTCGGTGTCCTGGAATTCGTCGACCAGGGCGACCGCGTACTGCGCGCGCAGCGCCCGCGCGAGCACCTCGCCGCCGGCGCCGTCGAGCGCGGCGGCGACCCCGGCGATCAGGTCGTCGTAGCCCTGCACGCCGCGCTGGTGCTTGAGCCGGGCCACGCGCGCGCGGCCTTCGTCGCGCAGGCGGTGCAGCAAGGCGGCGCGGCGACGGGCGAGCCAGGCCTCCATCGCATCATCCGCCGTGCACCACGCCGCAAGCGCATCGAACAATGGCGATGCGGGAATTTGCGCGGCCTGGCCTTCCTTGCAGTAATCGCGCAGTTGGGCCGGCAACAGCTTTTGCAGATGCGTCTTGTCGGTGCGTGGCCAACGCCCGGTGGCGCGCCCGCGGTCCAACTCCTCGAACGCCTTGTCGAAACTTGGCCGACGCGCGCGGCGACCATCGAAGACCTTGCCGTCGAAGGCGCGCGCGATCCGCTTCCGCGCGTCTTCGCCGTGCATCTCGATGGCCTCGACGAGCGTGGCAGACGCCGCGCCCAGCACCGGCGTCGGGTCGTGCGCGGGCAACGCCGCCGGCGGCAGCACCACCGGCGCCTGCAGCAGCGCCGGCAGGTCGCGCGCGAGCTCGTCGTGGCCGTTCGGCCACAGCGCCGCCAGGTCCTCCACGGTGGTCGCGTCCTGCGCATGCACGCGCCACAGGTCGGCGGCGACTTCGGCGTACAGCTCGCGATCGTTGGCCAGCAGCTCCGGCGCATCGAAGCCCTGACCGGCGTCCAACGCATGCTCGCGCAGCACCCGCGCGCAGAAGCCGTGGATGGTGTGGATCGCGGCGAGGTCGATCTCCAGTACGGCCTGGCGCAGGCGTCGCCGCAGCGCCGCCAAGTCCTCGCCGCTGGACGCGCGATGGCGCTGCAGCAAGGCATGGGTCAGCGCGGCCTCGGCGCCGTCGTCATCGTTCGGCGCGCTATCCAGCAGGCGCAGGGTCAGTTGCAGGCGCTCGCGGATGCGCTTGCGCAATTCCTGGGTGGCGGCCTCGGTGTAGGTGACCGCGAGCACCTGGCCGATGCGCAGGCCGCGCTCGACCACCAGCCGCACCACCAGGGTGGCGAGGGTGAAGGTCTTGCCGGTGCCGGCGCTGGCCTCGATCCGCTGCACGCCGGCCAGCGGCAGCACGAGGTAGGGATCGGGCGCGCTCATGCGGCGTCCTCCGCCTCGTCGTCGTCCGGCAGGTCGACGTGGCCGAGCGCGATCGGCTGCGGCTGGCCGTCCTGCACCGCACCGAACACGATGCCGGCGATCCGCGCGAAGTCGCGCAGGGCCTCGCCGTCGGCGAACGGGTCGCGGCCGCGCAGCGCCAATCGCAGCGCGTCGTCGGCGCCCTCGGCCCAGCCGCCGTCGTCGCGGCCACGCCACTGCTTCATCGCCGCGTCGATCGCACGCCCCGGGTCGTCGCGCCGTTCGAACAGCGTCCAGCCGGCGTACGGCGCGAACGGCAGCGGCCGGCGCAGGCCTTCGCGCCACAGCGCGAGCAGGGCGCGCAGCGCGTCGCGCGCGGCCTCGGGCGACAGCGGGTCGCGCGCGAATGGCCCGATGCCCGCGTCCGCGGTGTCATGGAACTCGACGAAGGGCGCGTCGACCTCGGCCGCGCGCAGCAGCAACCAGTCCAGGCCGGTGCGGATCACCGACGGCCCGTTCGGCATGCCGATGCGCAGCCGCGCCACGCCCGGCGCGTACACGTCGGCGATGCGGCCGTGCAGGCGCAGGCCGTCGAGGTCGACCTCCAGCACCCGCGACGCCGCACTGTCCGCGCCGCGCCAGCGCGCGAACGCAGCGACGTAGGGCGCGACCTCGGCGACCAGCGCGTCCAGCGCGTGTCGCCCGGCCGGCCCGGCCGGCAGCAGCCCGCGCGCGCGCAACCGCGCCTGCAATGCATCGATCCCGTCGCCGTCCAGCAGGCGCGCGAACACCGCACGCTGCAGGCGCGATCGCTGCATCCCGCGCGAGGGCACCTGCAGCGGTTCGAGGTCGTCGCCGGCGTCGTCGGCGTCGGGCAGGCGCAGCTGCAGGCGCTCGCGCAGGAAGCGCGCGGCCGGCGCCAGCAGGAAACGGCGCAGCGCATCCAGCGACAGCGAGGCCTCCTCGCCTGCCGGCGCGGCGAGCGCCTGCGCGGCATCGCTCCACGGCGCCAGCGCGCTGCGCGCGCCCGACAAACGCCCGGCGGCCGGGTGCCACTGCGCGCGATAGCTGAAGAGGCGCGCATCCTCGCTGCCGAATGCGGCCGGCGAGAACGGCTGCAGCGGATGGTGCAGCACCAGCGCCTCCGTCGCAGCGGCGGGATCGGCGTGCTGCGCGGCCGCGGCGGCCAGCAATTCCGAGACCAGCACCGAGGGCTCGCGCGCGCTGCCGTCGCGCGGGTCGGCGCCGAGCCAGCTGACGTGGAATACGTCCTGCGCGGAAGCGAACAGCTGCAGGAACAGGAAGCGGTCGTCGTCGCGCGTCGAGCGATCGCCATGGCGCCGCTCCGGCGTGCCCTGCGTGGCGGTGAGGCGGTTGAGCCCGGCGGCGGGATCGCGGCGCGGGAAGTCGCCGTCGTTCATGCCGAGCAGGCAGATCGCGCGGAACGGCAGGAGCCGCATTGGCACCATCCGCGCGAAGCTGACCCCGCCGGTGAGCAACGGGGCGCGGGTGTCGGCCTCGCCCAGCACCGCGGCGAAATGCGCACGCACCACCTCGGGCGGCACCGCGGCCTCGTAGTCCGCGCGCTGCGCCTGTTGCGCGAAGCCATCGACCAGGCCGCGCAGGCGGTCCAGCGCACGCTGGCCCTGCGCGGTCGCCGGCGGTACCGGCAGCACCCGCTCGAGCATGGCCAGCAGCGCCTCGCGCCAGCGCGCCGGCGGCATCGCCTCGCCGAGTACGCGCGCCTGCCGCGCCAGTTCGCGCAGCAGGCGCAGCAGGCGGTCGAGCGCATCCAGCGCACTGCCTTCCAGCCCGATCCACGGCGCAACCTGGCGATCGCCCGCGCCGGCGACCTCGGCCTCGTCACCGCTGGCATGGCCCAGCAGCAGGCGGTCCAGCGCGAATTGCCAGGTCCAGCCATCGTCGGCGGGCGCGCCCTGTTGCGCACGGTGCGCCGCATCCAGTCCCCAGCGCGCGCCTGCCTCGCGCAGCCAGCCGCGCAGGCGCTCGATGTCGTCGGCCTGCAGGCCATTGGCCTCGGCCAGCGGCGGGCTGGCCAGCAGGTCGAGGATTTCCTCCAGCCCGAAGCGCGACAGCGGCAGCCCGAGCAGGCGCAGGAACACGTCGGCCAGCGGTTCGTCGGCGAGCGGACTCGCGTCGGCCAGCGCGTAGGGGATTGGATGGCGTTCGCCCTGCCCGCCGAACACCGCATCCAGGTAGGGCACGTAGGGATCGATGTCCGGGGCCAGCACCGCGATCTCGCGCGGCTGCAGCGGCGGGTCGAAGCGCGTGTCCTCGAGCAGTCCGCGCAGGCGGTCGTGCAGCACCTGCAGTTCGCGCAGCCGGGTATGGCAGGCGTGGAACTGCAGGCTGGTGTCGTCGGCCTGGACCTCGGCGCGCAACGGCGTGGCCGGCGTTGCGCGGCGATGGAACAGGTCGCCCTGCAGGCGGCGCAGCAGGCTGTGCTGCATCAAGTCCGGGCGGTCGTCGTGCCTGCTGTCCTGCGGATCGATGTAAGCGGCGAACTCGCCCGAGGGATGCACCACCTCGTAGCTGCCGAGCAGGGCCATGAAATCGCGGCCCGCCGCGCCCCAGTCGCGCAGCAGCGGGTTCTCGTCGGCATCGCCGGCGAACGGATCCTCGCCCGCGCGCAAGCGCGCGCCGAGCGATTGCAGGTCGCCCCAGTACGCGCGGCTCGGGGTGGGCAGGTAGAAATGCAGGGTGCCGACGCGCGCCTGGGTGGCGAGCACGCGCAGCACGTCGGGCGAGATGTTGAGGGTGGCGAAGGCGAACAGCCGCGCCGGCAGGCCGGCGGGCAGCGCGTCGCCGTCGCCGAAGCGCGCGAGGTAGGCCTGGATCCGCCGTGCGCGATGTCCGCGGCCGCCCGCGACCGCGCGCCACAGGATCGCCTGCGGATCGTCCGGGTCGGCGCCGCCGTCCCAGCGCAGCAGCCAGTCGCGTCGCCAGGCCTGGTATTTCTCGAAGACGCCGGCGAGTTCGCCGGCCAGCGCCCAGCGCCGTGCGGCATCGTCGTCGTGCAGATAGCCCGCGAGCGTCGCCATCGCCGGCAGCGCCATCAGCCGTGCATCGGCGAGCGCGGCGTACAGCCGCCAGCGCAGGCCGGCGGCGTCGAGTTCGTCATCGGCCTTGCCGAGGTTCGCGTCCAGCGCGCGGGCGACGAATTCGCCGGGGGTCAGGAACGCGATGTTGGCGGCGATGCCGTGGCGCGCGGCCAGTGTCGCCTGCAACCAGCGCCGCATCGCCACCTGCGGGATCAGCACGGTGTCCAGCTGCAGCAGCGACTGCCCGGGCACGTTGTCGCGCAGGGCTTCGGCCAGCAACCCCGCGAGCACGTCGAGCGCGTTCGAGTGGTAGAGGCGGAAGTCGGGCGCGGCGCTCATCGGTGCCGCATTGTGCCGGAGCCCGGTCGCAGGGTTGGAGACCGCCGCCCGCGCGCCGCGCGACAAAGACGAAGGCCGCCTTGCGGCGGCCTTCGGAGTGGCCCGTTGGATGCGATCGGCCGTGTCGCCACGTGTGCGGCGTGCCACCGCAGGCCACGGAGGGTCGGGAGCGGCGGATCGCCGTCCCCTGGTGCGGCTTACTTAGCGGCCGTCGCGGTCCGCGTCGCCCGGCATCGCGCGCTCGATGTGGTGCCAGCCATCGCGCACCGCGCCCTTGGCTTCGCTCCACGCCAGGCGGGAGTCGGCCTTGGCTTCGTTCCAGTTGCGCTCCAGGGTGTTCTCGACGTCCTCGAAGCGCTGGCCGCGGTACTGGCCGTAGGTGTCGTAGCCGTACTGGTAGGCCGGCTTGTAATCGCGCCACTCGCTGCCGCCGACGTAGTACGGGGCGGAGGTGTAGTTCTTCTCGAAGTAGTTGTTGTACTCGGTCGGGTTGACCGCCTCGGCCACCGCGCCGCCGCCCTTGGCGCCGAGCGCGCCGCCGGCGATCGCGCCGACCACGGTACCGACCGGACCGGCCATCGACCCCACTGCGGCGCCCGCGACCGCACCCGCGACCGCGCCCGTGCCTTCACCGATGCTGTGATCCTTCTTGATGTCGCTCATGTCCTGCTCCTTGTGTGGGGTTGATCCGGGACCTCGTGTCCGGGACGTGCCCACCTTGCGCGGCGCGGCGTCTGCGCCGGGTCAAGGAGTCGTGCAGGCCGTCTTCGCACTCATGAACGCGTCAGGCAGGTGAATGCGCGCGTGGCGTGCGATCACGCCTCGTCGGCGTCGCCGTCGCTGCCGCCGAGCAAGTGCTGCGCGTCGGTGCCGGGCAGCGATTCCACGCCCTTGAGCTTCTTTTCGATCTGGCGCGTGCGCACGCCGGCCTGCTTGAGGCTGTTCTGCACGGTGTCGAGCTGGCCATGCGCCTTCTCCAGCACCGTGGCGAACTTGCCGAATTCGTTCTTGACCGCGCCGAGCAGCCGCCACACCTCGCTCGAGCGCTGCTCGATGGCCAGCGTGCGGAAGCCCATCTGCAGGCTGTTGAGCAAGGCGGTGAAGGTGGTCGGCCCGGCGATGACCACGCGGTGTTCGCGCTGCAACGCATCGATCAGGCCGGGACGACGGATGGTTTCCGCGTACAGGCCCTCGGTCGGCAGGAACATCAGCGCGAAGTCGGTGGTATGCGGCGGCACCACGTATTTCTCGCTGATCGACTTGGCCTGGATCCGGATCGCGCGCTCCAGTTGCGCGCCGGCGCTGCGCACGCCGTCCACGTCGCTGCGTTCCTGCGCATCCAGCAGGCGCTCGTAGTCCTCGCGCGGGAACTTGGCGTCGATCGGCAGCCACACGTGCACGTCGTCCTCGCCGCGACCGGGCAGGCGCACCGCGAAATCCACCGCCTCGTTGCTGCCCGGGCGCACCCGCACGCCGCGCGCGAACTGCTCGCCGGTCAGCACCTGGTCGAGGATGCCCCCCAGCTGCACTTCGCCCCAGCCGCCGCGGTCCTTGACGTTGGTCAGCACGCGCTTGAGGTCGCCGACGCCGGCAGCCAGCGACTGCATTTCGCCGAGGCCGCGTTGCACCGCCTCCAAGCGCTCGGACACCAGCTTGAAGGACTGGCCGAGCCGCGTCTCCAAGGTGGCATGCAGCTTTTCGTCGACGGTTGCGCGCATCTGCTCGAGCTTGGCCGCGTTGTCGGCCTGCAGCGCCTGCAGCTGCTGCTCCAGGGTGGCGCGCACCTGGGCCAGGCCGAGCTCGTTGCGCTGCGCGAGCTCGCGCACCTGCTGGCCGAGGCTGTCGGCGAACTGCTGCTGGCGGGTCGCCAGTTCCAGGCGTGCCTTGTGCGCATCGTCGTTCAAGGCGCTGCGCAATTCGTCGAGCCGCGCGTCGGTGCGCTGGGTGAGGTCGACGAGGTGCCGGCCGAAGCCGTCGATGCGGTGTTCCTGCTGCCGCGACAGGCTTTCCAACTGCTCGCGCAATTCACCACGGCCCGCGCGCTGCTCCTCGCGCAGCAGGTCCGCAAGCGCATCGCCCGGGCGACGACGCAGGGCCGCGAACTGCAGGCCGAGGATCGCCAACGCGGCCAGCAGCAACAGGACCAGCAACAGGGTGTTCGTCTCCATCCCGCCAGTGTAGCGAGCGCCGTCGCAGGCGCTGCGACCTCGACGCCGCGATGGCATCCCCCGGCGTATGCTCGCCGCTCCCCACCAACAGGAGCGACGCGATGACGACCCATTCCGGCAGCTGCCATTGCGGACAGGTCGCGTTCGAGGTCGAGGGCGAGATCACGGGCGGGGTGTCCTGCAACTGCTCGATGTGCCAGCGCAAGGGCTCGCTGCTGTGGTTCGTGCCGCGCACGGCCCTGCGGGTCGCCTCCGGCGAGGACGCGCTGGCCACCTACACCTTCAACAAGCACGTGGTGCGCCACCGCTTCTGCCCGACTTGCGGGATCCACCCGTTCGGCGAGGGCGTCGGCCCGGATGGCACCGCGATGGCCGCGATCAACCTGCGCTGCATCGAGGGCATCGACCTCGAGGCCGTCCCGGTCACCCATTACGACGGCCGCGCCCGCTAGGCGGGTCCGGGTCAGGCGGTGGCCACCCCGAACAGGTGGCCGATCAGCGCGGTCGCACCCTGCGCCAACGCCCCCCAAAAGAGCACGCGCAAGGCGCCCTTGACGCCGCCGCCACCGGCAATGCGCTCGGCGATGTAACCGAGCACCGCGAGCAACACCAGCGTGCACGCGACGATGCCCGCGGCCAGTCCGGGCCCCGGCCAAAGCCAGGCCAGCAGCACCGGCGGCAATGCGCCCGCGGTGAACGCCGCGGCCGAGGCCAGCGCGGCCTGCACCGGGCGCGCCCGCAAGTGGTCCTGGATGCCGAGCTCGTCGCGCAGGTGGGTGGCCAGGCTGTCGTGACGGGTGAGCTGCACCGCCACCTCGCGCGCGAGAGAAGACTCCAGCCCGCGGCGTTCGTAGATCTCGGCGAGCTCCGCAAGCTCGGTTTCCGGATGGTCGCGCAGCGCATCCGCCTCGCGCCTGGCATCGGCCGCTTCCGCATCGGACTGCGAGCTCACCGACACGTACTCGCCCGCGGCCATCGAGAACGCACCCGCGGCCAGGCCGGCGACGCCGCTGAGCAGGATCGCGCCGGGCGCCGCCTGCGCGGTGGCCATGCCCAGCACCAGGCTGCCGGTGGAGATCAGGCCGTCGTTGGCGCCCAGCACCGCGGCGCGCAGCCAGCCGGCGCGCTGGCTGCGATGCGATTCGATGTGTTCGTGCAATGCGTCCATCAGTCGAGCACCCGGCAGAACACGGCCTTCAGATAGCGCGATTCCGGCACCTGCGCCAGCCACGGGTGGTCCGGGCCGGCGCCGGCGACCTTCAGCACCTGCACCGTGCGGCCGGCGTAGAACGCGGCGCGGCGCAGCATGTCGAGGAACTGGTCCTCGCTGACCAGCCCGGTGCAGCTGTAGGTGGCGAACAGCCCGCCGGGCTTGACCACGCCCAGCGCCAGCTTGTTCATGTCGAGGTACTTCTTCAGCGCGTTGATCACCTGTTCGCGGTCGCGGGTCATCTTCGCCGGGTCCAGGATCACCACGTCGAAGCGCTCGCCGTTGTTCCCGGCATCGCGCAGCCACGGGAAGATGTCGGCCTGCACGAAGCGCGGCTTGCGGCCGCCGATCAGCGTCGTGTTGAGGTAGGCGTTCTCCTTCGCGATCTCGATCACCGCCGCGTCGATGTCGATGCCGACCACCTCGCTGGCGCCGCGCGCCGCCGCGTACACGCCGAAGCCGCCGGTGTTGCAGCACAGGTCGAGCACGCGCTTGCCGGCGCACTGCCGCGACAGCCATTCGCGGTTCTCGCGCTGGTCGGCGAAGAAGCCGGTCTTGTGCGCGCCCGCCGGGTCGGCGCGGAAGCGCAGCCCGTGCTCGGTGACGATCGCCGGCGCGGTGCCGTGGGTGTCCTTGTAGTCGAAGCTCTCCTGCTTCTGCACGTGCTCGTCGGCGAAGCTGTGGAAGCGGGAGCCGGGGAAATGCTCGCGCAGCGCGTCGAAGATCACCGCGCGATGCCGCCACGCGCCGGCGCTGAAGAACTCGACCACCAGCAGGTCGTCGTAGCGGTCCACGACCAGGCCGCTGATGCCGTCGCCCTCGCTGTGCACCACCCGCCAGGCGTTGGACACCTCGTCCAGCTTGAGGATCTCGCGGCGCAGGCGCACCGCCTCGCCGATCTTGCGCACGAACCAGCCGCCGTCGACGGCGATGTCGGGGTCGCGCTCCAACATGCGCAGGGCGATGCGCGAGTGGCCGTTGTAGAACCCGCGGCCGATCCAGGCGCCGTCCACGCCGACCACCTCGACGATGCTGCCCGGCTTGGGGCGCTGCGCGGGCTTCTCGACCAGGCGCTGGAAGATCCACGGATGGGTGGAGTTCCACGCATTCTTCAGGCGGACGACGGGCAGGGGTTCGGTCATGACGGTTGCGAGCGGTTCGCATTGACGGCGCCTTCACGCCTGGCCCATCATTGTCGCCCAAGAAGGGGAGTAACTCCGCGCACGTCGTCGTCATTACGGGCCCGCTGCCAGCAGCGCACAGCCCCGGCGCCGTGGCAGGCCAACCGCCTGTGAGTGAGACCTTCGCCGCCAGGCGAAGCGCGCTCACCCTCTTTGCATCCCGCAAGGACGCGCCCGCCGGCCGACGACGGTGGATTGCGCATGGAAACGATCGGTTCTCCCCTCCTGTGGCTGGTGTTCGGCGTGGTGGTCGCCGCCGCGCTGCTGGTCGACCTGGTGCTGATGCGCCATGGCGGCCCGCACAAGGTGACGTTCAAGGAAGCGGCCTGGTGGAGCGTGGGCTGGGTCGCGCTGGCGCTGGCCTTCAACGCCTGGCTGTGGTGGTACAGCGGCCAGCAGCTCGGCCCCGACGCCGGCAACCGCATCGGCATGGAATTCCTGACCGGCTACCTGGTCGAGAAGTCGCTGGCGGTCGACAACATCTTCGTGTTCCTCATGATCTTCACCTACTTCGCGGTGCCGGAGGAGCAGAAGCAGCGCGTGCTGGTGATCGGGATCATTGCTGCCATCGTGCTGCGCGCGATCCTGATCTTCGCGGGTGCGCTGCTGCTGGCGAAGTTCCACTGGATCCTCTACGTGTTCGGCGCGTTCCTGCTGCTGACCGGCATCAAGATGATCATGGCCGCGGGCAAGGCGCCGGACCTGGAGAAGAACCCGCTGCTGCGCTGGCTGACCGGGCACGTGCCGATGACCCGCGGCTACCACGGCAGTGCGTTGTCGATCCTGCAGGACGGCAAGCGGCTCTACACCCCGCTGTTCATCGTGATCGTGATGATCGGCATCACCGACGTGATCTTCGCGGTGGACTCGATCCCGGCGATCTTCGCGATCACCGAGGATCCGTTCATCGTGCTGACCTCGAACGTGTTCGCGGTGCTCGGCCTGCGCGCGATGTTCTTCCTGCTGCAGGGCATGGCCGACCGCTTCCACCTGCTGCCCTATGGGCTGGCCCTGGTGCTGATGTTCATCGGCGCGAAGATGCTGCTGATCGACGTGTACAAGATCCCGATCACGGTCTCGCTGGGCGTGGTCGCGGCGACCATCGGCGCGACGATCGCGTTGAGCATGCTGCGGCCGCAGGCGTCGCCGCCCGCCGGCCACGGCTGACCGCGCGGGGCGCCTTGCATTCGCAGGCACGGCGCCCCACCTCGGCTGCATGCCACCGCCCGCGACCCCCGACACGCAATCGCAGCAGGACCGGCGCCGGTTGCGTGGCGCGTTCAACGCCAGCCTCGGCTTCGTGCTGCTGCTGGCGGCCTGCTTCGCCGCCCAGCATGCCTTCGACTGGACCTTCCTGAGCGTCACCCCGGGCTCGGCGGCCGGGCTGCTGGGCCTGCTCGGCGCACCGCTGCTGCACGGCTCGGCGGGACACCTGCTGGCCAACAGCTCGGCCTTGTTGATGCTGGGCACGCTGGCGCTGACCGCCTTCCCCAAGGCCACGGTGCGCGCCCTGCCGCTGCTGTGGCTCGGCTCCGGGCTCGGCGCCTGGCTGCTCGGCCAGCCCGGTTCGCACCACCTCGGCGCCAGCGGCGTCACCCATGGGCTGATGTTCCTGGTGTTCGTGCTCGGCCTGCTGCGCCGCGACCGCGCCGCGATCGCCGCCGGCATGCTCGCGTTCGCGTTCTACGGCGGGATGCTGATGACCATCCTCCCGCGCGAGGCCGGGGTGTCCTGGGAATCGCACCTCGGCGGCGCGCTCGCGGGGGTGCTGGCCGCCTTCCTGTTCCGCCGCAGCGACCCCGCGCCGCCGCGCCGCAAGTACAGCTGGGAGATCGAGGAGGAACTGGCGCGCGAACAGGCGGCGCGCGAGCGCGACATGTACGAACCCGATGCCCCGCGCGAGGTGCCGGTGCTGTGGCAGCGCGACGCCGGGGAAGAACCGCGCGGCAAGGTGCTGCCGTTCCGCCGCCCCGGCGAATGAACTACTTGCCGGCCAGCACCGCCGCGCCCAGCTGGCGGTCGTGCCAGCGCGACAGCAGGAGCAGCGATGTCGCCGCGCCGCACAGGCACAGGAACATGTCCCACTGCGTGTCCCACGGGTCGCCCTGGGTGGCGAGGAAGGCGTCGGCATCCGCGCCGTAGACCAGCGCCGCCCACCATTCGATCAGTTCGAAGAACGCGGAGAAGCTCAGCGCGGCGGCCAGCACCAGATACGCCAGCCAGCCGCCGCGGCGCAGCGGGGTCAGGCGCAGCAGCAGCTCGCGGGCGAGGATCGCCGGCACGAAGCCCTGCATCCAGTGCCCCAACCGGTCCCACGGATTGCGCGCGGTGCCCAGCAGGTCCTGCAGCCAGAACCCCAGCGGGGTTTGCGCGTAGGTATGCGCGCCGCCGTGGACCAGCACCAGCGCGTGCAGGAACAGCAGCCAGCACAGCAGGCGGGTCAGCGGGAAGCGATCCCACTTCCATGCGACCAGCGCCAATCCGGCCATCGCCCACACGGTTTCCAGCAGCCAGGTCAGGCGATCACCGGCAATGGCGAAGGACGCCGCCAGCGCGAGCACGGTCGCGCCGGCCAGCAGCCAGCGCTCGCGGCGGGTGGGCGGGACGGCGATGCGGGGGGTGTCCATCGCGCGATGCTAGCGCCTGCATTGGGCCGCCGTTGCGGAAGCGCGCATTAAGCTGCGCCCTCGCCCGCCGGCGACCCCGTCCCGCCTTCGCCCCGAGACCGCCCCCGATGCCCCGCGCCTTCGCCGCCGCCCTGCTCGCCAGCCTGCTTGCCGCCTGCGCCAGTGCCCCCGAGGTGCGCGCGCCGGTCAGCGTGGTCGCCAGCACGCCGCCGCCGGTCAAGGTCGGCATCGCCCTCGGCGGTGGCGCGGCCAAGGGCTTCGCCCACATCGGGGTGATCAAGATCCTGGAGGCCAACGGCATCACGCCGGCGGTGGTGTCCGGCACCAGCGCCGGCAGCGTGGTCGGCGCGCTCTACGCCAGCGGGATGGATGCCTACGCGATGCAACAGAAGGCGTTCGCGCTGGACGAATCGCGGATCCGCGACGTCAGCCTGTTCTCCGGCGGCGTGGTTAAGGGCCAGAAGCTGCAGGACTACGTCAACGAACTGGTCGACGGGCGCCGCATGGAGCAGATGCGCAAGCCGTTCGCGGCGGTCGCGACGCGGCTGGAGGATGGCCAGCGCACGGTGTTCGTGCGCGGCAACACCGGGCAGGCGGTGCGCGCCTCGAGCTCGATCCCGGGCGTGTTCGAGGCGGTCGCGATCGGCAAGGCGCATTATGTCGATGGCGGGGTGGTCAGCCCGGTCCCGGTCGATGCCGCGCGCGAGCTCGGCGCCGACTTCGTCATCGCGGTCGACATCGGCAGCAAGGCCGACGGCATCGCCAGCCCGGCGAGCATGGTCGGCAACGTCAACCAGAGCATCAAGATCATGGGCCAGAAGCTCGGCGCGCAGGAACTGGCGCGTGCCGACATCGTGATCCGGCCGAAGGTCAACGACATCGGCGCCGCCGACTTCGCCCAGCGTAACCGCGCGATCCTGGAAGGCGAGCGCGCCGCGCAGGCCGCGCTGCCGCAGATCCGCGCGCGCCTGGCCGCGATGCGCGATGCCCGCCTGGCGCAGGCGAGGCAAGCCGCCGAGGCGGAAGCCGCGCGCCAGCGCGAGGCCGAGCGCAAGACGCGCTGCGCCGCGCAGCAGGGCTGGCTCGACGTGCTGCGCCGCGACCCCGACTGCCGCGGCGGCTGAGCGCGATCAAGCCGCGGCGATGGCGCGGGCGTAAACTCTGGGCATGAACGCCAAGCCCGCCCGCCTCGAGAACATCGTCACCGACAAGGGCAAGGTCCCGGTCTACGCCACCGGCGTGGTGGACCAGCCCTGGGACGACTACAGCGACGTCGACCACGGCGTGTGGAAGGCGCTGTACCAGCGCCAGCGCGAGATCCTGGTCGGCCGCGCCTCGGACGAGTTCCTGCAGGCGCAGGACATGATGGGCATGAGCCCGGACCGCATCCCGCGCTTCGCCGAACTCAACGCCGTGCTCGAGGCCGCGACCGGCTGGACGATCGTCGGCGTCGAAGGACTGCTGCCCGAACTCGATTTCTTCGAGCACCTGGCCAACCGCCGCTTCCCGGTGAGCTGGTGGATCCGCCGCCCGGACCAGCTGGACTACATCGAGGAACCGGACCTCTTCCACGACCTGTTCGGGCACGTGCCGCTGCTGATGATCCCGGCCTTCGCCGACTACATGCAGGCCTACGGCCGCGGCGGGGTCAAGGCGCACGGCATCGGCGCGGACGCGCTGGCCAACCTCACCCGCCTGTACTGGTACACGGTCGAGTTCGGCCTGATCCGGCAGCACGACGGCCTGCGCATCTACGGCAGCGGGATCGTGTCCAGCAAGGGCGAATCGATCCACTGCCTGGAGAGCGCGGCGCCCAACCGGATCGGCTTCGACCTGGAGCGGATCATGCGCACCCGCTACCGCATCGACAGCTACCAGAAGACCTACTTCGTGATCGACAGCTTCGAGCAGCTGATGGACGCGACCCGCCCCGACTTCACCCCGATCTACGCGCGGGTGGCGACCCAGGGCGCGATCCCGGCCGGCGACGTGCTCGATTCCGACCACGTGTACCAGCGAGGCAGCGGCGAGGGCTGGCCCACCGACGGCGACGTCTGAGGCGCATGCTCAGGCGGGTCGGCGCACGTCCCCGCCGAGTCGCCGGTACAACGTGCTGCGACTGACCCCGAGCCGACGCGCGGCCTTCGCCACGTTGCCGTCGCAGGCTTCGACCGCGGCGCGCATCGCCGCCAGTTCGAGCGCATCGAGCGCTGCTGCCGGCATCCGCACGGGCTCGACGTGCCCCGCGGCCGGCGGTTGGCGGAGATAGGCCGGCAGCGCATCGATCCCCACCTCGCCGCCGGGTTCCGACAAGGCCGCGAGGGTCCGCAGGCACGAGACCAGCTGCCGCATGTTGCCCGGCCAGTCGTAGCCGGTCAGCAATGAGAGGGCGGGCTCGGCGAGGCGACGCCCGCTGCCGATCCGCGCCCACAACGCTTGCACGACCTCCGTGCGCGCGGCGCGCTCGCGCAGCGCGGGCAGGCGGACCACGTGGTCGCAGATCCGGTAGTACAGGTCGGCGCGGAAGCGCCCTTCCTCGATCGCTGCCTGCAGGTCGCGATGGGTCGCGCATACCAGCGCGAAGTCCAGTGGCACCGGCTTGCCCCCGCCGAGCGGCGACAACTCCCGCTCCTGCAGGACGCGGAGCAGGCGCGGCTGCAGCGCCAGTGGCATGTCGCCGATCTCGTCGAGGAACAGCACCCCGCCGTCGGCCTGCCGCAACAGGCCCTGGCTGCCCTGCTTGCGCGCACCGGTGAAGGCGCCGCTCTCGTAGCCGAACAGCTCCGCTTCGATGAGTCCTTCCGGCAGTGCCGCGCAGTTCACCGCCACGAAGGGCTTGCCGGCCCGCGCGCTGCGCCGGTGCAACTCGCGCGCGAACACTTCCTTGCCGCAGCCGGTCTCACCCTGCAGCAGGACCGCGATGCCGGCGTCCAGCACGCGCCTGGCTCGGTCGAGTTCCAGGTCCTGGGTGGCGTCGAACAGGGGATCGCCAGGCCGGCTGGCCGCCGACACGGTGATCGCAGCGGGTACGCGCGCGCGCCGCGCGCGGGTGGGCGCATCCACGTGCCCGTACAGCGCGCGGCCGAAGCGATCGAGCAACATGCCGTCGTCCCGCAGCCGCGACAACGCATCACCGAACAGGCTCTCCCAACTGGCGCGCCCGAGTTCGTGGCGCTCCAGCCCGAACAGATCCAGCCCCGCGCGATTGGCTGCCACCAGGCGTCCATCGCGGAAGGCCAGCAACCCTTCGCGCGCGCTGCCCAGCAGGGCGCGGTCGCGATGGACGCGCAGCAGCTCGCACTCCGGGAGGCCTTCATCGAAGAAGCGGTGTTCGATGTTGGCCACGGCCAGCCTCGCCAGCCCGAGCGCGTGCACCTGCGCGATGGCGGCATCGCCCGAGATGTCCAGCACGCCGACCAGTTGGCCGCGGGGGTCGAAGATCGGCGCCGCCGCGCAATTGAGGATGCGGTTGGCGGCGGCGTAATGTTCGCCGCCGCGGACCTCGACGGCGTGCCCTTCCGCGATCGCCGTGCCGATCGCGTTGGTACCCACCCGGGCCTCGTTCCAGCAGGCGCCCGGCATCAGCGCCACCCGTCCGGCCTTGTCGAGGAAGACGGTGCTGCCGGCGGCGTCGAGGATCCAGCCGTCGGCGTCGGTGAGGATCGCGATGCTCCCGGTCGTGGCGGCGTCGCTGGCGAGCATCTCGATCTCGGCGCGCGCGAGTCGCCAGAGGCGCTCGTGTTGTTCGCGCATCTCGCGCAGGCGCGCATCGCCGACCGGTTCGATCGCCGGACGACGATCGGCGGCCAGGCCGAGGGAACGGCAGCGCCGCCACGACTGCAGGATCGCATTGGGAAGCTGTCCCACCGGCGCGCCGCCTTGCTCGAAGAAGGCGCGGCGGGCATGCGCGAGATCGGGGTTGCGGGTCGGTGGCGCGTGGCCCATCGGAGTGCCTCCTGGCGATGTGTCGCAATTTGCGACAGCGCGATCGCCTGCTGTCCCGATACACAACACGGCATTGCGACACCCTGCAACGATTTTCGATGCTGCGCTGCGGGACGTTTCTTGCGCAATGCCTGTCCTCATGCGCGTCCACGCGATGACGCACCGCAACAGCACGAGGTGGCACGCGGCCTGCGCCAGCAGCAGTACCCGCACCGGGTCCACATCCACGCACGGAGTCCCGCATGAACGCAGTCGCCTCGCCCCGCCCGCAAGCCGTCGATCCGTCCTCGATCTTCAAGACCCGCTACGACAATTTCATCGGCGGCCAGTGGGTGGCGCCGGTCGGCGGGCAGTACTTCGAGGACACCAGCCCGATCACCGGCAAGGTGATCACCGCCGTCGCGCGCTCGCAGGCCGCCGATGTCGAGTTGGCGCTGGATGCCGCGCATGCGGCCAAGGACGCCTGGGGCAAGACCAGCACGACCGCGCGCGCCAACATCCTCAACAAGATCGCCGACCGCATCGAACAGAACCTCGAGCTGCTCGCGCATGCCGAAACCTGGGACAACGGCAAGCCGATCCGCGAAACCCTCAACGCCGACATCCCGCTGTGCGCTGACCATTTCCGCTACTTCGCCGGCGCGATCCGCGCGCAGGAAGGCGGCATCTCCGAGATCGACCACGACACCATCGCCTACCACTTCCACGAACCGCTGGGCGTGGTCGGCCAGATCATCCCGTGGAACTTCCCGCTGCTGATGGCCTGCTGGAAGCTGGCGCCGGCGCTGGCGGCGGGCAACTGCGTGGTGATGAAGCCGGCCGAGCAGACCCCGGCGAGCATCCTGGTGCTGCTGGAAGTGATCGGCGACCTGCTGCCGGACGGCGTGCTCAACGTGGTCAACGGCTTCGGGCTGGAGGCGGGCAAGCCGCTGGCATCCAGCAACCGGATCGCCAAGATCGCCTTCACCGGCGAGACCACCACCGGCCGGTTGATCATGCAGTACGCCAGCCAGAACCTGATCCCGGTGACGCTCGAGCTGGGCGGCAAGTCGCCGAACATCTTCTTCGCCGACGTGATGGCGGAGGACGACGATTTCCTCGACAAGGCGATCGAAGGCTTCGTGCTGTTCGCCTTCAACCAGGGCGAGGTCTGCACCTGCCCGAGCCGCGCGCTGGTCCAGGAATCGATCTACGAGCGGTTCATGGAGAAGGTGCTCGCGCGTGTCGCGGCCATCAAGCAGGGCAATCCGCTCGACCCGAACACCATGGTCGGCGCGCAGGCCAGCAACGAGCAGCTGGAGAAGATCCTCAGCTACATCGACATCGGGCGGCAGGAAGGGGCCGAGGTGTTGATCGGCGGCGAGCAAAACGTGCTCGACGGCGAACTGGCCGGCGGCTTCTACGTCAAGCCGACCGTGTTCAAGGGCCACAACCGGATGCGCATCTTCCAGGAGGAGATCTTCGGACCCGTGGTGTCGGTCACGACGTTCAAGGATGAGGCAGAGGCGTTGCAGATCGCCAACGACACGCTCTATGGCCTCGGGGCCGGCGTGTGGAGCCGCGACGCCAACCGCCTGTACCGAATGGGCCGCGCGATCCAGGCCGGCCGCGTGTGGACCAACTGCTACCACGCCTATCCGGCGCACGCAGCGTTCGGCGGCTACAAGCAGTCCGGCATCGGCCGCGAAAACCACCTCGACATGCTCAACCACTACCAGCAGACCAAGAACCTGCTGGTGAGCTATTCGCCGAAGGCACTGGGCTTCTTCTGACCGGCGCCCGCCATCCCCGCGCGAGCGGGGATGGCGGCAGGTTCCCGTGCGGCGGATGCGCGCTCACCCTCCCCGGCGTGCATCCGCCGTCTCTTGCCTGCAGGCATCGCTTCGCATGGACACCCGCCAGGTCATCGCCACGATCCCCGCGCTGCAGCTGATCGAAAGGCTGCGCACGAAGCATGGCGCGCTGCTCTTCCACCAGTCGGGCGGCTGCTGCGACGGCTCGTCGCCGATGTGCTATCCGGTCGGCGATTTCATCGTGGGCGACCGTGACGTGAAGTTGGGCGTGATCGGCGGTGCCGACTTCTACATCAGCGCCGCGCAATTCGACTACTGGAAACACACCCAGCTGATCATCGACGTGGTGCCCGGCCGCGGCGGGATGTTCTCGCTGGAGAACGGCGAGGGCGTGCGCTTCCTCGTGCGATCGAGGCTGTTCACCGATGCGGAGTTCGCATGCCTGCGCCAAGCGGGCCGCGCGTGAACCCGCTCACCGCGGCATCACGCCGCGCCGCCGATCCTGCGCCACCACCCACCAAGGTGCCCGTGCATGGCCCAGGATCTCTCCCGCGCCGGACCCGACGAATGGCGACAGGCGCTCGACGCCCTCGATGACGCCGGCGCCCGCATCCGCCGCGATGCCGGCCAGACGCCGATGCCGGAGCACGACGCCCTGCTCGCGCGGCTGACCCGCCGCCTGCGCACGCTCGGAGACGCGGACGTGGCCGCCCTGGCCGACGATTTCCGCGAGGCCTGCCTGCGGGTGCTGTGCTCCGCCGATCCCGCTGCGCCGCTGGCCGCGCTGGGCCTGGTCCAGGACACCTTGCGCCGCCTGCTGCAGCGCCACGCACTGGCCGGGATGCCGCGCGCCGCCTGAGCCGCAACGCCCCGAACCGCGGCTATCCTGCGCGGATGGACCACGCCCCCGACCTCGCATCCCCCGCCGCCTGGTGGCGCTGGGCCCGCCAATGGCGCAAGACCCGGCTGGTCGACGGCGTCGACCGCATCGCCGTGCTCGAGCACGTACACGAGGGCGGCGAGCTGGGGCCGCGCTACGCCTTCATGGTGGTGATGTCCTGCGGGATCGCCGCGCTCGGGCTGCTGCAGGACTCCGCCGCGGTGATCATCGGCGCGATGCTGATCTCGCCACTGATGGGGCCGATCATCAACCTCGGGATGGGCCTGGCGACGTTCGACCTGCGCACCGTGCGCGAATCGCTGCGCACGCTGGGCGCGGGGGTCGCGCTGGCCTTGGCGATCGCGATCCCGCTGGTCTGGCTGTCGCCGCTGCAGGAGGCGACCGGCGAGATCCTCGCGCGCACCCGCCCGACCTTCTTCGACCTGCTGGTCGCGGTGCTGTCCGGCCTCGCCGGCGCCTACGCCACCATCACCCGCAAGGGCGAGACCATCGTCGGCGTGGCGATCGCCACCGCGCTGATGCCGCCGCTTGCGGTGGTCGGCTTCGGCACCGCGGTGGGCAACTGGGACATCGCGCGCGGCGCCGCGTTCCTGTTCATGACCAACCTGCTGGCGATCGCGCTGTCGGTGACCATCGTCGCGCGCTGGTACGGTTTCGGCGGCGACGACACGCCCAAGCAGTCTGCCTGGCAGGCGCTGCTGATCGTCGGCACCTTCGTCCTGCTGTCGATTCCGCTGGGCCTGGCGCTCAAGCGGATCGCGCTGCAGTCGCAGACCGAACTGACCGTGCGCTCGACCCTGGACGCGGCCGCCGCCGGCGTCAACGGGCGGGTCTCGGCCTTGCGCGTGGACACGACCGGCGAGGGCGTCGGCGTGGACGCGGTGGTGCTGGTGCCCACGCACGCCGCCGGCCTCGAGGCGCGGCTGCAACGCACGCTGGGCGAGCGCCTCGGGCGCCCGGTCGCGGTGCGCGTGCGCGAGGTGCTGACGGCTGACGATGCGACCGTGGCGCGCCAGCAGGGCACCCTCGCCGAACTCAAGCGCAGCGTGCTGGCCCTGCAGGATGCCGAGAGCGTGCGCGCGCAGAAGCAGCAGGCGGCGCAGGCGCAGCAGGCGCGGGTCACCGCGGCCTTGTTGCCCTACCTCGGTCGGTTGCAGCGCGCGACCAGCGGACCCGGGTGGGAACTGTGGCTGGCGGCCGACGCGCGGGTGCCGCTGGCCCGGGCGCAGCGGATCGAGCGCGAGATCGACGGCGCGCGCCAGGAAGGCGACGACCCGCTGCGGGTGGTGCCGGCCCTGCAGGGCCTGCCGCCGATCGCGCTCGGTCCCGCGACCGACGACGCCATCGGCCCCGATCCCACGCAGCAGGCGGCGCTGGAAGCCCAGGGCTGGGCGCTGCAGCGCTGGCGGGCGATGCGCGTGGACGTCGTCCTCGCCGGCGTCGACGACGCCCGCGCGGATGCGTGGGAACAGGCGCTGCGCAGCGTCCTGTCGGCGCGCGGCATCGCCATCGGCGAAGTGGAACGCCGCCGCGGCGGCGAAGCCACGCTGCAGCTGGCCTTGCCCGCGTCCTGAGCCCGCTCAGCCGTCTGCGGCGGCCGGCGGTTCGGCCGCGCCCGCCGTGAGGTCGATGCCCGCCAGCGCCTCGCCGGGGGCCAGTGACAGTTCGACCAGGGCATCGGGCGGGCACGGTGCGCGGATGCAACGGATCCGGCTCGCATGGGCGAAGCGCAGGCCCGGGTCGTCCTTGGCCTGGGCCACGACCACGTAGCGACCGGGCGCCAGCGCGAGGCGGTACGCGGTCGCGCCCGGCGCGGTGTCGATGCAACGCGGCTTGCCGCCATCCAGCGGATGCGCGCAGACCCGGAGCGCGGGCGGGGCGCGGTTGCCGTCATGGATCGCGCCCGCGATCGACGCGCCATCGGCGGCAGGCGCGGCATCGGCCGGCGCGGCGGGGGTGGCGGCGCGCTCGGTGGCGGGAGGAGGCGCTGCGGCAGGGAGGGCCCCGGCGGCATTGCCGCCCGGTATCGTCGGCGGGGCGGGGGCGGGCGAACACGCCGCCAGTGGCAGGCTGGCCAGCAGCAGGGCACTCAGGGCATGGGGTCGCATGTCGGCCTCCGGGGATGGTCATCGGCGACAATAGCGCTTTCCCCAGCCCGCCAGCCGCCATGTCCACCCACGCCATCTCGCTGACCCGCTTCCTGATCGAGGAACAACGCGCCGGACGCATCAACCCCGACCTGCGGCTGCTGGTCGAGGTGGTCGCGCGCGCCTGCAAGTCGATCTCCATCGCGGTCGGCAAGGGCGCGCTGGGCGGCGTGCTCGGCGACGCGCTCAGCGCCGGCGAAGCCAGCATCAACGTGCAGGGCGAGGCGCAGAAGAAACTGGACGTGCTGAGCAACGAGATCCTGCTCGAAGCCAACGCCTGGGGCGGGCACCTGGCCGGGCTGGCCTCGGAGGAAATGGACACCTCGCACCCGATCCCCGACGTCTACCCGCGCGGCAACTACCTGCTGCTGTTCGATCCGCTGGACGGCTCGTCGAACATCGACGTCAACATCTCGGTGGGCACCATCTTCTCGGTGCTGCGCTGCCCGGACGGCGTCACCCATCCGGGCGACGAGCACTTCCTGCAGCCGGGCACCGCGCAGGTCGCCGCCGGCTACTGCACCTACGGACCCAGCACCATGCTGGTGCTGACCGTCGGCCACGGCACCCATGCCTTCACCCTGGACCGCGAGATCGGCAGCTTCGTGCTGACCACGCGCGGGATGCGGATCCCGGAGGAAACGAAGGAATTCGCGGTCAACATGTCGAACCAGCGCTTCTGGGAGCCGCCGATGCAGGCCTACGTCGGCGACCTGCTGGCCGGCAGGGAAGGTCCGCGCGGCAAGGACTTCAACATGCGCTGGGTGGCCAGCATGGTGGCCGACGTGCATCGCATCCTGACCCGCGGCGGCATCTTCAGCTATCCGCTGGACAGCAAATGCGCGCCCAAGGGCGGCAAGCTGCGGCTGATGTACGAGGCCAACCCGATGAGCTTCCTGGTCGAGCAGGCCGGCGGTGCCGCCAGCACCGGCCGCCAGCGCATGCTGGAAGTGCAGCCGACCGGCCTGCACATGCGGGTGCCGGTGTTCCTGGGCTCGAAGGCCGAAGTCGAGGCCGCGGTCCGCTACCACCACGCACACGACGCGGGCTGACCCGCCTCAGGGATTGCCGGGCGCCTGGTTGAGGGTCAGCCAGTACAGCCCGATCTGGCGCACCGCATCGACGAAGCGCTCGAACTCCACCGGCTTCTGGATGTAGCTGTTGGCGCCGAGTTCGTAGACGGCGTCGACATCGAAGGGCTCGGCGCTGGTGGTCAGCACCACCACCGGCAGGCTGCGGGTGGCGGGGTCGCTGCGGATCGCCTGCAGCACCTCGCGGCCATTGAGCTTGGGCAGGTTGAGGTCCAGCAGCACCACCGCCGGCAGGTCCGTCGCGGCGCGTCCCGCGTGCGCGCCGCGGGCGAACAGGTAATCCAGCGCCTCGGCGCCATCGCTGACCACGGTGAGCCGGTGTGCGCTCCCCGCCTCGGCGAACGCGATGCGGGTCAGCTCGACGTCGTCCGGGTTGTCCTCGATCAGCAGGATGTCCCTGTTGCCATTCATGCCTTCGCGTCCTTCCTCGTCATTGCAGATCGCGCAGCACCACGTGGAACGTGGCGCCTTCGCCCGGGCGTGCCTCGGCCTCGATCCCGCCGCGGTGGCGCACCGCCACCCGCTGCGCGATCGCCAACCCGAGCCCGTCGCCGGCCCCCTCGTCGCGCCCGTGCAGGCGCTGGAACGGCTGGAACAGTTTCCCTGCATGGGCCATGTCGAAACCGATACCGTGGTCACGGACGCGCAGGCGCAGGGTGTCGCCCTCGCGCTCGCCGCCGACCTCGACCCGGGCCGGGCCGTCGCCCGCGAATTGGCGTGCATTGCGCAGCACCTGCTGCAACAGGGTCTTGAGCAGGCGCTCGTCGCCGGTGACGCCGAGCCCGTCCTGCACCTCGAGCTGCAACGGCGGCTCGGGCTGCGCATCCTGCAGCTCGGCGGCCACCCACTCGGCGAGCAGGCCCAGGTCGACCGGCCCCGGCCGCAGCGGCAGGCCGTCGATGCGCATCAGCTCCACCAGCCCGTCGATCAACCCACCCATGCGCGCCGCGGCCTGGCGGATCCGCTCGAGCTGGGCCTGGGCCTCGGGCGCGGCGGGATCGCGCGCCACCTGCCGGGCGAAGCCCTCGATCGCCCGCAATGGCGCACGCAGGTCGTGCGACATGCCACGTGCAAGGGCTTCCAGGCGCGCATGCACGGCCTGCAGCTCCACGGCGGCGTGGTCCGGTGCGGCGTCGGTGGCTGCTGCGCTTGCGCCCGCTTCGGTGGCGCCGGGCGACGATGGCTGCATCCGCGCAGTCTACCGGTGGCAAATGTAAAGCCCGCGTGCATGCGCGGCGTGGCGGTCGCGCCGCCGGGATTTGCCACAATGCCCGCATGCTCGCCGCCTATCCCCTGCTGTGGTCGCAGATCGCGTTCGGCCTGATCCTGGCCGGCGCGCTGTACCTGTTCATCACCGAGAAGCTGCGGGTCGACGTGACCGCCATGCTGATCCTGCTGGCGCTGGTGCTGACCGGCGTGCTCGACAGCAAGCAGGCGCTGTCCGGGTTCGCCAGCGAGCCCGCCATCATCGTCGCCGCGGTGTTCGTGATCTCCGGCGCGTTGGCGGCCACCGGGGTGAGCGAGCACATCGGCGCCTGGATCGGTCGCGCCGGCGGCCGTCACGAGTGGCGCACGATCGCGGTGGTGATGCCGGTGGTGGCGTTGCTCGCCGCCTTCACCCACCACGTGATGGTCACCGCGATGATGCTGCCGCTGCTGCTGCGGCACGCGCGCGATCGCCACATGCCGGCCTCGCGGCTGCTGATGCCGATGTCGCTGGCAGCTTCGCTCGGCACCACCCTGACCCTGGTCAGCGCGCCAGCGTTCCTGCTCGCCAACGACCAGCTGCAGCGCGCCGGCGCCGAAGGGCTGGGGATCTTCTCGATCACCCCGATCGGCATCGCATTGGTGCTGGTCGGCACCGCCTACATGCTCGCCACCCGCTGGCTGTTGCCCAAGCGCAGCGGCGAGGGCGGCGACGACGACTACCTGCGCCTCGGGCGCTTCCGCACCGAGCTGCTGGTGGTGCCGGGCGGGCAGTGGGCCACCCGCAGCCTGACCGACATGCAGAAGGCCATCGGCAAGTCGGTGCAGGTGCTGGGCTGGTTGCGCGACGGCGCCTCGCGCACCGACCTGACCGCCGGCAGCGCCCTGCTCGGGGGCGACATCCTGCTGATCGAAGCCGGCGCCGACGAGCTGATGTCGCTGCACGACGACCCCGGCCTGGACCTCAACGCGATCGTCCGCTACGGCGACACCCTGTCCGGGGACGGCACGCCGCAGCTGGTGCAGACGGTGGTCGCGCCGGGCTCGGAGTTCATCGGCCGCAGCATCCGCGAGCTGGATTTCTCGCGCCAGTTCCACGCGGTGGTGGTCGGCCTGTGGCGGCACGCCGGGCAGGTCGCCGAGCGCCTGTCGGACGCGCGCCTGCGCGAAGGCGACCTGCTGGTGCTGTGGGGCCGGCCCTCGCGCTTCGCCGAACTCGCCACCCACCACGGGTTCCTGCTGCTGGCGCCCTTCGCCGGCGAGGCCAAGCGCCGGCTGCGCGCGCCGCTGGCGCTGGCGATCCTCGGCGCCACCATCCTCGCCGCGGCCACCGAATGGCTGCCCGCGCCGCTGGCCTTCCTGCTGGGCGCGGTGGCGATGGTCGCCACCCGCTGCATCGACATCCAGCAGGCCTACCGCGAGATCGACGTGCGCATCTTCGTGATGATCGCCGGGGTGATCCCGCTCGGCATCGCGATGGAACAGACCGGCACCGCCGACCTGCTGGCCACGCACCTGTCGGGGGTGGTCGCGCACTGGCCGCCGCTGGCGGTGCTGCTGGTGATGTTCACCGTCGCCGCGCTGCTCACCCAGGTGATGTCCGATGCCGCCACCACCGCGCTGCTGGGACCGATCGCGATCGCGCTGGCGCAGGTGCTGGACCAGCCACCGACGCCGTACGTGGTGTGCACCGCGCTGGGCGCGGTGGTCGCGTTCCTGACCCCGATCGGCCACCACGGCAACCTGCTGATCCTCGGCCCCGGCCAGTACCGGTTCAGCGATTTCACCCGCATCGGCCTGCCGCTGACCGTGCTGATCGGCCTGGTCAGTGCGTGGATGGCGCGCTGGCTGTGGCTGGGCGGCCCGATGCTGCCGCATTTCGGATGAGGCCCGACCCATGACCCAGCTGGTGACCCCGCGCACCCACGACCTCGGCGGCGGCTTCGAAGTGCGCCGCGCCGTGCCCACCCTGCAGGCGCGCAGCGTCGGCCCGTTCGTGTTCGTCGACCACATGGGGCCGGCGCTGTTCGAGCCCGGCCTCGGCATCGACGTGCGCCCGCATCCGCACATCGGGCTGGCCACCGTGACCTACCTGTGGGCCGGCGCGATTCGCCATCGCGACACCCTGGGCAGCCTGCAGGACATCCTGCCCGGCGACGTGAACTGGATGACCGCCGGCCGCGGCATCGCCCATTCCGAACGCACCCCGCCCGACCCCCGCGCCGACGGGCATGCGCTGCACGGGATGCAGACCTGGGTGGCGCTGCCGCGCAGCCACGAGGAGACTGCGCCGTCCTTCCACCACCACCCCGCGGCCACCCTTCCGGAACGCCGGCATGCCGGCGCGCACCTGCGGGTGGTGGCCGGGCGCGGCTTCGGGATGGAATCGCCGGTGCGGGTGTTCGCCGATACCTTCAACGCCGCGCTGGACCTGCTGCCCGATGCCGAACTGGCGATCGATCCCGAGGCGCCGGAACGCGCGCTCTACGTGCTGGAGGGCGAGGCCCAGCTCGACGGGACCGACCTCCCCGCCAAGCACCTGGTCCTGCTCGACCGCGGCGCGCGCCACGTGCTGCGGGCGAAGACCCCGCTCAAGGCGATGCTGTTCGGTGGCGAGCCGCTGGATGCGCCGCGGCATATGTGGTGGAACTTCGTGTCGTCGTCGCAGGAGCGGATCGAACAAGCCAAGCGCGACTGGGAGGCCGGCGCGTTCGGGCTGATTCCCGGCGACGACGTCGAGCGGATCCCGCTGCCCGCGCGTTGAGTTTCCGGGCCGGGCGGGACGGGCCGGCATGCACCGAGCAGGCCATGGATGGCCTGCGTCCGCGAATCGAAGCCGGATGCGGAGCCTGAGCGGCGGGCCATGCCGGCCCGCCCCGCCCGGCGCTGCGACGATTCAGAACAGCTCGCCCTGCGGCGTCGGGATGCGCGGCGGCAGGAACATATCCGTGCGCAACGCCGGCAGGCCTTCGAAGCCCAGCCGCTTGCGGGTCTTGGCGAAACGCATCGCCACCAGGTCGGCGAACGGGCCTTCGCCGCGCTGGCGGGTCCCGAACCGGCTGTCGTAGTCCTTGCCGCCGCGCATCTGCCGGACCAGGCTCATCACGTGGGCCGCGCGCGCCGGCACGTGCAGCTGCAGCCATTCGCGCCAGATGTCCTTGAGCTCGTACGGCAGCCGCAGCATCACGTAACCGGCCGTCTGCGCACCCGCGTCCCGCGCCGCTTCCAGGATGCGCTCGAGGTCGGCGTCGGTGACCATCGGGATCACCGGCGCCACCAGCACCCCGACGGGCACGCCCGCCTCGCGTAGCGCGGCGATCATCTTCAGGCGGGTGTGCGGGGCCGCCGCGCGCGGTTCCAGTTTCGACGACAAGGCGTTGTCGAGGCTGGTCACCGACACGAACACGCTGGCCAGGCCCTGGCGGGCGAGGGCCGCCAGCAGGTCGAGGTCGCGGGTGATCGCGCTGCCCTTGGTGACGATGGACACCGGATGCCGCGCCTCCAGCAGCACCTCGAGGCAGGCGCGGCTGATCCCGCGTTCGCGCTCGATCGGCTGCCAGCCGTCGGTGTTGATGCCCAGTGCGATCGGGGCGGGGACGTAGCCCGGCTTGGCCAGCTCGGTGCGCAGCAAGTCCGCCGCATTCGTTTTGGCGAACAGGCGGGTCTCGAAATCCAGCCCGGGCGAGAGGTCGAGGTAGGCGTGCGAGGGCCGCGCGAAGCAGTAGACGCAGCCGTGCTCGCAGCCGCGGTACGGGTTCACCGACTGCGAGAACGCGATGTCCGGCGAGCGGTTGCGGCTGATGATGCTGCGCGCGCGTTCCTCGGCGACCGTCGTCGCCGGCTTCGGCACGCCTTCGAGGTCGGCGTAGACCGATCCCCAGCCGTCGTCCTCGCCCCGCAACTCGCGCCGCTCGAAACGGCCGGCCACCCGCGACGCCGCCCCGCGCCCGCGGATCGGCGCGGTGGCCTGGCGGGCGTCCTCGTCACGCGACATTTCCATTCGCGCACCCTACCCTGTGGCGGTCGCAACGGCCGCGACGACGGAGCCCCGATGATCGACCTGGTGCACCAGGCCTGGGACGCCCTGTGGGCGATCCCGCACATCCGCCTGTACCTGTCGCTGGGCTGGATCGCCTACCTGGTCGGGCTGGGCGTGTGGATCGTGCTGCAGAAGCGCGAGCCGGTGGCCACGCTCAGCTGGCTGCTGGGGCTGGCCGCGCTGCCCTATGTCGGCCTGGTGGTCTACCAGCTGTTCGGCCCGCTGCGGATCCGGCGCCACCGGCTGCGCCGCGCGCGTGCGCGGGTGCAGGCGGGGGAGGTGCCGACGCTGGACGACCCCGATGCCCGCGAGCTGGCACGGCTGGGCAAGGCCACCACCGGCCTGCCGCCGAGCACCGCGCGCCGCATCGACCTGCTGGTGGATGGAGCGGCGACCTACGAAGCCCTGCTGGAGGCGGTGCGCGGCGCCCGCGACCATGTCCACCTCGAGTACTACATCTACCACCCGGACCAGAGCGGCACCGCCTTGCGCGATGCCCTGGTCGAGCGCGCCCGCGCCGGGGTGAAGGTGCGCCTGCTGCTGGACGCGGTCGGCAGCAGCAAGGCGCCGCAGCGCTTCTTCGCCCCGCTGCTGGAGGCCGGCGGCGAACTCGCGTGGTTCCACCCGATCCGCTTCGGGCGCGTGTGGGAACGCTCGTGGATGAACCTGCGCACGCACCGCAAGATCGTGGTGGTGGATGGCCGGGTCGGCTTCGCCGGCGGCATCAACATCACCGACGAGGAGAACGACCGGCTGCGCGCCGATGCCTATCGCGACCTGCACCTGCGCCTCGAGGGTGAGGTCGTCGCCATCCTGCAGCTGGTGTTCGTCGAGGATTGGGCCTACGCCACCGACGACCGCAGCGTGCTGGCCAGCCTGCCGCGCAGCGAGATCGCGGCCAGCGAGGACCCGATCCACGCGCAGGTGCTCACCTCCGGCCCGGATTCGGATTGGGAAGCGATCCACCGGTTGCATGTCGCCGCGATCCACGCGGCGCGCCATCGGGTCTGGCTGGTCACGCCCTACTTCGTGCCCGGCGAGGCGGCGATGATGGCGCTGACGTCCGCCGCCTTCGGCGGGCTCGACGTGCGCCTGCTGGTGCCGCGCCAGAGCGACAGCCGGCTGGTGACGCTGGCCGCGCGCTCCTATTTCGACACCCTGTTGGCGGCGGGGGTCAAGGTCTACGAATACGGCCCGCGCATGCTGCACACCAAGGCCCTGCTGGTCGACGACGACCTCGCGATGGTCGGCAGCGCCAACTTCGACCACCGCAGTTTCCGCCTCAACTTCGAGGTGAGCGTGCTCTTGCGCGATGCGGGGCTTGCGACCGCGCTGGCCAAACTCATCGAGGGCGAATTCGCCAACGCCCCGCGGGTACGGGTGGACCGGGCGCGCCCGCTATGGCGCGCGCGCCTGCCCGAGGCCTTCGCCCGCCTGCTCTCGCCCCTGCTCTGAGCGCTGCGCAGGCGCGGCGGCGCGGCGTACACTGCGCGCTTCTCCCTGCCGGAACCCGCGCATGCACTGGCTGTTCCTCCTGCTCGGCTTCGCTGCATTGGCGTTCGCGGTCAAGACCACGTCGAGCATCCTGATGGTGCTTGGCATGCTGGCTGCACTCGGCCTCTGGATCCTATGGCTCGCCGGCCTGTACTCGGCGCGGATGGCGGGCGGCAGCCGGGACCCGTCGAGCATGATCGATCCCGCCGAACTCCGCCGCCTGCGCGAGCAGGCCGAAGCGCGCAAGGCGGCCGCCCGCGACACCGAACCGCCCGCGCCTTGAGCACCGCGCTCAGCGTCAACCTCAACAAGATCGCGGTCCTGCGCAACTCGCGCGGCGGCGACGAGCCCGATGTCGTGCGCGCCGGAACCGCCTGCCTCGACGCCGGTGCCCATGGCCTGACCGTGCATCCGCGCCCCGATGCGCGCCACATCCGGGCCGACGACGTGCTGGCGCTCGCCTCGCTCTGCCGCGCGCGCGGCGTCGAATACAACATCGAGGGCAACCCGTTCGCCCCGCCCCGCCCCGGCTATCCCGGCCTGCTGGCGTTGTGCGAAGCCGCCCGGCCCGCGCAGGTCACCTTCGTCCCCGATGGCGACGGCCAGTTGACCTCGGACCACGGCTTCGATTTCGCGCGTGATGCCGCCGGCCTGCGTCCGCTGGTCGCCGCGTACAAGGCGCTCGGCGCGCGGGTCAGCCTGTTCGTGGATGTCGGCGATCCCGCCGTGGCACGCGCCGCCGATTGCGGCGCCGATCGGGTCGAGCTCTACACCGGCCCCTATGCCGAGGCCTTCGCCGCCGGCGATGCCCGGGCCGCACTGGCAGCCGCCGCGGACACGGCGCGCCGCGCGCAGGCCGCCGGCGTGGCGGTGAATGCCGGCCATGACCTGAGCCAGGCCAACCTCGCCACCTTCCTGGCCCATGTCCCCGACGTGCGCGAGGTCTCGATCGGCCACGCGCTGATCGGCGAATCCCTGTATGCCGGCCTCGACGCGACGGTCCGTGCGTACCGCCGCATCGTGGACGGGACCTGCGCTACCGCCTGATCGCGATCTCGCGGTATCCGGCGGCGCGCGCCGCGGCCAGCGCCAGCGCGAAGACGCGGTACTCGGCGGCCTCGCTGCTGTGCAACGAGACGGTGGCGGTCAGCGCCTGGGAATGCTGGGCGCGCAGCTCGGCGGGCAGCACCGCGAGCTCCAGGCGCACCCCGTCGAGCATGACGCCGCCGTCGGCCAGCACGTCGAGCCGCACCGGCTCGGGCCTCGGCGTCGGCGGTTGCGGTGGCCCGACCTGCGGGATATCGAGCGCCAGCACCTCGCTGCGGATCGGCATGGTGACCATGAAGATCACCAGCAGGACCAGCATCACGTCGACGAGGGGGGTGATGTTGATGCCGGCGATCGCGGCCGGCACGGCACGCGGCGACGGGAATGCGGAAGCGGCCATCGTGAACCTCCTTCCAGGGGCGGGATGCCCGCCTCCACGCTGCGCCCGTCCGCTTGGCGCGTCAAGCGCGCAAGAAAAAAGCGCCGCCCGTTGCGGGGCGGCGCCGTCATCCACGACGTGCTCCGGAAGCCGGAGCCTATGAAAGTCTGGTTCAGTTCTGGACGAAACCGATCTTCACCATCTGCGCGTTCTTGGCGGCGGCCAAGACCTTGGCCAGCACGCCGTACTCGGCATTGTCGTTGGTGTCGATCTGCAGCTCGGGCTGGTTGGTCGGATCGCGCTCGACTTCGGTTTCCATCATCTTCTGCAGCGCAGAAACCGGGGTCGGGCTGTCGTTCCAGAACACCTGGCCGGAGCCGTCGATGCGCAGGCTGATCGGTTCCGGCGGCTCCTTCGGATTCTCCGGCGGCTTGTCCGTCTTCTGCGGCAGGTCGACATCGACCGGCACCGACTGGATCGGCATGGTCACCATGAAGATGATCAGCAGCACCAGCATCACGTCGACCAGCGGCGTGACGTTGATGTCGGCCATCGCACCGCCGCCGGAATTGCTCGAAAACGCCATGGCGGATCCTCCTTACTGGCCTTTCTTCGGCGGGGTGGTGATGAAGCCGACCTTGGCGATGCCCTGCTGCTGGGCGACCTTCACGATGTCGCTCACCATCCGGTACGGCGTGGTCTTGTCGCCACGGATCTGCACCGGCGGCTGCGGCACCTTCTGCGCCTCGACCGACAGGCGGCTTTCGATCGCCTGCTTGGTGGTCGGCTCGTCGTTGAGGAAGAGCGCGCCCGCTTCGGTCACCGAGATGGTGATCGGCGGGATCTTCTGCCTCTCATCGTCCTTCTTCTCGACGACCACCTCGGGCAGCTTCACCTTGACCTTATGGTTCATCAGCGGGGTGGTGATCATGAAGATGATCAGCAGCACCAACATCACGTCCACGAGGGGCGTGACGTTGATCTCGGCCATCGGGCCGCCGCTGTCGTTACCGGAACTGAAGGCCATGGGGTTGCTCCGTCAGACGAGTCGTTCGATCAGCGCTTGCCGGCCACTTCGCCGACGCGAGCGCCGGTGGCGAAGAAGTCGTGCAGGTCGTGCGCGAAGGTGTCGAACTGGTTGTTGGTGACGCGGTTCAGGCGGACGAAGAAGTTGTACGCGAGCACCGCCGGGATGGCCACGAACAGGCCGATCGCGGTCATAATCAGCGCCTCGCCCACCGGGCCGGCCACCGCGGAGATCGAGGCGTCGCCCGACGAACCGATCTTGATCAGCGCGTGGTAGATGCCCCACACGGTGCCGAGCAGGCCGACGAACGGCGCGGTCGAACCGGTGGTCGCCAGCACGGTCAGGCCGTTCTCCAGGCGCGAGGACTCGCGGGTCACGGCCTGGCGCAGGGCGCGGTCGACGAACTCCGAGCGGTTCAGCGACTCGGCCAGGCGCGAACCGTCATGGCGCTGGTGGTGCGCGGCGGCCTGGGCGGCATCGAGCGCGATCTTCGAGAACGGCTCGGAGGCCGGCTGCTCTTCCATGAAGCGGATCGCATCCTGCGCGTTCGGGGTTTCCCAGAACGTGCCGACGACCTTGTCGGCGCGGCCGCGCAGGCGGCTGTTCTTGATGAAGTTGATGATGATCCAGTACCAGGACATCACCGACATGATCGACAGGGTGATGAACACGGCCCAGCCGACCACGTCGAAGTTCTGGATCAGATGGTCGAAGCCCATCTGCTGCAGCGCGGCGGCGTTGTTGCCTCCGGCGGCGGCAGGTGCGGCAGCAGTCGTTTCTTGCAACATACGCTTACCTTTGGATGTCGTGGATGGGGTTTACAAAGGAACTACGGGTACGGCGGGAGCGGGTGGAACGCAGGATCGACGTTACATCTTGAATTCGACCGGGACGCGCACGCGGCTGGCCACCTTCTGGCCATTGCGGACTTCCGGGTTGAAACGCCAGCGACGGGCGGCCTGAACCGCGGCGCGGTCGAGGTTGCGGTTGCCGCTCGACTTCTCCACTTCGACGTCGAGCACGCCACCACTGGCGTCGATGCTGACGACCAGCACCGTTGTGCCCTGGATGCCACGGCGCTGCTCTTCCGGCGGATACTTCGGCGGATTCATGGCGCGCGAAGACGGATCCACGCCGGAACTCATGTCAGAGACCGCGGCAGGCGGTGCCGGCGGCGACGGTGGCGGCGCCTGCACGTCGACCGCACGTGGGGTGTCGAGCACCACCGGCGGATCTTCCGGCGGCGGCAACACGGGCGCCTTGGTCGGCGGCGCCAGGGTCTTGATCGGCGGCGGCGGCTTGTCCGTCGGCGGCGGCGGCGGCGGGGGCGGCGGCGGCGGCGGCGGCGGCTCGATGAAGGTGACGTTCACCACGTCCTCCTCATCGGCATCCTGCGCCGGCGGCGAAATCGGCGCCAGCAGCAGCAGCAGGGCCGCGGCATGCAGGGCAAGGGCAAAACTGATGCCGGCGATGCGCGGCCAGCTCAAACCGCCTTCGCGGTTGTCGTTGTTCTCGGGGTTGGCGAGATCTTGCGTCATGCGCACGGCTCTGGTGAGGGTGGCCCCTGGCGCCTCGCGCCGGGACATCATCCTGCGACCGGGCGGGCGCAGGAACCACGTAGTCTATACAATCCCCTGCGACTCTTCCAACTAGTCTTCCCGGAAACCCGGTCGCGCGGGCCTTTTCGCGAACCGGGTCTCAACGCGCGAGGATCGCCTTCGCTTCCTCAGGCTTCTTGATCCCCTTGTCGATCGCCTTCTGCGCGGCGGCCTTCGCGTCGCTCTTCTTGCCGGCGTATTCCAGCACCTTGGCCAGGTTGAGGTAGGCCTCGCCGTCGGCCGCCATCGGCGCTGCCTTGCCGTACAGCACGATCGCCTGCGGGATCTTGTCGTCCACGTAGGCGTTCTGGGCCAGCACCATGTAGTCCTTGGCCAGCTCCGGCCCCGCCTGCAGGATGCCCTTCGCCGCGCCGTCGTCCATGACCTTCTGCGCCTCATCCCAGCGCGAGGCGTTCATGTAGCCCACGTACAGGGCGCGCAGCTCGCGCGGCTCTGTCAGCATGCCGCGCTTGTAGGCGTCCTCCAGCAGGACGTTGCCTTCTGCGAACTTGTCGGCGTTCTGCAGCGCGGCAACGGCATTCATCAGCAGGCGCTTGTCGGCGGGGTTGTCGGCGACGAGTTTCTTGTAAGCCGTCGCCGCCTCGTCATGGCGCCCCATGTTGGCGAGGATGCCGGCGCGGAACGCCGCGTGCTCAGGCTTGGTCGACTTGGTCTCAGCCAGAAAGCGATCCATGGTGGCAAGCGCGTCGGCGTACTTCTCTTCGCCGAACTGGATCACCGCCAGGTTGTACATGGTGGAGAAGTGGCTGTTGTTGTCGAGGCCGTTGGCTTCCACCGACTTGGCGAAGTAGCCGGCGGCAGCCGCCTGGTCGTCCTTGTCGGCCGCGGCGTTGCCGGCGAGCGAGTAGGCGAAGGACTTCTCGTACGCGCCGGCCGACGGCATCGCGACGATCGCCTCGGCCTTGGCGATGACCTTGTCGTTCTCCTGCTTCTCGAACAGCTCCTGCATCTCCTGCAGTTGCTTGACGATCTTCGGGTTCGCCTTGGCCTCGGGCTGCACACGGGTCGCGTTCGGGTACAGCGCCGCAGCTTCCTCGGTCTTCTGCTCGGCATCCTTGGTCTTGCCAAGTTCCGCCATCCGCTTCGCGCGCTGCTCGCGCATGCTGGTGGTGCCGGACTGCTGTTGGGCATTGGCCGACGGCGCGAGGACCATCAACCCGAGCGCACCGCAGAGCGCCGCGACGAGGGGACGACGGATCGACTTGTTCATGCAACACCTCGAATGTGGACTATTGCCGCCAACAGCCGGCGAGGGGACGCACCCTAGCAGAAAGTACGCCGATTCGACCGTGCCGGCATTCTGTCCGTCCCCGCCGTTAAGTCAGCGGCAACGCGGCATGCGGCCCGCACGCCGTGCCTGCTCCATGACGGGCACCAGGCTGGCCGCGCGGGCATCGAGCTCGCGCAGGCGCGAGGCAGGCTCGGGATGGGTGGATAGCCAGCGCGGGGGGCGTGCGCCGCCCAGCTCCGCCATGTTGCGCCACAGCACCACGGCGCCGCGCGGGTCGTATCCCGCCTCCGCCATGAGCTGCTGGCCGACCACGTCCGCCTCGGTCTCCTGCGCGCGCGAATTCGGCAGCAGGAAGCCGGCCTGGGCCAGGATCGAACCGCCTTGGGCGGCCACCTGCCCGTAATCGCCGGCCAAGGCCCCGAGCAGCTGCACAGCGCCCGCCGCGCCCACCTGGCGGGTGATCCGCTCGTCGTGGTGGCGGGCCACGACGTGGCCGATTTCGTGGGCGATCACCGCCGCCAACTGATCCTGGTCACGGGCCACCCGGAAGATGCCCGAATACACCCCGACCTTCCCCCCCGGAAGCGCGAAGGCGTTCGGTTCCTCGTCGACGAACAGCGCCGACTCCCAGCGATAGGTGCGCCATTGCGCAGGCAGTCCAGCCGCGATCGAGTCGGTCACGCAGGCGACGTAGCGGCGTTGCGCGGCATCGCTGGCCTGCGGCTTGGTCGCCTTCTGTTCGGCGAAGGCCTTCGCCCCCAGCTGGTCGAGCTGGGCCTGCGAAACCGCGCCGACGTACTGGGTGCGGCCGGTGGGCGACGTGGTGGTGGCGCAGGCGCCGACGAGGGAGGCCGCCAGCAGGACGGCAAGGAGGCGGGCGCGGGGCATCGGCGGGATCCGGTGGTCGTGGGAGTGCCCGCGTTGTAGCGTCCCGCGGCTCAAGGGCGCGTCAATGCGACGCGCCCTTGATGGCTCACACGTCGAGGTTGGCCACCTTCAACGCGTTGTCCTCGATGAACTCGCGGCGCGGCTCCACCACGTCGCCCATCAGCGTGCTGAAGATGGCGTCGGCGGCGACCGCGTCCTCGATCCTGACCTGCAGCAGGCGCCTGGTCTCCGGGTTCACCGTGGTGTCCCAGAGCTGCTCGGGGTTCATTTCGCCGAGGCCCTTGAAGCGCTGGATCTGGCGACCCTTCTTGGCTTCCTCCAGCAACCAGGCCTGCGCCTCGGCGAAGCTGGCGATGGCTTGCGCGCGGGTGCCGCGCTGGATCTGTGCACCCTCGTGGATCAGGCCATGCAGCGCCGCCGCGGCTTCGCGCAACGGCTTGAGTTCGCCATGCTCGAACGCCGAGAGCGGCAGCACCTGGGTCAGCGATTCGCCCATGTGCAGGCGGGTCACCAGCAGCGCTGCCGGGCGCTGTTCGGACGTCGGTTGCAGGCTGAGCGTGTAACGCGGCTTGCCCAGGCCACTGCGGTTGAGCCGGGATGCCAGCGCCGCCAGTTCGCCGGCGTCGATGCCCTGCGCCAGGCTTCCGGCATCCAGCGGGGTGAAGTCGATCAGCGCCTCGAGGACCTGCGGGTCGTAGCGGTGCGCATTGCGGGCGATCGCCTCGCGCGCCTTCGCGTAAGCCAGCAGCAGCGATTCCAGCGCGGCCCCGTCGATCGGCGGCTCGCCGGCGGCCGGCACCAGCTGCGCGCCTTCCACCGCGTTGCCGGCCAAATACGCATCCAGCGCGGCATCGTCCTTCAGGTAGAGCTCGTTCTTGCCCTGCTTGATCTTGTACAGCGGCGGCAGGCCGATGTAGATGTGGCCGCGCTCGATCAGCTCCGGCATCTGCCGGTAGAAGAAGGTCAGCAGCAAGGTGCGGATGTGGCTGCCGTCGACGTCGGCGTCAGTCATCAGGATGATGCGGTGGTAGCGCAGCTTGTCCGGGTTGTACTCGTCTTTGCCGATGCCGGTGCCGAGCGCGGTGATCAGGGTGCCGACCTCCGCGCTGGCCAGCATGCGGTCGAAGCGCGCGCGTTCGACGTTCAGGATCTTGCCCTTCAGCGGCAGGATCGCCTGGGTCTTGCGGTTGCGGCCCTGCTTGGCGGAGCCGCCGGCCGAGTCGCCCTCGACGATGAACAGTTCGGACAGCGCCGGATCCTTCTCCTGGCAATCGGCCAGCTTGCCCGGCAGGCCGGCGATGTCGAGCGCACCCTTGCGGCGGGTCAGGTCGCGGGCCTTGCGCGCGGCCTCGCGGGCGCGCGCGGCATCCACGATCTTGCCGGCGATCGCACGCGCCTCATTGGGGTGTTCCTGCAGGAACTCCTCCAAACGTGCAGCGAACGTGCTGTCAACGACAGGTCGCACATCCGATGAGACAAGTTTCTCCTTGGTCTGGCTGGAGAAGCTCGGATCCGGCACCTTGACCGACAGCACGGCGATCATGCCCTCGCGCATGTCGTCGCCCGACAGGGCGACCTTGGCTTGCTTGGCGATGCCGCTCTGCTCGATGTAGTTCGTGAGCGTGCGGGTCAACGCCGAACGGAAGCCTTGCAGGTGGGTGCCGCCATCCTTCTGCGGGATGTTGTTGGTGAAGCAGAACATCGCTTCTTGGTAGGCGTCGGTCCATTGCAGGGCAACGTCCACGGTGATGCCGTTCTGCTCGCCGCTGACCGAGATCACGTTGGGATGCAGCGGGGTCTTCAGCTGGGCCAGGTGTTCCACGAAGCTGCGGATGCCGCCTTCGTACTGGAACACGTCACGGCGCCCTTCGCCGCGCTCGTCGACGAGGGTGATCTTGACCCCGGAGTTGAGGAAGCTCAGCTCGCGCAGGCGCCGGGCCAGGATGTCGTAGTGGAACTCGACGTCGGTGAAGATTTCGGCGGCCGGCCAGAACCGCAACGTGGTGCCGCGTCGTCCACCCTGGTCGCCAAGGCGCTTGAGCGGGTAGACCGGCTCGCCGAGCGCGTATTCCTGCTGGTGGTGGCCGCCATCGCGCCAGATGTCCAGGGTCAGCTTGCTGGACAGCGCATTGACCACGGAGACACCCACGCCATGCAGTCCGCCGGAGACCTTGTAGCTGTTGTCGTCGAACTTGCCGCCGGCGTGCAGCACGGTGAGGATCACCTCGGCCGCGGAGACACCCTCTTCCTTGTGGATGTCGACCGGGATGCCGCGCCCGTTGTCCGACACCGACACCGACCCGTCTTCGTGGATGGTGACCACGATGTCGTCGGCGTGGCCGGCGAGCGCCTCGTCGACCGAGTTGTCGACCACCTCGAACACCATGTGGTGCAGGCCGGTGCCGTCATGGACGTCGCCGATGTACATGCCGGGACGCTTGCGCACGGCCTCCAGGCCGCGCAGCACGGTGATCTTGCTGGAATCGTAGGTTCCGGACGGGACGGCGGGCGCGTCGCCCGGGGTGTGCTCATGCTGCGACATCAACGGCTCAGGCTCCCGTGGCGCGGCTTGCAGCGCGCCTCGACACATTAGCTATAGGGATCGGCAGTATAGCAACCCGACCTTGGGCCCCGCCGCTCAGGCCGCGTCGGCGAGCGTGACACGCCCCTGTTCCACGTGGAACCTCGACACCGTCATGTCCAGCATCGCCAAACCGGGCGGCGCTTCGGTGCCGGTCACGATCACTTGCGCCCCACTCCCCGCTAGCGCACGCAGTACCCCAGCCTGGTGGTCGCGATCCAGCTCGGACGCAAGATCATCCAGTTGCAGGAGTGGCCAATGGCCCTCCACGTCGGCCAGATGCCGCGCCTGCGCCAGCAGCAGGGCCAGCGCCGCCAGCTTCGCCTGCCCACGCGAGAGACCATCGCGGCCCGGCAGCGCCTCCAGCACCAGCTTCAGGTCGGCCCGGTGCGGTCCCAGGCTGGTATGCCCAAGCAGGCGGTCGCGGTCGCGGGACAGCAGCAGCGCATCCGCGAGCGGCAGTTCCTGCCGGCGCCAGCCCGGCTGTAGTGCAATGGCGGCCCCGCCGGCCGATGGCAGCAATTCGGCCATGCCAGCCTCGACATAGGGCGCAAGCTGGACGACATAACGCTCCCGGCACCGGGTCAGGGCCTCGCCGGCCTGCGCCAATTCATGCTCCCAGGCATCCAGCTGTGCACCATCGGCCTGCTGCCGCAGCAAGGCGTTGCGCTGCTTGTGCGCCCGCGCGTGACGGCGCCACAGGGCAAGGAATCCGTCATCGCCCAAGTGACGTTCCACGTGGAACAAGCCCCAGTCGAGGAAGCGCCGACGCTGCTCGCTGTTTCCATCGATGAGTGCATGGCTGCCCGGTTCGAACGTCACCACGGCCATGGCCTCGCAGAGCTGGCCAAGATGGGAGACTGGGGCGCCATCCAGGCGCGCCTCCCAATCGCCGCCGGCATGCCTCAGCCCGGCCCGATGCGGGGTATCGGTGCGGTCCCGCCATTCGGCGAACACGTCCAGCGATGGTTGGCCTTGGCGGATGAGGCCATCGCGCACGCGGCCGCGGAAACTGCGCGCATGGGCGAGCAAGTGGATCGCTTCGAGCAGGCTGGTCTTGCCGCTCCCGTTGGCCCCGGTCACGAGGTTGAACCCGGGCCGAGGATGGAAATCCACGGCCTCGAAGCGGCGCACATCGCGCAGGCGCACGTGCTGGATCTGCATCAGGCGGGGCTCACAGGGCAGGAAACGACGACGCCCGGACCAGCCGGGCGTCGTGTTGCCGGTTCCACGTGGAACACGAATGCGTCAGAGACGCAGCGGCATGACCACGTGCCGCGCATGGCCGGTATCCGCGCCGCGCACCAGTGCAGATGAATTGGCGTCGCGGAGCTGGATGACGACCTGCTCGTCGCGCAGCGCGCCGAGCGCATCCAGCAGGTAGTTCACGTTGAAGCCGATCGCAAGCCCGTCGACCCGGGTGTCGGCCTCGATCTCTTCCTGGGCTTCTTCCTGCTCCGGGTTGTGGGCGCTGATCCGGAGTTGGCCCGGCGAGACTTCGACGCGCACGCCGCGGTACTTCTCGTTGGACAGGATCGACGCCCGCTGCAGCGCAGCCCGCAGGACCTCGCGATCGACCCGCACGTCCTTGTCCGCGCCGATCGGGATCACCGCCTCGTAATCGGGGAACTTGCCGTCGATCAGCTTGCTGGTGAAGGTCACATCGTCGCGCTTGACCCGGATGTGGCCCTTGCCGAGTTCCAGTCCCAACGTGCGATCGCCGCCTTCAAGCAGGCGCTGCAATTCCTGTACGCCCTTGCGCGGCACGATGATCTGGCGCTTGTTGCCGCCGCCGCCCTCGAGGCTGGCTTCGCACAGCGCCAGGCGGTGGCCGTCGGTGGCCACGCAACGCAGCGCGCCATCGCGCAGGTCGAACAACAGGCCATTGAGGTAGTAGCGCACGTCCTGCTGGGCCATGGCGAAGGCGGTGCGTTCGATCAATTCCTTGAGCGTGCTTTCGGGGACGTCGACCTGTTCGGTCGCCTCGACCTCGTCGACCGAGGGGAAGTCGTTCGCCGGCAGGCTGGCCAGGCTGAAGCGGCTGCGGCCGGCCTGCACCGCGATCTTGTCGCCGGTCTGGCTGATCGTGACCTTGCTGCCATCGGGCAGGGCGCGGACGATCTCGAACAGCTTGCGGGCCGGGATCGTGGTTTCGCCATCCTGGGCGTCGTCGACCGCCGTGCGCGCCACCATCTCGACCTCGAGGTCGGTGCCGGTCAGCGACAGCTGGCCATCGCGTACCTTGGCCAGCAGGTTGGCGAGGACCGGCAGGGTCTGCCGGCGTTCGACCACGTTGACGACCTGGGCCAGTGGCTTCAACAGGACTTCGCGTTGCAAGGAGAACCGCATGTCGACCCCTATGTTCCGATGCCGGGACCCGCGTCGTGCGGGCGTCCAATGCTCTTGAGGATGCAGAGATAAATCAGAAAGCGGTGGTGCTGGTAGCGCCGAATTTCCGGTATAACTGCATCAACCTCTTGTTTTTATTCGATATTTCAGAAAAGAAACCCGGTGGATGATGGCCCCGCTCGGCGGGGGACAGCCTGTGGATAACGCGTCGCCCCGGGGTCCCGCCCCGACTTGTCCACAGGTTGCCCCGTCGTCATTCACTGAGTTTCCGGATCAGCTTTTCCCAGTCCTCGTGCAGCTTGCCATCGGTCTCCATGAGGTGCCGGACCTGCCGGCAGGCATGCAGCACGGTGGTGTGGTCGCGGCCCGCGAAGGCATCGCCGATCTCGGGCAGGCTGTGCTCGGTCAGTTCCTTGGCCAGCGCCATCGCAACCTGGCGCGGGCGGGCCAACGAGCGCGTCCGCCGTTTCGACAACAAATCCTTGATTTGCAGGCCGTAGTAGTCTGCCACGACCTTCTGGATGTTGGGGATGCTGATCGCCTGTTGCTGCGCGCGCAGCAGGTCGCGCAGGCTCTCCTGGGCGAAGGCCAGGGTGACCTGGCGCCCGGCCATGCCGGCCTCGGCGATCAGCTTGTTGATCGCGCCTTCCAGTTCGCGCACGTTGCTGCGCATCTTCTTGGCGATCAGCTGGGCGACCTCGGGCGGGACCTCGGCGCCGCGCTCGCGCGCCTTGGCCAGCACGATCTGCGCGCGGGTCTCGAAGTCCGGCGGGTCGATCGCCACCGACAACCCCCAGCCCAGGCGGGACTTCAGGCGCGGTTCGAGGCCTTCGACCTCGCGCGGGTAACGGTCGCAGGTCAGGATGATCTGCTGCTTGCCGTCGAACAGCGCGTTGAAGGTGTGGAAGAACTCCTCCTGGGTGCGGTCCTTCCCGGCGAAGAACTGGATGTCGTCGATGAGCAGCGCGTCGATGCCCTGGAACTGGCGCTTGAACTGGTCGGCGGTGCGCTCCTGCAGCGCGCGGAAGAACGCGTTGTAGAACTCGTTGGAGCGCATGTAGAGCACCTTGGCGCCCGGGTTGCGCGCGCGCATCAGGTTGCCGGCGGCGAACATCAAGTGGGTCTTGCCCAGCCCGGTGCCGCCGTACAGCAGCAGGGGGTTATGGGCGCGGTCGCCCGGGCGCTGGGCCGCCTGCCAGGCCGCTGCGCGGCCGAGCTGGTTGCTGCGCCCCTCGACGAAGTTGTCGAAGGTGTAGTGGCCATCCAGGTTGCCGTGGAATGGCTCTTGCGGGCGCCCGGCGGCCGTGGTGGTGGCCGCCGGCGATGCGTTCGGCGCCGGATCCGCGCGGCGCACCGCGCCCACGTCCAGCAGGACCCCGGCTTCGCCGTAGTGGCGGGCGAGCTCGCGGATGCGCGGCAGGTAGCGGCTGTGCACCTCGTCGCGCACGAAGCCGTTGGGGGCGTACAGCACCAGGGCGTCGCCGCGCTGGTCAGGCTGCAATGGCTTGAGCCAGGTGCGCACGTCTTCCGCGGGGAATTCGGCCTCGAGGTGGTGCAGGCACAGCGGCCAGAGATCCGGGATGGCGGGCATGTTCACGAAGGCAGGGTCGACGCCGGCAGGCGCCGGGCAGGGCGCCTGTGGATAAGTTCGGGAGGGCGGCAGCGTATCACCGCGGCCCGAGTCGGGCCATCCACCAGCGCGCTCTGGTTTGGGCCAGCGGGGATACCTTGCGACGAGAGGCATTGGCTGCTAGACTTTCAAGTCTTTTCCGCCAAAACACGACGCAGGCCCCGCCATGGCGACCAAGCGCACTTACCAACCCAGCAACCTCAAGCGCAAGCGCGACCACGGCTTCCGTGCGCGCATGAAGACCGCCGATGGCCGCAAGATCCTGGCTCGCCGCCGCGCCAAGGGCCGTCGCCGCCTGACCGTCTGACCCGTCTTCCGGCCAGCTGGCCGGGATCGCGCGTGACGATGTCGAAGTCTTCCGGGACGCCGGTATCCGACGAGGATGCCGGCGTCTCCGCGTCTGCATCCACGGACCGCCAGGCGTTCCCGCGCCAAGCCCGGGTGCGCGCGAAGGCGGAGTTCGACGCGGTGTTCGCCCGCGGCCGGCGCATCGCAGCGCCCGAATTCGTGCTGCACCTGCTCGCCGATGGCGAAGCGCCGAGGCTGGGCCTGGCGGTCGCGCGCAAGGTCGATCCGAATGCGGTCGGCCGCAACCGGATCAAGCGCGTGCTCCGCGACGCCTTCCGCCGCCAGCGCGCGGGCCTGGCCCCGGCCGCCTACGTGGTGGTGGCCCGCGCTGCCGCCGCCCGCGCCGACAACACCGCCTTGCGCGCCGCCTTCGCCGCCCTGCTGCAGCGCGCCGCTGCATTGCCCCTCCCGGCCTCGGCCGGCACAATGCCGGCCGCATCCCTCCCGTCCCCCTCCACGCGCCGTGCTCCAGGACGGCCGGACCAGCCTGCCCGATGACCCAGACCCGCACGTTCCTGCTCCTTGCCTGGCTGATGGTGGCCACCCTGTTGTGGATGGAGTGGGGCAAGGAACAACAGGCGCCGGTGGCGCCGGCCACCCCCATGGCCGCGCCTGCCGCCACCTTGCCCACGGGCGGTGTCCCTGCCGCGACCCCGACCGGAGCGCCCGCGGCGCAAGCCGTCGCGACCGCGTCCGCGAGCGCACCGTTGGTGCGGCTGCGCAACGACGTGCTCGACCTGCAGCTCGATGGCATCCAGGTCGTGCGAGCCGAGCTGTTGGCCTATCGCCAGACCCGCGAGACCGGCAGCCCGCCGGTCGTCCTGTTCGACAACGATGCCGCGCAGGCCTTCAGCGCGAGCAGCAGCTGGCGCGGGGCGAATGGGCAGGCCATCCCGCTGCAGCCGGAAGGCGCGGTCCACGAGCATGTGCTGGCCGATGGGGCCACCCAGGTCGAAGCGGTGTTCAGCGGCCGCCTGGCCGACGGCGTGACCCTGCGCCGCACCTATCGCCTGGCCCGTGGAAGTTATGCGCTGCGCGTGCACGACGAGGTGCTCAATACCGGAAGCACAAGCTGGACCGGGCAGGTGGATCGTCGCCTGCAGCGCATCCCGCCGGTGCCCAAGCGTGGCCTCACCAACCCGGAGGCGTTCAGCCTCAGCGGCGCCGCCTGGTACAGCCCGCAGGACAAATACGAGAAGCGCAAATTCCAGGACTTCGCCGACAAGCCGCTGGACCCGGATGCGCCCAAGGGCAAGGAAGTGAAGGGTGGCTGGATCGCGCTGTCGCAGCACTACTTCCTCACCGCGTGGATCCCGCAGGCCGACCAGGGCGCGTTGTATTCGCTGCGCGTCGCCGGGCCGCTACATGCGGTCGACGCCGACGGGCCGCAGGCGACGCTGGCCCCCGGCCAGAAGATCACCAGCGACGCCACCCTGTGGGTCGGGCCCAAGCTCGCCGCCCAGCTGGAACCGGTCGCGACGGGCCTGGAAAAGGCGATGGACTACGGCTACTTCACCGTGCTCTCGCAGCCGATCCATTCGCTGCTGACCCTGCTGCACAAGCTGACCCACAACTGGGGCTGGGCGATCGTGCTGCTGGTGATCCTGATCAAGCTGGCGCTGTACCCGCTGTCGGCCGCGCAGTACCGGTCGATGGCGAAGATGCGCAAGTTCCAGCCGCGCATCGAGCAGCTGAAGGAGCGCTACGGCGACGACAAGCAGAAGTTCCAGATGGCGATGCTGGAGCTGTACAAGAAGGAGAAGATCAACCCGGCCGGCGGCTGCCTGCCGATCCTGATCCAGATGCCGGTGTTCCTCGCCCTGTACTACGTGCTGCTGGAGGCGGTGGAGCTGCGGCAGGCGCCGTGGATCCTCGGCTGGATCAACGACCTCACCGCGCGCGACCCGTACTTCATCCTGCCCATCGTCAACGGCGCGGTCATGTGGCTGACCCAGAAGATGACGCCGATGGTCGGCATGGATCCCATGCAGAAGAAGATGATGCAGATGATGCCGCTGGTGATGGCGGTGATGTTCGCCTTCTTCCCTGCAGGCCTGGTGTTGTACTGGGTGACCAACGGCGCGCTCGGGATGCTGCAGCAGTGGTGGAACACCAAGCGCTACGCCGAGGAACCGGCGAAGGCCTGACCGGGCCGCGTCGTGACCACCGGAGCCCGCCGTCAGGCGGGCTTCGCGTTTCTGCGATCATCCCGCCGTGACCTCTGTCGACACCATCGTCGCCATCGCCACCGCGCCGGGCCCGGGCGGGGTGGGCATCGTGCGCCTGTCGGGGCCGCGGGCGCAGCGGATCGGCGAAGCCATCGCAGGCAAGCCGCTGGCGCCGCGCATGGCGACCCATGCGCGGTTCCTCGACGCCGGCGGCGAGGCCATCGACGACGGCATCGCGCTGCGCTTCCGCGCGCCCGCCAGCTTCACCGGCGAGGACGTGGTCGAACTGCAGGCGCATGGCAGCCCGGTGGCGCTGCGCGCGCTGGTGGCGCGTTGCATCGGCCTCGGCGCGCGCCAGGCGGCGGCCGGCGAGTTCAGCCAGCGCGCCTTCCTCAACGGCAAGCTCGACCTCGCCCAGGCCGAAGCGGTGGCCGACCTCATCGCCGCCACCGACCTGCGCGCGGCACGCGCCGCGCGGCGCTCGCTGGAAGGCGATTTTTCCCGCCGCGTCGAGGCGCTGATGGAGGCGGTGCTGGCAATCCGCGTGCACGTCGAGGCGGCGATCGACTTCGCCGACGAGTCGCTGGACACGCTGGGCGGTGCCGCGTTGCGCGAGCGCCTGCGCGAGGCGAGCGACCAGCTCGCCCTGCTGCGTCGCGCCGCCGAACGCGGGCGGCGCCTGCGCGACGGCCTGCACGTGGTGCTGGTCGGCCCGCCCAATGCCGGCAAGAGTTCGCTGCTCAACGCGCTGGCGGGCAGCGAGCGCGCCATCGTCACCGACATCGCCGGCACCACCCGCGACCTGCTGCAGGAAACCCTGCGCATCGACGGCGTCGAACTGACCCTGGTCGATACCGCGGGCCTGCGCGACGCGGGCGATGCGATCGAAGCCGAAGGCATCCGCCGTGCGCGCGCCGAACTGGCACGCGCGGATCTTGCCCTGGCGCTGGTCGATGCCCGCGACCCCGCCGCCGGGCGCAATGCGCTGGATGGCGACGTGCATGCGGCCGGGCATTGGCTGTGGCTGCACAACAAGGCCGACCTGCTCGACGGGCGCCCCGCCTTGCCGGCGGATGCGCTCTACGTGTCGGCGCGCACCGGCGAGGGGCTGGAGGCGCTGCACGCCCGCCTGCTGGCGCTGGCCGGTGCGGGCGCAGGGGCGGACGAAGGCGCATTCAGCGCCCGCGTCCGCCACCTGGATGCCCTCGCCGCCGCCGCCGATCACCTGTCGCGCAGCGCCGATGAACTGGCGGCGGAGCGGCTGGACCTGGCGGCGGATGCACTGGCACGGGCGCACGCCGCCTTGGGCGAGATCGGCGGCAAGCTCGACGCGGATGGTCTACTCGGTCACATTTTCGGGACCTTCTGCATCGGCAAGTAGGGGTTTTCGAGCTCCCCCGCCTTGACAAACGTGCCGGACTGACGCGTCCTATCGACAGGTGCGTCTTGCATCACAGGGGAGTTCCACGATGTCTGCCAACAATTCTTTGCGCCGCCTTGGCCCGGTGGCGTTGACGCTCGCCATTGCGTGCGCGCTCGGCGCCTGCAAGAAGGACGAACCCGCGGCGGATGCCGCAGCAGCGGGCGCCGCCCAGCAACAGGCGCCTGCACCGACCCCGGAATCGGTGGTGTCGGCGACGGTCGCGGCGATGAGCCCGGACCAGCTGCGCGATGCCGCCTCGAAGGCCTATGGCGAGAATCGCCTGTATGCCCCGGCCGGCAACAACGCGATGGAGTACTACCTCGCGTTGCGCGACAAGCAACCGGCCGACGCCGGCGCGTCGAGCGCGTTGACCGACCTGATGCCGATGACGGTGATCGCCAGCGAGCAGGCCATCGCGCGCGAGGACTTCGCGGAAGCCAAGCGGCTGGTCGCCTTGATCGAGAAGGCCGACGGCCTGCATCCGGCGCTGGGCCGCCTGAAGTCCAGCATCGCCGGCAGCGAGACCGCTGCGGCCTCGCGCATCGCCCAGCAGCAGCTGACCGCCGAGCAGGAAGCCAAGCGCCAGGCCGACTTGCTCAAGCAGCGCGAGGAAGACCAGCGCCGCCAGCAGGAGCAGGCGCGCCAACAGGCCGCGCAGCCGGCGACGCCGCCGGCGCCGACCGCCGCTCAGCAACAGGCCGCGGCCGAGCAGGAACGCGCGGCCGAGGCCGAGCGCCAGCGCCAGGCCGCCGCGGAAGCGGAGCGCCAGCGCCAGCAACAGGCTGCCGCCCAGCAACAGGCCGCGCAGCCCGCCGCGCGCCCGGCCGCAGCGTCGAACGAGCTGCGTGCGGTCAGCACGCCCAGCCCGCGCTATCCGCAGGCCGCGCAACGCGCCGGCGCGACCGGTTCGGTGGTGGTCGAGTTCACCGTGAACCCGGACGGCAGCGTGGGCGCCGTGCGCGCGGTCAGCTCGGATGGCCCGCGCCAGTACACGCGCGAGTTCGAACGCGAGGCGGTGGCGGCGGCGAAGCGCTGGCGCTTCCAGCCGATGTCGCAGTCCACCACCACCCGCCGCACGATCGCGTTCCAGCAGTAAGCGGGACGCTTCCGCGGCAACGAAAAAGCCCGGCTCGCGCCGGGCTTTTTCTTGCGTGTGGATCCCGCCGCCAGGCCGGCTTCGATCAGGCACTGATCGCCAGTTTCTCCTGCTTGTAGCGCCACACTGCGAGCAACCAGAACACTGTCGCGATTGCAAGCGAGGCGCCTAGGTAGATGCCCCATTGCTCGATCGAGGCGTTCTCGCCGCGAGTGATCTTCTGGATCATCTGGTTCTGCGCCAGGAAGGGCACGGCGTATTGCCACAGCGCGGTGTCCTTGATCGGATAGGCGATCAACGCGTAAAGCGGCAGCATCGGCAGCATCATGAGCCACACCATGTGACTTTGCGCTTCTTTCATACTCTTGGCCGCGGCGGCCAGCGCGGTGAGCAGCGCGGTGCCGATCAGCACCAGCGGCAGCAGCACCAGCAGCAACTTGCCCATGGCGGCGAAGCTCACGTCAAGCGAGATCGCGCCGCTGGCGAGGCTCGCGCTGACCTTGAATGACAGCAGGATCAGCAGCATCGAGATCACGCCCAACACCGCCGCGGCCAGCATCTTGCCGCTGACCAATGCGGCACGTGATGCCGGGGTGGCCAGCAGCGGTTCCAGCGACTGCCGCTCGCGTTCGCCTGCGGTGGTGTCCATCGCCAGATGGGCGCCACCGATAAAGGCGAACATGGTCAGGATGACGGGGAGCACCACAGACAGGAACATGTTGCGCTTGGCTTCCTCGGAGGCTAAGTCTCGGGTCCCTACATTGAGCGGAGCGGCGATGCTCGGGTCGATGCCGCGCACCAGCAGGCGCAGGCTGCCCACGGTGCGGCCGTAGCCCTCGATCACCTTGCTGACCCGTGCCACCGCGACGTCGGCATTGCGGCGGGTGGTGTCGGTGACCACGTCGACCTTGGCCGGCTTGCCGGCACGCCAGTCCTCGGTGAAATCCTCGTCGATGAGCAACGCTAGATCCTCGTCTTGGGCGCGGATCCGGTCCTCGATGTCGGCCGGCGCCTTTTCCGCTTCGATGCCGTAGGCGCGCAGGAAGGCGATCAGGTTGGGGGCGTGCTCGATGCCGACCACCGGCAGCGACAGGGTTTTCTCCAGCTGGGTTTCCGCGCGCATCTGGCTCAACTTGCCCATACCAAGGAACAGCACCGGATACAGCAGCGGCGCGACCAGCAGGCTCAACAGCAAGGTGCGGCGGTCGCGGGCGAAGTCGCGCCATTCCTTGCGCACGACCGTGAGTACATTGGCGAAGAAGGAGGTCTTGTTCATGCGTGCAGACCCTCTTCGCTGCCGATCAGTTTCACGAATGCGTCCTCCAGGTTGTCCTCGCCGGCCAGTGCGCGCAGTTCTTCAGGGGTGCCCTCGGCGGACACCCGCCCGCGGGAGACGATCACGATGCGATCGCAGAGCGCGGCGACCTCCTGCATGATGTGGCTGGAGAAGATCACGCAGCGGCCTTCGGCGCGCAGCTCGTGCAGGAAGCCGCGCAGGCCGCGGGTGGTCATCACGTCGAGGCCGTTGGTGGGCTCGTCGAGGATCACGTTGCGCGGGTCGTGGATCAGCGCGCGGGCGATCGCGGTCTTGGTCCGCTGTCCCTGGCTGAAGCCTTCGGTGGCGCGGTCGAGGAAGTCGTCCATCTGCAGCGCGGCGGACAGCCTGGCGGTGCGTTCGGCGATGGTCGCGGCCGACAGGCCGTGCAGTTCGCCGAAGTAGGTGATGTTCTCGCGCGCGGTCAGGCGCTTGTACACGCCGCGCGCGTCGGGCAGCACGCCCAGGCTGCGGCGCACCCGCTCCGGGTCGCCGGCGACGTCGACGCCGTCGACCAGCACGCGGCCGCGCTCGGGCGACATCAGGGTGTAGAGCATGCGCAGGGTGGTGGTCTTGCCGGCGCCGTTGGGGCCGAGCAGGCCGGTGATCTCGCCGTCGCGGGCGGTGAAGCCGACGTCGTCCACCGCGACCACCGGGGTCTTGTCCTTGCCGCGCGCCGGGAAGGTCTTGCGTAGCTGTTCTGCAACGATCATGTCAGGGGTTCCTTGGTCCGGTGTGCGCTCAGGGTTCCCAGCCGTTGAAGCTGGTGAACGGCGGCGTGTAGCCGAGCTTGTCCAGGCAGCGGCCGTCCAGCGCCTTGGCGTCGGCCTTCTCGACGAACTGCGCGAACAGCTTCGGCATGCAGCCGGCGCCGAGCACGCTGTGGCCCTGCCCGCGCAGCACGAACAGGCGACCGTTGGGCAGCGACTTGGCGATCTCCTCGCCATAGCGGGGCGGCGTCACCGGATCGAACTCGCCGGCCAGCACCAGGGCTGGCACCTTGGTCGCCAGCGGCCGGTTGAAGTCGGCGGGCACCTTCCCCTTCGGCCAGGCCGCGCACATCGCCGCCATCCCGCGCGGCATCAGGTTGCCGAGCACGGTGCCGGCATCCTCCGCGCGCGACACCATGCTGTCGCCATCCTCGCTGCACACGACCGACATCTGCATGCCGATGGCCATCGAGTCCTGCATGCTGCCGGCGATCATCTGCGCCAGCGCCATGAGGTCCTCGCGGCGACCGTTGTTGGCCTCGTGGATCAGCTTCGGCAACAGGGCGGCCGCGGCGGGCATGTACGCGTACATCCGCACCAGCCCGGCGACGCTCTCGGCGCGCAGCAGGCCTTCGCGTTGCTCGCCGGTCACCGCGTCGCGGTAGCGGACGGTCGCGGGTTGCGCGCGCAGGCTGGTGAGCAGGGTCTCCAGCTCCGCGCGCGGGTCGCCCAGCGCGTCCTTGCAGGCGGCCACCTTGGTGCATTGGGCGAACTGCAGGGCGAGCGCGTCCTCGAGGTTGCGCGCGAAGATGTTGCCGAGCTTGATCGTGTTCGGCACCGGCGAATCCAGCACGATGCTGCGGATCGCGTCGGGGTGGTGCATCGCGTACTGCTGGGCGACGCGGGTGCCGTAGCTCACGCCCATCAGGTTGACCCGGTCGGCGCCGATCGCCTTGCGCACCGCCTCCAGGTCCGCCACCGCGTCGGTGGTGGTGTAGAAGCGCAGGTCCGCGCGCTTCGACAGGTCGGCCACGCAGGCCGCGGCCTGCGTGCGCATGGCCTCGGCGGACGGTTCGACGGCCGCGTCCGGCGCCTCGTCGCCGGGCTTGCAGGCGAGCTTGTTCGACTTGCCGGTGCCGCGCTGGTCGACCAGCACGATGTGCCGGCGCTTGCGCACCTCGCGCAGCAGCGGATCCATCGCCGGGAAGGTCTCGACCGCCGCCTGGCCGGGACCGCCGGCGAGCATGAACAGCGGGTCGGGGGTGGCGTCGGCCTCGTTCGTCGCCGGTAGCCAGGCGAGGTTGAGCGCGATCTTGCGGCCGCCCGGCCTGGCGTGGTCCTCGGGCACCTCGAAGGTCGCGCATTGCGCCTCCAGGCTGTCGCGGCTCATGAACGAGCGCAGCGTGCAGGGGGTGAAGGCGATGGCGCCGTACATGCGCGGCTTCGCCGGGGCGATCGCGGTCGCCACGGCGGGCTTGCGCTTGCCGTCCGCCGGCGTGTCGTCGGACTTGCGCTGCAGGACCTTCTGGCCGAGCAGCACGACCACCACGGCAGCGATGATGGAAATGCGGGTCTTGCGGGACATCATGTGGACAACCCCTCGTGGTGGTTGCGGTGGAAAAACGGGCGGGCGGTTCAGGCCTGGTCGGGCAGGAACACGTCCTCGATGCGGGTCCCGAACAGGCGGGCGATGCGGAAGGCCAGCGGCAGCGACGGATCGTACTTGCCGGTCTCCAGGGCGTTGATGGTCTGCCGCGAGACCTCCAGCCGCAGCGCCAGCTCGCCCTGCGACAGGCCCTCGCGTTCGCGCAGTTCGCGCAGGCGGTTGTTCACCGGGCCGGCCTCACAGGTAGCGCCGGGCCAGGACCATCTTGGCGATGCCGTAGGCGGCGCACAGCAGCGGGAACACCCAGATCATCGCCATCGCGGCATCCAGGTCGACCACCTTCGCCTTCTGCAGCAGGCCGCCGGCGAAATACAGCAGCGCCACCAGCAGGCTGGCGATGCCGATCGCCTCGGTTTCGATCCGCCGCTGCAGTTCGTCGATCTCGCGCAGGTAGCGCAGCCCGGCGCCCATCATCAGCGCGATCGGCAGCACCGGCAGCACCGCGACCACCGCCCGCAGCGGGACCGAAGCGATGCCCTGCTTGATCAGCCAGATGGAGGCGAACAACGCCAGCGAATAGGCGACCAGCGCCGGCCACAGCACGCGCAGGTAACGGCGGCCGGCCGGCTGTGCGTACATGTCATCGCAATGCTGGCGCCACCAGCGCGGGGTCAGCAGGAACAGCAGCGCGCCCAGCAGGTAGCCGGCGCCGATGCCGGTCCACATCCCGACCATGTTGTCCGGCCAGGCCAGCACGAAGCGGCCGAGCAGCGCCAGCGCGAAGGCGCCGACGGCGATCGCCACGAAGATCCACATGAAGCGGCGCAGGGTCATCTCAGCCGTCCTGCCGCGACTTGCCCAGGAACACCACGCCGAGGGCGATGAAGGCCGCACCGACGCCGATGAAGGCGGTCTGGCCGGCGGCCAGCGCCGCCACGAAGAAGGCCGTGCCGGCGCCGAGGTAGGCCAGGCCGGCGCCCTTCAGGTTCTTGGTCGTTTTCATCGCCCCACCGCATGTCAAGGTCGCTTGACAACAAGATACGGACATCACGAAACGCTTGTCAAGCGTCCTTGACAGAATGCCCGGAGACTTCGCTGCGGCTTGGACGCAGATGGCCAGGCGGGGCGGCCACCACGTCAGAATTCGTCGGTGCGCTGGAGCCGGAATTCCCAGCCTGCATCGCCTGCATGCAGGCGGTACCGGAGCTGGCGCGTCTTGCCACCTTCGACGCGGAAGCGACGCAGCAGCGAAGCATCGACCACCGCCATCTCCTCGGGTCCGACGAACCCGATGGCGGCGCCCGGTCCATCCTCGAGCGGGGGCAGGTAGATGTCGCGCAGCGATGTGCCGCGGTTGGCGCTGTAGGCCACCAGTGCGGCGCGACCGCTGCGGGGGGACGCGCCGACATGGATGTAGACCTCGGGCGCGCCGTCCGCATCGAGGTCGGCCACTTCGGCAGCAACGACCGGTCCAGGAATGTCGCGATCGACGGTGACGGCGTCGTCGGCCAGGCCTTCGGTGGAAATGCGCACGATGTTGCCGCCGGCACGGTTCGGGCTGTCCACCACGAAGCGGATGCCCTGTGATTCCAGCGTGCGGTGGAATGGCGTCGTCTTCTCCACGGGGACCGCGACCATGGCGGTGGGAGGCGAAGGCGGGTTCGGCGGCGATGCCTGCGACATCGTCGGCGCCACCTGCGCGCGTCCGCATGCGGCGCCGGCCACGGCTGTGCAGAGCACCAGCAGGAGGTTGCATGCGCGCGCAGCCATCGAGGCAGGATTGCGTGGGCGGAACAGGGGTGTCCATCGGCGGGACGCGGATGCGGGATCAGCGTTTCACTGACAGCGGGCGCGGACCCGTGGTTATGCTGGGATCCACACGGGGCAAGCACGAAGACTCAGCAGATGCGAGGCGCACACCATCGGCACGCCCTCCGCGCGCTCCTGCTCGCGGCCTGCCTGTGCGGCACGCTGCCCGGTGCGCGCGCAGCCACGCCATCGCCAGCGAAGGCCGGGTTGTCGCCGATCGAGCAACTGGGCGTGGATGTGTGGGACGGCCCCGACGGACCGGGTGCGGGCTGGGTGCGGGACATCGCCGAGGATCCACGGGGATTCATCTGGCTGGCCACGCCGAACGGGTTGGCGCGTTTCGATGGCCGCCGCTTCCGCCGCTTCACCGCGGTGGATACGCCGGGCCTGCCGCACAACGGCATCAGCGCGCTTGCAATGACCCGGGATGGGCGGCTGTGGCTGGGCCTGGACCATGGCGGAATCCGGGTCATGCGCGGCGGGATCATCGAACGCCCGCCCGCAGCGGCCGCATTCCCCGTCGACAACCACGCCGTGGACATGCTGGTGGATCGCCACGACGTGCTGTGGGCGGCGACCCCGCAGGGCTTGTGGCGCCTTGCGGGCGGCACCGCGCAACAGGTGCGTTCCGGCGATATCCGCGCACTGGCGCTGCAAGGCGACGTGCTCTGGGTGCGCACCCGCAACGACGGCCTGCTGCGGATCGACGGTGGCCGCATCTCCGCGCATCCGGATGCGCCCGGCTGCAAGGGGTCGTCGGTGGCGACCGGCGAAGCCGGCAGCCTCTACACCTCGTGCGCCGAAGGCATCTGGCGGTGGGACAGCGATGCGTCGCGCTGGGAACGGGTCAGCGATGCGGCCGGCGTGGGCCCGTTGCACGTGGACCGCAACGACGCGGTGTGGTTCGGGGCCCGCGAGGGCCTCACCCGCTGGCACCGCGGACGCACCGACGTCCGCCGCGGGGCGCTGATGCTGCCCGACTGGCGCATGCGCGCCTTCCATCGCGACAGCGCCGGCGACCTCTGGCTGGGCACGTTCTCCGGTGGACTGGTGCGGCTGCACGATGGCGTGGTGCGCAGCATCGGGGCGCCCGAGGGACTCGAGGTCGATGGTCCCACCGCGCTGTTGCTGGGGCCCGGCGGCGATCTGTTCGTGGGCGCGATGCCGGGCGGCTTGGCGCGCTGGGCCTGGAACCGGGGCGTCACCGGCCGCTGGACGCAGGACACCGGGTTGCCGGGTCGCGGGGCGTGGGCACTCGCCGCGGATCCCAGGCACCCGCAAGGCTTCTGGGTGGGCGGCGATGAGGGCCTGGCCTGGTGGCAGGACGGCGCCTTGCGCCGGCAAGGCCCCGCCGGCTTGGCCTATCGCGATCCGATCCGCTTCATGTATGTCGATCCGGCGCAACCGGACACCCTGTGGATCGGGCATCCGGAAGCCGGCGTGGTCGAGCTGCGGCCGCAGGGCGCGCGTGCGCACGATGGCCGCCACGGCCTGGATGTCGGCTTCGTGCATGCCTTCCTGCGCGACCGCCGCGGTCGCCTGCTGGTGGGCGGGGCCCGGGGTGTCTACGTCCTGGACAGCAGTGGCTGGCACCCGCTGCTGCCGGCGCGCCACGGGGTGGCTGCGGTGTCGGCGATCATCGAGGGCGAGGCGGGCGTGCTCTGGCTCGCCAGCGATACCGCCGGCCTGGTGCGGGTCGAGGGCGGCGACGTGCGCGCCTACGGTACCGCGCAGGGCTTGCCGTTCTGGCCGGTGCACAGCCTGCAACTGGACGACCATGGCCGGCTCTGGATGTCGGGCGACGACGGCCTGGTGAACTTCCTGCTGGCCGACCATGCGCGCTGGCGCAACGGCGAGATCGATGCCATCCCGATGGTGCAGCTGGGCCACCGCGATGGCCTGCGCGACGTCGAGATCAATGGCTGGGGCAGCCCGGATTCGTTGCGCCTGCCGCACGGCACCCTGGCCTATCCGGGGAGCGCGAGCATCGCGCTGGTGGATGTCAGCCACCGCGACACATCCCGCCTCGACCCCGGCGAGGTCTACGTGGATCGGCTGTGGGCCGACGCCAGGCAGTTGCCAGTGGGGCGCGCCGCCGTGCTGGTGCCGGAGGAGCGGGCGCTGCGGGTGGAGTTCTCCGCCATCGAGAAGCTGCGCCCGGAGTCGGTGACCTTCCGTTACCGGTTGGAAGGGCTGGATGCGGACTGGCTGCCGGCCGGCCGGTCCGGCGACGTGGTCTACCCGCACCTCGACCCCGGGACATTCCGGTTCCGCCTGCAGGCGCGGCTGCCCGGCCAGGACTGGGTGGAAGCACCCGGAGGCGTGCCGATCACGGTGGAGCCGTACTTCTGGGAGACCATGCTGTTCAAGGGCGCGCTCGCGGCGCTCGCCGGATTGGCGCTGTTCGCGTTGTGGCGGGTGCGCAGGCGCCAGGACAAGCGCGTGGCGCGCTCGCTGGCGAAGGCCCGGGCCTTCCTGCGCGACGTCATCGACACCAGCCCCAATCCGATCTTCGTGCGTCGCCGCGACGGCGACTACGCGGTGGTCAACCGGGCCGCGATGGAGATCCCCGGCCTCGATGCGGCTTTGCAGGATCCAGCGACCGCGTATGGCTCCGATTTAGGGCCGCTGCGGCGCCTGGAAGCGATGGACGAGGACGTGCTGCGGACCGGCGAGGAGCGCAGCATCCCGGAGCTGGCGATCACCGATGTCCACGGCCGCGCGCGCTGGTTCCGGGTGGTCAAGCGCCCGGGCATCGGGCCCGATGCCGATGCGGTCGACCACGTGATCGGCACCGCGGTGGACGTCACCAGCTTCAAGCTGGCGGAGCTCGAATTGCTGCGCAACCGCGAAGTGTTGCGGGAAAGCCGCGAGGAAGCGCGCGACCTGTCGCGGCGGTTGCTGCATGCGCAGGAGGACGAACGCCGTCGGCTCGCGGCCGAGATGCACGACGACCTGACCCAGCGACTGGCGGGCCTGGCGATGCTGGCCTGGAGCACCGCGGCGTCGACGCCAAAGTCGGGAACCGGCGAGAACCTGCAGGAACTCGCCGGCGAGCTGGAACGGCTCGCCAACGATGTGCAGGCGATGGCACGGGAGCTGCATCCGCCGGCGCTGGCAGGCCTGGGCCTGCTGGATGCGCTGGCCGCGGAATGCGCCAATTTCTCGCGGCGCACCGGCATGGCGGTCGCCTATCGCGCGGACCTGGCATCGGTGGACGTGGAGGAAGACGTCGGCATCGCCGTCTATCGCATCGTGCAGGAAGCGCTCCGGAATGCCCGGGTCCACGCCGGGCCATGCCGGGTGCAGGTCCGGGTCGCGGCCTGCGAGGGCGGGTTCCGGGTGGCCATCGAGGACGACGGGACCGGCTTCGATCCGGCGCAGCGGCGGCAGGCGGACAGCCTGGGCCTGTCCAGCATGCGCGAGCGTGCGCGGTTGGCAGGCCTTGGTCTGGAAATCGGGAGTGCACCTGGGCAGGGTACCCGGATCACCATCCGCTGCACGGAGCAGCGCGGTGCCGATCCATCTCCCGCGTGACATTCCTGGCGGCGCAACTTCAGTGCAGCCGCGCGTGGCGGGTGGTCAGTCGGCGCGTTCCAGCACCCAGCGCGTGGCCATGCTCGACAGTTCGGCGGCGCTGCCGAGGTCCAGCTTGCGCTTGATGCGCTCGCGGAAGGTCTGCACGGTCTTGACGCTGATCGCCAGCTCGGCCGCGATCTGCTGGGTGGTCAGGCCGTTGCCGATGCGGGTGAGCACTTCGATCTCGCGGTCGCTCAGGGCCTCCACGTGGACGCCGGCCTCGTCGTGGTGGTGGCCGTGCCGGCGCTCCAGCAGGGCTTGCGCCATCGCATCGCCCAGGTAGATCCGGCGCGCGCGCACGCGGCGGATCGCATTGACCACGGTGCGGCCGGCCTCGCTCTTCTGCACGTAGCCGCGCGCACCCGCTGCCAGGCTGCGCTGGGCCCAGGTCGGCGCCTCGTGCATGGAGACCACGATGGTCGGGATGCCATGGCGTCCTGCTTCCTTCACCAGCTCCAGCCCGCTCGCACCGCGCAGCGACAGGTCGACCAGGGCCACGTCCGGGCGCAGTTCGGCCATCGCCGCCAGCGCGCCGTCGAAGTCCTCGGCCTGGCCGCACACCGTCATGTCCGCTTCGGCGTCGATCAGCGCGGCCAGCCCGGTGCGCACGATCGGGTGGTCGTCCACGATCAGGACGCGCCATGCCGGCATGCTTGGATTCATGTCAGCCTCCCACTGCCTGCGACCGGGGCGAGCGCCGCGTGCCGCCATGATGCACAGGTCCCGCGCACCCTGCACGGCCTGCCGATGCCTTCGTGACGCGCCCCTCGTACGAGGGCATCGGCACGGCGGGGATCATGTGTTGGCCACCAGCCCCGCGCCCAGCAGGCCCATCCCGAGCAGCAGCCAGTCGTTGATCACGTGCGCGCCGGTCGAGACCCAGATGTTCTTGGTCAGGATCCACGGCAGGGTCAGCACCAACCGCGCCGAACCGATGATCACGATGCACTGGACGAAGTTCCAGTCATACGTCGGCAGGTGGATCAGGCCGAACACCAGCGACGAGACCAGCCATGCGCCTATGATCGCCGCCTTGCGGCCCATCCCGAGGTTGCGGGTGGACCATTGCAGCAGGGCCAGGAACGGCAGCAGGGTGATGACCTCTTCGCCAAGCAGCTGCGGGATCATCTTGGCGAAGAAGCCGGCCCGCTCGCCGGTGCCCATGCCCGCCAGGATCGCGTTGGCGGCGTTCGGGGCGACGTCGGTAATCGCCTTGACCGCGAAGCCGATGGCCATGCTGACGACGATGTTGAGCAACGCGAACCCGATCATCAGGCGCACTTCGCGGAAGCCCACCTTGCCGAAGATCGCCGTCCAGTGCTTCCCAGCCACGAAGGCGAGGGCGGCGAGGGGCAGGCCCGGGAACAGCAGGGCCGGAATCCATGGCCCGATGGCATCGCCGGGCCAGTCGATCGGCAAGGCCAGCAGCAGGAACGCGACCACCACTGCCACCAGTACGAGCAGCCACTGCGCGGTCGTGATCGTGGTCGGCGCGTCGTTGTAGTACGGGAAGTCCCGCCCCGCGTCTTCCAGCCGCTTGAACCGCTCGCCGCTGGTTGCTTGCGCTTGCATGGTGGATGTCATCGCGTGGGTGTCCCGTGCTCAGGTGAAGGGGTGGGTGGTTGCAACAACTGGCGGCAATCCCCGGCGCTGATCTGCGCCAGGTAGCGCTTGAAGCCTGCCGAATCCTGTTCGTAGCGGCCGCTGCCGAGGTAGACGGTGTTGGCCAGGCCCAGCTGCACCATGTCCTCGACCGAGAAGCCCCAGCCCTTGCGCCCGGTGAAGCCGAAGCGCTGTTCCAGTTCATCGCCCACGGCACACACCGCGAAGGCATCGTCCATGCCATGCCCGGCGTAGAAATCCGCTTCGTCCTGGCGGGTTTCGGCGATGCGCGCGACGAGATCGCGTACGAACGCATCCGCCTGGGGTTTCGGCGTGTTCGCTGGCACGAAACGGCGCAGCTCGTCGGCGAGCGGCACGCCGTGGCGCGCGGCCAGCACGTCGAACTGGCGCTCGTTGCCATGCCAGCCGACCCAGGCATCGGCGCGGATCACCCGCGCGCGGCCGGCCGGGAACAGGTAGTCGGCGCAGGACGAGAAGCAGATCGCGTCGACCTCGACCACCAGTCCCATGCGCTGGACCCAGCGACCGACATGGCGGCCTGCGATGGTGTCGCCGCCGCCTGAACTGACGACCAGCCGGGTGAGCTGGCCGGGTGCGATGCCGGCCACCGCGGCATCGAACACCTTCGTGCTCGCCGCCGACAGGTTGCCGCTGTAGTACAGAGTGTCGCCGCGGACCTCGACGCGCGCCGGTTCTGCCTTCGCGCGCGTGAGCCAGGCAGGCTCATCCTCCGCCGCAACGGCCCCGCCTGCGCAGGCCAGCAACGCGACCGCGATGGCCACCCGCACCCGCGTGGCGATCACCAGATCACCACCCGCTGTTCGGGCGCGCGCCACATGGCGTCGCCGGGGCGGGTACCGAACGCCTGGTGGAAGGCGTCCAGGTGCACCAGCGGTGCCACGGCGCGCACGAACGAGACCCCGTGGACATCCACGGACACCAGGAAGCGCAGGCGCTCCGGGCGCGCCTTGAACGCCCACATCTGGGTCCACGCCACGAAGCAGCGCTGGTCGGCGGTCAGGCCGTCGACCTTCGCCTTCGCCTCCGGATGGCTGGCCAGGTGGCGTTGCAGGGCCGCATGCGCGAGGGTGAGGCCGCCCAGGTCGGCGGTGTTCTCGGTGACGGTCTGCGCGCCGTTGTGCATCAGCCCGGGCAGGATCTCGAAGCGGTTGTACTGGTCGACCAGCACGTCGGTGCGCTGCTGGAACTGGCGGTCCGCCTCCGGCGTCCACCAGTTGCGCAGGTTGCCCTGCGGGTCGTACTGGCGCCCGAGGCTGTCGAAGCCATGGGTGAGTTCATGCCCGATCACCGCGCCGATCGCGCAGTAGTTGGCGGCGGCGTCCCCGCCCGGCCGGAAGAACGGCGGTTGCAGGATCGCGGCGGTGATGTCGATCGAATTGGTGGTGAAGTTGTAGGCGGAGTTCGCCGCGATCGGAGTGGTCTTGCCGGCCACCCCGAAGCGGTCGTCCAGCACCTTCTGGCCGATCCGCGACAGCTCGCGCTGGACCGCGAAGCGGTTGGCGCGCTGCACGTTGCCGAAATGGTCGTCCGCGCGGATGTCGAGCGGGGCGAAGTCGACCCACTCCTGCGGGTAGCCCACCTGGATGTCCATCCGCGCCAGCTTCGCCAGCGCCGCGGTGCGGGTGGCCTCGTCCAGCCACGCATTCGCGCGCAGGCGGGCCGCGAATTCGTCCTTGAAGTGGCCCACCATTTCGGCGATCTCGCGCCGGGTGGAATCCGGGAAATGCGCCTGCACGTAAAGCTGCGACAGCGGGTGGTAGAGCTGCATGCCGATCTGCTGGCTGAGCACGCGCTCCCGGTCCGGGGCCGCCGCCAGGCCCTTGCGCTGGCGCGAGAACTCCTGTTCCAGCCCGCGATACGGCTGGCCGAGTTCGGACGCGCGGCTGGCCACCAGGAACCAGCGCAGCAGCAGCCTGACGTCGGATGCGGGCAGCTCGGTGAGCAGGCGCTGCAACGCCTTCATCGCTCCGATGTCGAGTACCTGCACCCGTGCCGGCGCCGCCACGCCCTGCGCCGCCAGGAAAGCGCGCAGGTCCAGCGCCGGGATCAGGGCCTGCGCCTGCTCCAGCGACATCATGTTGTAGGTCTTGGCCGGATCGCGCATGTCCAGCACGGTCATCATCGCCGCGGCGTTGCGCGACTCCAGGGCCAGGATGCGGTCCGCGTTGGCGGCCGCCGTCGCCGCGGAGTCCCCGGTCGCCTGCAGCAGCGAGGCCACGTACGCGCGATAGGTGGCGCGCAGGCCCGCGTGTTCCGGCTTGGCGTACTCGTCCTGCTCCAGCAGTTGCGCCCCTGGTCCCAGCGCCAGCACGTAGATGCTGCTGTCCTTGGCATCCGGCATCGCCATCGCATTGAGCAGCGGCGAGGCGCTGTAGCCGTCCTGCAGCCTGCCGGCCAGGCGGCCGTAATCGGCAGGCGTGGCGCCGGCGGTGGCGATCGCCTGCAGGTCGCCCTGCAGCGGCTTCAGCCCCGCGGCATCGCGGCGCGCGTCGTCCATCGCCGCGCGGTAGTAGTCGCCCACCTGCTGGCGGGGGCTGCCCTTCGGGGCGTCGCCCGCCGTGGCGGCCTGCCGGACCAGTGCCATCAGCTTCTGGTCCAGCTGGTGGCCCAGCAGCGCGAACGACCCGATGTCCGGGTCGCTGGCCGGGATCTCGGTCTGTTGCACCCATTGGCCGGCGGCATAGCGGTAGAAGTCCTGGCGCGGATCCGCCGAGCGATCCATCTTCAACGGCGAATAGCCCAGCGGCAGCTTGACCTCAGTCCCCGCTGCGCCCTGCGCATGCACGGCAGCCAGGCCGCCAAGCGCGAGCAGGATGGCGGCGAACAGGGGCAGGGGCGGGTGGCGATGCATGGGGGTTGCGCGCGTCATGGAGGCATTTCCGATGGAATGACGAGGACGGAACATCGAACGCGATGCCGTGCTGCCGGACAACAGCACGGCATCGCCACGCGGGGCCTGGTGCGGCGTCCGCGATCAGGGCATGGCTTCGAAGATCGCGCGGCAACCGTCCTTGACGTAGACGCCATCGCCGGTCTCGCCCCAGGTCTCGTTCTTGGTGCAGTTGGCCTTGCTCAACTGCTGCTTCATGACGATGTCGCCGCCACCCGGGATCGCGCATTCGGTGTACTTGCCGCCAACCGACGTGCACGTGACCTGGGCAGGGCGATGGTCCACCCGGTCATACCCGCCGGTGCCGCCGTGGTACGAGATGTTGCGCGAGCGCTGGTCGACGCCGGCCTGGTAGCCGGACGAATAGGCATCCGAGCGGCCGGGGTTGTAGTAGGGCGCGTTGTGCAGGCCGTCGTTGTAGCCGAGGTCGTACTGGCCGCCGCTATCCGCCTTGTTGTCGTGCGCATTGTTCTTGTGCGCGATCGCGGCGGCGATGGCCGCGGCTCCGATGATCGCGGCGGCGGTGTTGCGCTCGCTGTTGCTGCCGGAGGAATGCTGGTTGCATTGCGCGCCGGTCGCTTCGGTGATCGAGCGGAACTTGCCGTCGAAGGTTTCCACGCGCACGCAATTCCTGCTGGAGGCGTTCCACCAGAACCCCGCCTTGCTGCCGCCGTAGGCCGGCGCGCCGGTGATGAAGGTGTAGCCGCGCGATTCGAGGTCGGATTCGCCACCGGCGGCGCGCGCGCCGACGAGGTCGCGCAGGCTGTTGCTGTTCTGGGCCGAGGTGGTGCCGACCGGGCCGATGGCCAGGCCGATGCCGACGGCGAGGCTGGCGATGCTGAGCAGGGTGCGGGATGTCATGTCGATGCTCCAGGGAATGCGCCATGCGGCGCGAAGGTGTGGTGGGTGGGAGCCTTGCGTGGCGATACCCGCCGGCTCCCTCCGGCGGGTTCGAATCGGGTGCGGGGCGGCGTGCCGGGTCCTGCTCAATCGCCCTGCACGAACACGTCGGGGATTTCGTAGCGCTCGGTGCCGAGCGTCGCGATGGTGGTGTCGCCCTCGCGGCTGGAGCTGATCGGCATCGCCGCGGTGCCGTCGGCCTGCGCCGTGGAGAACGACAGGAAGCTACCGTCCTTGTTGAAGAAGATCGTGCGCTTGACGCCGTCGGGCAACGTGACCTCGATGTAGGGGCCCGTCTCGGCATCGCGCACCACGCCGGCTTCGCACATCCCGGCCGCGGCGCCCTTGTAGCCGCTGCAACGGATCGGGCCGGTGGCGTTGTAGTCGGTGCCGGCGACCTTGGCATCGCCCTGGCCGTCGCCATCGCCGGGGATGGCGGCCGTGTTCGGCACCGACACCAGGGTGACGCCATCCACGGTCCCGACCACGGTGCCACCCAGCTTGGCCGCTTCGTCGGCGGACAGGCAGCCAGCGAGGGTCGCGCTGTCGTCCAGGTAGTTCACGGTCGCTTCGGTTTCGCCGATCCGGCGGCAGGCGTCGCCCGCGTTGGGGAAGCCATCGCCCATGACATTCAGGCTGGCGGGCCAGGTGGCTGGGGCAGCGGAGGCCACCGCCGAGTCTGCCGGCGCAGCGTCCTGCGATGTCGGCTCGGCAGCGGGCTTGCAACCCGACACGACTAGGACCACGGCGAACGAGATCAGGCTGATTCGGATACGAGGACACATGGCGTGGAGGCTCCTGTGGAGATGGGTGGGGGCGACGGGGGAATTGGGGTCGCGAAGGAACGGCCTTCGCCAGCAGGCAGGGCGCGCGCGGCCACCCGCCTCCGGCGATGACCGTTCATCACCAGGTCCTGGGTTGCCGGCTCGCGCACGTGCTCACCACAGCCGCACCCGGTCTTCCGGCTTCAGGTAGAGCTTGTCCCCGGGCTGCACGTTGAACGCCTGGTACCACGCGTCGACGTTGCGCACGGTGTTGGGACGGATCGCCGAGGGCGGATGCGGATCGGTCTTCAGCAGGCGGTCGACGGTGGCGTCGCGGCCCTTCCAGCGCCACGCCTGGCCGTAGGCCAGGAAGAAGCGCTGGTCGCCGGTGAAACCATCCAGCACCGGCGCTTCCTTGCCGCCCAGCGAGCGCTTATAAGCATCGTGCGCCACCACCAGCCCGGCCAGGTCGGCGATGCTTTCGCCCAGGGTCAGCGCACCGTTAACCCGCGTACCCGGGAGCGGCTCGTAAGCACCGACCTGGTCCTGCAGGCGCCTGGTGGCGGCGGTGAAGCGCTGCGCGTCCTGCGCGGTCCACCAGTCGCGCAGCAGGCCGTCGCCGTCGCTGTTGCGGCCCTTGTCGTCGAACAGGTGGGAGATCTCGTGGCCGATGATCGCGCCCATCGCGCCATAGTTCACCGCGTCGTCGGCGGCGGGATCGAAGGCCGGCGGTTGCACGATCGCGGCCAGGAACACGATCTCGTTCCAGATCGTGTTGGCGTAGGCATTGACCAGGAACACCGGCTGCAGGAACTGCCGGCGATCGGGATACACCTGCAGCTGCTTCATTTGCACCTTGTGCCGGAACGCGGCGGCCCGCCGCGCATTGCCGAGGGCGTCGCCGCGCACCACCTCGAGCCCGTCCGCGGTGTTCCAGACATCCGGATAGATCGCCTTCAGGCTGACCTTGGCGAGCTTCTCGCGCGCGCCGGCGCGGGTCTCCGGCGCCATCCACTCGAGGTTGGCGAGGCGCGCGTCGAACGCGGCGACCAGGTTGTCGATCATCGCCTTCGCCTTCGGGCGCGCGTCGGCGGCGACGTAGCGTTCGACGTACAGCTTGCTCAGCGGATCGGACAGCGGCAGGCCCTGGCCGCCGATGTCGAAGATGGCGTCATGCCAGCGCGGGCTGGGGACCTGCTGGCCGGCGAGCTGCTTGCCGTAGAACGCGAACACCTCGTCGCGGGCCGGCTTCGGCAGGTACTTCGCCACCGCGACGAGCGTGGTGTAGCGCAGGTAGTCCTTCCAGGCCTCCAGCGAATGGGTGGTGACCAGCGTGGCCATGTCCTTCAGCGAGGCCGGGGTGGGCACGATGACCTTGTCGGGCGCGCCCGCGCCGGTCGCCGCGAGGTACTTCGGCCAGTCGATGCCGGGGGCCATCTTCGCCAGCTCGGCGACCGTGACCACGTTGTTCTTCTTGGTGTCGTCGCGCAGCTCCGCGGCCGGGAGCGTGAGCCGGGCGATCCGCGTCTCCAGGTCCTGGATGCGGCTGGCGCGGGCCTCGGCATCATCGAAGCCGCCGATCGTGAGCATCCGCGCGATGTGCGCCTGCTGGGCCTGGCGCAGCGGGGCGTAGGCGGGCTCCAGGTAGAACTCGCGGGCGCCCAGCACCACCGCGCTGGTCTCGATCGAAGGGCGCATCTTGCCGACCATGTTGCGGTCCGCGTCCACGGCGACCGTGATCGCGCGCAGGCCGATCGCGCCATGGGTTCGTGCGAACAGGTCGATCAGCTGCTGATGCGTGGACACCGCATCGATCGCGTCCAGCTCGGGCTTGATCGGCGCGAACCCGGCCTTGTCGAGCGCGGCTTCGTCCATGTAGGTGGCGTACCAGTCGCCGATCTTCTTGACCTCGCTGCCGGCGGCGGCGCTGGTGTCGGCCGCGGCGGCCTCCAGCAGCGCGTGGGTCTGCTGCAAGGCCTTGTCCTGCAGGGAGGCCAACCCGCCTACCTCCACCTTGTCGTCGGGGATTTCGGTGCGCTGGTTCCACTTGCCGTTGACGTAGGCATAGAAGTCGTCGCCCGGCTTGATGGCGGTGTCCATGTTCGCCAGGTCGACGCCCCAGGCGCCGTTTTCCGGCTTGGCTGGCGCCGGCTTGGCGGCGACGGGCGTTTCGGGCGCCGGCGCGGTGGCGGCGGGTTGCTGGCAGCCGGCGATCGCCAGCGTGAGGGCAAGTGCGAGGACCGAAATTTTCATGCGACTCCCGTGGGGCGACTGGCGCGATGCGTTGGGACGCGAGGGGCCGCGCGGCTCCGTGGACGGTCACTACCGTCCGCACCGTGCCTGGCCCGGGTGGGTTACTCGACGACGATGGCCCCGCTGGTGCCGGCGTCGCTGTTGCGCCACCTGTCCTGGCCCTCGAGGCGGCGGTCGCCCTGGATGGTGTAGGTGATGAAGCCGCTCTTGAACACGAGGGCACCGTCGCTGCGCTTGGCCGCGACCGACTTGCCGTTCACCCACACCCGCTCCTGCGGGTCGATGCGGATCGTCGACACGGTGCGACCATCCGTGGCCTTGGCGACCCACTGGCCGGCGTACGGCGACTTCGCCGCGGCCGCCGGCTTGGCGACCGGCGTGGGCGCCGTGCCGAAGCCCGCCTTGGCGTTCTCGGCCTTGGTCTTGTTGATGTCGCAGCCCTGCAGCTCGCTGGCCTGCGTGCAGCCGGAGCGCTCCAGCTTCTTGGCATAGGCGGGGTCGATCGCATGTGCCGCCAATGGCAGCAGCAGGCCGACGATGACGGCGCCGAAGGTGGCGTGGGTCCTTGCGTTCATGACGTGGAACTCCATTCGATGACGTGGGAAGCGAAGCGCATCTGGACCAGCGTCAGGGGCATGGCTTCGCGATTCCCAGCATCAAGCGCGTGCAACGGGCACGTCCATCGGCGCGAAGCCGATCCGGTGTCAGCAATTCGCTGACAGCAGCCACGCGCCGCCCACGCCACGGCGCGGCGTCATCGCGCTTCTTCGCGGGGAGGCGGCGTGGCCCTGTTGGCCCGCCGGCTTACTTGTTGCTGACGTACTTCTCGCGGCGGGTGAGGGCGGGCGCTTGCGCGGCATGCCGCGCGCCCGAACGAACGCCATGCGCGGAGCGCATGGCCGGGGATCCGCCGCCGGCCTACTTGTTGCTGACGTACTTCTCGCGGCGGATCTGCGGGATCGGCAGGCCGGCCGCCTTCAGCGCCTCGAAGCAGGCATCGACCATGTGCGGGTTGCCGCAGAGGTAGGCGATGTCGCCGGGGGGATCGGGGGCCAGTTCGGCCAGTGCGTTCTGCACGTAGCCGTGGCGCACGTCGGCATGCGCCTGCGGGCTGCCGTCCGCCGGCAGCGTGCGCGAGAAGCACGGGATGTAGCGAAAACCGGGATGGGCCTCGGCGAAGGCACGGAATTCATCCCCGTACAGCAGTTCCTCGGGGGTGCGCGCGCCCTGCAGCAGGACCACCTCCAGCTCCCGCGAGGCCATCAGCGCGGCGAGTTGGGGCAGCATCGCGCGATAAGGGGTGATGCCGGTGCCGGTGCCGATCAGCAGGTAGCGGCGGTTGGCATCGTTGGGCAACAGGCAGAAGCGCCCGAACGGCCCGCTGCCATCCACCGTGCCGCCCAGCGGCATACCTTCGAACAGCGCGGTCGCCGCGCCGCCGGGCACGTAGCTCACCGCGATCTCCACCGCGTCGCCGGCTTCGAGCGGGCGCTCGTGGCGGGTCGCCAGCGAGTAGCTGCGGCGCGCCTGGGTGCCGTCGGCCAGCGGGAAATGCACCTGCAGGAACTGGCCGGGGATGAAGTCCAGCGGCAGCCCGTCGTCGCGCACGAAGGACAGGTGGGCGACGGTCGGCGCCACCATCCGGCGGGCGACCAGCTTCAGCGGGAAATGGACGATGGCCAAGCGATGCTCTGTTCGGTGGGTGCAACGCCGCGGCGCGGGGCGGCGCGGGGCGGGCGCCTATACTACCCGCACCGATTCTTCCCCCCTTCCCCGGCATCGCCGCGACCGCGCGGCGGCGGAGCGTCCGATGGACCACACCCCCGCGCCGGCGCTGAGCATCAGCGACCTGCGCAAGACCTACGACAACGGCGTCGAAGCCCTCAAGGGCGTCAGCCTCGACGTCGCGCCCGGCGATTTCTACGCCCTGCTCGGCCCCAACGGCGCCGGCAAGAGCACCCTGATCGGCATCGTCAGTTCGCTGGTCAACAAGACCGCGGGCACGGTGCGCGTGTCCGGCATCGACCTCGACGCCGACCGCGACGCGGCGATGCGCCAGATCGGGCTGGTGCCGCAGGAACTGAACTTCAACATGTTCGAGAAGCCGCTGGACATCTGCGTGAACTACGCGGGGTTCTACGGCATCCCCCGGCGCGAGGCGCTGGCGCGCGCCGAAGCGGTGCTGAAGGACGCGCACCTCTGGGACAAGGCCGACAAGATGAGCCGCACGCTGTCGGGCGGCATGAAGCGCCGGCTGATGATCGCCCGCGCGATGATGACCGCGCCGCGCCTGCTGATCCTCGACGAGCCCACCGCCGGCGTGGACATCGAGATCCGCCGCGGGATGTGGAAGACGCTGAAGGAGATCAACGCCGCCGGCACCACGATCATCCTCACCACGCATTACCTGGAGGAAGCGGAAAGCCTGTGCCGCAACCTCGCCATCATCGACCGCGGCACCATCGTCGAGCAGGGGCCGATGAAGTCGCTGCTGGCCAAGCTCGACGTCGAGGGCTTCCTGTTCGACATCGACGGCGCGCTGCCGGCGGAGCTGCCGGCGATCGAGGGCGCGACCCTGCTCACCACCGACGACCACACCCTGGACCTCGACATGCCGCGCGCGATGGACCTCAACCGGGTGTTCGCCGCGCTCGACGCCGCCGGCATCCGGGTGCGCTCGATGCGCACCAAGACCAACCGCCTCGAGGAACTGTTCGTGCGCATGACCAGCAAGCCGGGGGCCGCAGCATGAGCGCCGCCACGCCGAACCCGAACCTGGTCGCGCTGGGCACCATCGTCCGTCGCGAAGTGAACCGGATCCTGCGCATCTGGGGCCAGACCCTGATGCCGCCGGCGATCACCATGACCCTGTACTTCCTGATCTTCGGCGGGCTGATCGGCTCGCGCGTGGGCACGATGGACGGGATCCGCTACATGGACTTCATCGTCCCCGGCCTGGTGATGATGAGCGTGATCCAGAACAGCTACGGCAACATCAGCAGCTCGTTCTTCGGCGCCAAGTTCGGGCGCCACATCGAGGAACTGCTGGTCAGCCCGATGCCGAACTGGGTGATCCTCGGCGGCTACGTCGCCGGCGCGGTGCTGCGCGGGCTGATGGTCGGCGCGATCGTGCTGTGCGTGGCGATGCTGTTCACCAAGGTGCGCATCCCGCATCCGCTGGTCACCATCGCCTCGGTGCTGCTGGGCGCGACGATCTTCTCGCTGGCCGGCTTCGTCAACGCGGTCTACGCCAAGAAGTTCGACGACATCGCCATCGTCCCGACCTTCATCCTCACCCCGCTCACCTACCTCGGCGGCGTGTTCTATTCGGTCAAGCTGCTGCCCGGTTGGGCCGAGGCCGCGACCCATCTCAACCCGATCTTCTACATGGTGAATGCATTCCGCTACGGCCTGCTCGGCGTCTCCGACGTGCCGCTGTGGCTGGCCTTCGCGCTGATGCTGGGCTTCGTGGCGGCGCTGGCCGCACTCGGCCTGTGGCTGCTCAAGCGCGGCGTGGGGATGCGCAGCTAGGCCGGCAACCGGAAGAACGCAGCGGCGGTGGCGGTGGTCGCCGCCGCCGTGGCCGCCACCGATTCGCTTCGGTCGCGGGCCAGTTCCTCCACGATGTGGGCGAGGTACATCGGCTCGTTGCGCCGGTGCGAGGGCTGCGGCTTCACGGTGCGCGGCAGCAGGTAGGGCGCGTCGGTCTCGATCATCAGGCGATTCGCCGGGATCGACTTCACCAGTTCGCGCAGGTGCAGGCCACGGCGTTCGTCGCACAGCCAGCCGGTGATGCCGATGTGCCAGTCGCGGTCCAGGTAGTCGAACAGCTCCTCGCGGCTGCCGGTGAAGCAATGCACCACCGCCGGGCCGAGCCGGCCGTCGAAGTCCTTCATCATCGCCATGAAGTCGGCATGCGCGTCGCGCTGGTGCAGGAACAGTGGCTTGCCGGTGTCCGCGGCGATCTGCAGCTGGCGCTCGAAGGCCTTGCGCTGCGCCGGCCGCGGCGAGAAGTCGCGGAAGTAGTCCAGCCCGCATTCGCCGACCGCCACCACCTCCGGGTGCGCGTGCAGGGCGCGCATCTCCGCATCGCATTCCTCGGTGTATTCGATGGCGTGGTGCGGATGCACGCCGGCGGTGGCGAACAGTTCGCCGGGCTGCGCGCGGGCGAGGGCCAGCGCCTTCGGTGAATGCTCGCGCGAGGCGCCGGTCACGATCATCTTCGCCACCCCCGCATCGCGCGCGCGCTGCAGCACGGCGTCGCGGTCGTGGTCGAAGCTGTCGTGGGTGAGGTTGGCGCCGATGTCGATGAGCTGCATGGCGCGATTTTACGATGCCGCCACATCGCACGATGGAACGGGTGCCGGCCCGGAGGCATTCGCCGCTCAGGCTCCGCATCCGGCTGCGATTCGCGGGCGCGCGCCATCCGTGGCGCGCTCGAACGCGCTCCGGGCCGGCACCGATTCCATCGATGGGGCTTCCAGGCGCTCCTACAATGCCGCCATGCACTTCCCCATCGCCGATGTGCTGCCGGAGATCCATGCCTCGCTGTCGCGGCATCCGCGGCTGGTGCTGGAAGCGCCGCCCGGCGCGGGCAAGACCACGCAGGTGCCGCTGGCGCTGCTTGAAGCGGATTGGCTGGGCGGCAGGAAGGTCGTGATGCTGGAACCGCGCCGGGTCGCCGCGCGCGCCGCCGCCGGCTTCATGGCGAAGCAGCTGGGGGAAGCGGTGGGCGACACCGTCGGCTATCGCATCCGCTTCGAGAACAAGGTCGGCGCGAACACGCGCATCGAGGTGGTCACCGAAGGCATCCTCACCCGCATGCTGCAGGACGACCCGCTGCTGGAAGGCGTGGGTGCGCTGCTGTTCGACGAATTCCACGAACGCCACCTCGCCGGCGACCTCGGCCTGGCCTTTGCGCTGGACGTGCAGGCCGGGTTGCGCGAGGACCTGCGCATCGTGGTGATGTCGGCGACCCTGGACGGCGAACGGCTTGCGCGCGTCCTGGAGGCGCCACGCCTGTCCAGTGCCGGGCGCAGTTTCCCGGTCGAGGTTGCGCACTTTCCCGCGCGCCGCGACGAGGCACTGGAACCGCAGGTGCGGCGCGCGATCGAGCATGGATTGGCCACGCATCCTGGGGACCTGCTGGTGTTCCTGCCGGGCCAGCGGGAGATCGCGCGGGTCGAGGCCTTGCTGGCGCAGGCCGCCGTCGCCGCCGAGGTGCTGGTGCTGCACGGCGAGCTTTCCGTCGACCAGCAGTCGCGCGTGCTGCAGCCCGCGACCGACGGGCGACGCCGGGTCGTGCTGGCGACCAATGTGGCCGAGTCGTCGGTGACCCTGCCTGGCGTGCGGGTGGTGGTCGACAGCGGGCTGGCGCGCGAGCCGCGCTTCGATCCGAACAGCGGCTTCTCGCGGCTGGACGTGGTCGCGATTTCGCAGGCGAGCGCGGACCAGCGCGCCGGCCGCGCCGGGCGCGTCGCCGAAGGCTGGGCGTACCGACTGTGGCCACCGTCGCAACGCTTGGAGCCGCAGCGCCGGCCGGAGATCGCGCAGGTCGAGCTGGCCCCGCTGGCACTGGAACTGGCGGCCTGGGGCAGCGATACGCTGCGCTTCGTCGATCCGCCGCCGGCGGGCGCACTCGCCGCGGGTCGCGACCTGTTGCAGCGGCTGGACGCACTGGATGCGCGGGGTGCGATCACCGCGACTGGCCGGCGCATGCTCGCCCTCGGCACCCATCCGCGGCTGGCTGCGATGCTGCTGTCCGCCGAAGACCGCACCAGCACGGCGCTGGCCTGCGACCTGGCCGCCCTGGTCGAGGCGCGCGATCCGCTGCGCACGCGCTCGGACGCCTTGGCCGAGCGCTGGCAGGCCTTGGCCGCGTTCCGCGCCGGGCGCGTGCCGGGCGATGCCAGCCGTGCGGGGCTGGCCGCGATCGACGCAGCCTCGACGCAATGGCGACGCCGCCTGCGTTGTGACGCCAACCCGCCTGCGTCGGCGCCCGCGCATGCGCTCGGCGACCTGCTCGCGCACGCGTTTCCGGATCGCATCGGCAAGCAGCATCCGCAGGATCCGCGCCGCTACCTGCTGGCCAACGGGCGGATGGCGCGCCTGTTCGACGACAGCGCGCTGCATGGCGAGCCGTGGCTGGTCGCCAGCGAGCTGCGCTTCGAGGCGAGGGATGCGTTGCTGCTGCGCGGCGCGCCGTTGGACGAGGTCGCGTTGCGGCGCAGGTTCGCCGCGCATTTTTCCGAGGCCGATGAAGTCCGCTGGGATGCGGGACGCCGCGCGCTGGTCGGCGAGCGCATCGCGCGTTTCGATGGCATCGTGCTGGCGTCGAAATCCGCCGGGCGCGTCGATCCCGCGTTGGCTGCCCAGGCGCTCACCGAAGCGGTGCGCGCCGCCGGGCTGTCGGTGCTGCCCTGGTCCGAGGCACTGGTGCAGTGGCGCATCCGCGTGCAGTGCTTGCGCGCCTGGATACCCGAGCTCGGCCTGCCCGATCTCTCCGATGCGGCGCTGCTGGCGACGCTGGCGGCGTGGCTGCAACCGGCGTTCGCCGGCAAGACGCGGCTCGACGCACTGAGCGACGAGGCTTTGGCCGACGCGCTGAAGTCCGGCCTCGACTGGTCCCTGCGCCAGCGCATCGACCACCTGGCCCCGACCCGCATGGAAGTGCCGTCCGGCATGCAGCGCGCCATCATCTACCAGCTGGACGACACGGGTGCGCCGGCTCCGCCGGTGCTGGCGGTGAAGCTGCAGGAACTGTTCGGGCTGGCGGACACCCCGCGCATCGCCGAGGGCCGGATCCCGCTGACCCTGCACCTGCTGTCGCCCGCGGGTCGGCCGCTGCAGGTCACGCAGGATTTGCGCGGCTTCTGGGAGCGCACCTATCCGGACGTGAAGAAGGAAATGAAGGGGCGCTATCCCCGGCATCCCTGGCCGGAGGATCCGTGGAGCGCGACGGCGACGCATCGGGCGAAGCCGCGGGCGTGAGCCAGCCGGGCAACGCCGCCTGAACCGGCATGCGCACGCTCACGCATGGTGAACACCGCGCTGCGGAGACTGCACCCACATCGCTTCCACCTACGGGACCACGACAGATGAACAAGCTCGGCAACGCGCAGGATCGCGCGATGGCATTGATCGGCGAACTCGGCGACGGCCTGCGCAAGGCCGTGCCAGGCAAGGCCATGCAATGGGTCGAAACCGGGGCCGCACTCGGCGCGTTGCGCACGGGTGGCCGGGTGGCGTTGAAGGTGGCGCGCCGCAACCCGGTGCTCGCGGGCGCGGCGATCGCCGGCGCAGGCCTGCTCTGGTACGCCGCGCGCAAGCGCGCCAAGGCGGCCGAACAGGCCCCAATCGAAGGCAACGCGAAGCGCGTGGAGGCACGCAAGCCACAAGCGCGCAAGCCGCGGCGGAAGACGGCCGCTGCGGACACCTGAGACGGGATCAGGCGGCGCCGGCGTCCGGCAGTTCGATCACGAAGCGGGCGCCGCCGCCCTCGCGGTCCTCGTACCAGAGCTGGCCACCGGCGGAGACGATGATCTGCTTGGCCAGCGACAGCCCGAGCCCGCTGGACAGCCCGCCGGCGGGATCGTCTTGGGTGAGGCGCTGGAATGGCTTGAACAGCTGGCGCTGGCGCGATTCCGGGATGCCGGCGCCGCGGTCTTCGGCGAGCAGTTGCCAGTACCCCGGCGCGCCGCGGCGGGCATGCAGTTCCAGCACCCCGCCATCGCGGGCGTACTTCAATGCGTTGCTCACCAGGTTCTCGGCGACCTGCCGCAGCACCTGCGCTTCGATCGCGACGCGCCCCGGGTCGGTGGGCGGCATGCAGGCCAGTCGCATGCCCGCGGCTTCCAGCTGCAATTCATAACGCGACGCCAGCCATGCGAGGGTCTCGCCGAGGTCGGCCGCGGCCTCCGGCGGCGACGCCGCGCGCGCGCCCTGCTGCGCCTGTTGCTCCAGGTAGCGGCGGATGTAGGCGACCGCATCGCTGGCGCTTTCGTGGATCACTTCCACGTAGCGCGGCATGCGGTCCGGCCGGCAGTCGGGCAATTGCAGCATCTCGCTGGCGAACAGCACCGTGGTCAGCGGGTTCTTGAGGTCGTGCGCGACCAGGTTGACCAGTTCCTGGCGTTCGCGGGCCACGCGTTCCAGGCGGTCGCGGGTCAGCTTCAGCCCGATGTGCGCCCCCACCCGCGCCAGCAGTTCCTCGGGAATGAACGGCTTGGTGACGTAGTCGACCGCGCCGGCCTCGAACGCGCGCAGCAGGAGCTCGCGGTCCTGGGCGGCGGTGAGGAAGATCGCCGGCACTTGGCGCATGCCGGGCTCGTCCTTCAGCGCGGCCAGCAATTCGAACCCGTCCATGCCCGGCATCATCATGTCGAGCAGCACGAGGTCGGGCGGGGCGGACCGCGCGGCCGCCAGCGCTTCGGCCCCATTGCCTGCGGTGGCCACCGCGTAGCCGTTGCGCTCCAGCAACGCGCCGACCACCCGCAGGTTCGCGGGTTGGTCGTCGACCACGAGGATGCGGCCGGTGCGGGATTCCGAATGCGGCATGCGGGCGGTGCCTCCCGGCGCCATTCAGCTGGTTTTTCACATTACCAAACAGGGGCCGCCGCACACAGTCGCTGTCCGACGACCGGCTGAAGGATTCAGGTTTCCGGCACGTGGCGCCATTGACCCGGCGCGAGGCCTTCCAGCCCCACCGCGCCGATCGCGACCCGCACCAGGCGCAGCGTCGGCAGTCCGACCGCCGCGGTCATGCGCCGCACCTGGCGGTTGCGGCCCTCGCGCAGGGTGAGCGCCAGCCAGGCATCGGGGATCGTCTTGCGCATTCGGATCGGTGGGTCGCGCGGCCACAACGCGGGTGTCGGCAATCGCTCGACCTGGGCCGGCAGGGTCGGGCCGTCGTTCAGCACCACGCCCGCGCGCAGGACCTGCAGTTGCGCTTCGCCCGGCTCGCCCTCGACCTGCACCCAGTACGTCTTCGGCTGCTTGTGGCGCGGATCGGTCAGGCGATGCGCCAGGTTGCCGTCGTCGGTGAGCAGCAGCAGGCCTTCGCTGTCGAAGTCGAGGCGACCGGCCGGGTAGATCCTGGCCGGCAGGCCGAAGCCCGCCAGCGTCGGCCGCGGCGGCAGGCTGCGGTCGGTGAACTGGCAGAGCACGCCGTACGGCTTGTTGAACGCGATCAGCATGGAGGGAAGGCGCGTGGAAGCCCGTGGTGTGCCGGCATCGCCCACGCGCGCGGCTCGGCGCGCATTGTTGGCGAATCGACTAGCGGACTGGTTTGCGGAAGCGCAGGGTCATGCGGTCGCTTTCGCCGATGGCCTGGTACGTCGCCGCATCCTTGGCGTCGTGGCGATTGGTCGGCGGCAGCGTCCACACCCCGTTCGGATGGTCGGCGTCGTCGCGCGGATTGGCGTTCACCTCGCTGCGTGCATCCAGCTCGAAGCCGACTTCGCCGGCCAGGTCGATGACCAGCTGCTCGGCGACGTAGCCGCTCTTCTTCGACGCCTCGATGTCGGTGCCCGGTTTGGCGCGGTGCTCGACCACGCCGAGCACGCCACCGGGTTTGAGCACGTCGTAGGCCGCGCGCAGATGGTATTCGGCGGTGCCGGCGGCCAGCCAGTTGTGCACGTTGCGGAACGTCAGCACCACGTCCGCGCTGTCGGGGGCGCCGAATGTTGGATCCTTGGGGTTGTATTCGTGCAGGTCGGCCCGGCCGAAGCGCGCCGGATCGGCCAGGAACCTGGCATCCAGCGGATTGGCGCGGCCGGGGGACGCCGCGCTGGCGGCGATGAAGCGGCCGCGGTCGCGCAAGTAGGGCGCCAGGATTTCGCTGTACCAGCCCGCCCCGGGGCTGATCTCGATGACGGTGTCGGTGGGCTTCACGCCGAAGAACGCGAGGGTTTCGGCGGGATGCCGATAGCGGTCGCGTGCGCGGTTGCCTTCGCTGCGCCATGGGCCGGCGATGGCCGCCTGCAAGCCGGCATCGATGGTCGCCGTGGGCGCGGTCGGGGCGGCGTCGATGGCGGGCCTGCCGGCGCATCCGCAGGCGAGCACGGCGGCGAGGGCGGCGGTCAACGGACGGATCATGGCGGGCTCCTGCGGGACGGTGTCGCGCAGGGTAGCGTGGGGGGCCGTGAACACGAAGCCCGGCGCAGAGCCGGGCTTCGCGGGCGCAGGCCGGGCGTCGGCTCAGGCGAGGCGGGCGAGCACCGCGTTGAGGGTCGGGCTGGGCCGCATCGCCGCGTCCAGCCTGGCGGCGTCGGGGTGGTAGTAGCCGCCGATGTCGACCGGCTTGCCCTGCACCGCGAGCAGCTCGGCGACGATGGTCGCCTCGTTGTCGGCCAGTGCCTGCGCCAGCGGCGCGAACGTCGCGGCGAGCGCGGCATCCGTGGTTTGTCCGGCCAGCGCCTGCGCCCAGTACAGCGCGATGTAGAAATGGCTGCCGCGGTTGTCGATGGTGCCCAGCTTGCGCCCCGGCGACTTGTCCTGGTCCAGGAACTTCGCGTTGGCGGCGTCGAGCGCGTCCGCCAGCACCTGCGCGCGCGCGTTGCCGCTGGTTTGCGCGAGGTGCTCGAACGACGCCGCCAGGGCCAGGAATTCGCCCAGCGAATCCCAGCGCAGGTAGTCCTCCTCCAGGAATTGCTGGACATGCTTGGGCGCGCTGCCGCCGGCACCGGTCTCGAACAGGCCGCCGCCGTTCATCAGCGGCACGATCGACAGCATCTTCGCGCTGGTGCCCAGTTCCATGATCGGGAACAGGTCGGTGAGGTAGTCCCGCAGCACGTTGCCGGTCGCGGCGATGGTGTCCAGGCCGGCGCGGATGCGCTTGAGCGAATGCCGCATCGCGCGGATCGGGCTGAGGATGGAGATGTCCAGCCCGGTGGTGTCGTGTTCGTTGAGGTAGGCCGCGACCTTGGCGATCAGCCCGCGGTCGTGGTCGCGGCGCGGATCCAGCCAGAACACCACCGGGGTGTTCGACAGGCGCGCGCGGGTGACCGCCAGCTTCACCCAGTCGCGGATCGGGGCGTCCTTGGTCTGGCACATGCGCCAGATGTCGCCGGCCTTCACCGGGTGCTGCAGCAGCACGGTGCCCTGGTCGTCGATCACGCGCACGGTGCCGTCGCCGCTGATCTTGAAGGTCTTGTCGTGGCTGCCGTATTCCTCGGCGGCCTGCGCCATCAGGCCGACGTTGGGCACGCTGCCCATGGTCGCCGGGTCGAACGGGCCGTGGTCGCGGCAGTCCTCGATCACCGCCTGGTAGATGCCCGCGTAGCAACGGTCCGGGATCACCGCCTTGGCGTCCTGCAACTCGCCGCGCGCGTTCCACATGCGGCCGCCGTCGCGGATCATCGCCGGCATCGAGGCGTCGACGATCACGTCGCTGGGCACGTGCAGGTTGGTGATGCCCTTGTCCGAGTTCACCATCGCCACCGCCGGGCGCCGCGCGTACAGCGACGCGATGTCGGCTTCGATGCCGGCGCGCTCGGCCTCCTTCAGGCCGCCCAGGCGGGCGTACAGGTCGCCGATGCCGTTGTTCGGGTCGAAGCCGATCTCGGCCAGCGTGCGCGGGTGCTTCTCCAGCACAGGCGCGTAGAAGCGCGACACCGCGATCCCGAACATGATCGGGTCGCTGACCTTCATCATGGTCGCCTTCAGGTGCAGCGAGAACAGCACGCCGCGCGCGCGCGCATCCTCGATCTGCGCGTCGATGAAGGCGGCCAGCGCCGAGGCGCTCATCACCGCGGCATCGATCACCTCGCCCGCCTGCACCGGCACCGGCCCGCGCAGCGGGAAGCTGCTGCCGGTGGCGCTGGTGAACTCGATGCGCAGGTTGCCCGGGTTGACCATCGTGTACGACTGCTCGCTGGCGTAGAAGTCGCCGTCCTCCATGTACGCCACGTGCGACTTCGAGGCCGCGTCCCACTTACCCATGCGATGCGGGTGCTTGCGCGCGTATGCCTTCACCGCCTTCGGCGCGCGGCGGTCGGAGTTGCCCTCGCGCAGCACCGGGTTCACCGCGCTGCCCTTGACCCGGTCGTAGCGCGCCTTGGCGTCCTTCTCGCGCTCGCCCTGCGGCGCGTCCGGATAATCAGGCAGCGGGTAGCCCTGGTCCTGCAGTTCCTTGATCGCCGCCTTCAGCTGCGGGATCGAGGCGCTGATGTTGGGCAGCTTGATGATGTTGGCCTCGGGCGTCTTCGCCAGCGCGCCGAGTTCGCGCAGGTCGTCGGCCACCGCGCGGTCGCCCAGCAGTTCCGGGAATTGCGCCAGGATGCGCGCCGCCAGCGAGATGTCGCGCGTCCCCACGTCGACGCCGGCGGTGCGCGCATAGGCCTGCACGATCGGCAGGAACGAGGCGGTGGCCAGGAACGGGGCTTCGTCGGTGAGGGTGTAGAGGATCTGGGACATGGGGTCTGGCCGCGTGCGGGAAGCCGCCATTGTCTGCCCTCGCGGCGCGCGGGGCAAAGCGCGCGCCGTGGGCGCAATCCGGGGCTTGCGCGAGGTACGCGGCTGCGCCAGCCTCTGCACAAGCCGAGGGGACTCCGCCATGTCGATGCGCCTGCCGTTCCTGGTTCCCCTGTTGTCGGTCGCCTGCGCCGATGCCCCGGCGCAACAGCCGCCCACGCCACCCCCACCGCAGGCCTGCACGGCGCCCGAGTATCGCCAGTTCGATTTCTGGCTTGGCAGCTGGGACGTCACCGGTGGCCCCAAGCAGGACACCTTGGTCGGCCGCAACACGATCACCAAGGTCAGCAGTGGCTGCGCGCTCGCCGAGCATTGGGTCAACAGCAGCGGCCAGGATGGCCACAGCCTCAATGCCTATGATGCGGCCGCGGGGCAGTGGACCCAGTTCTGGATCGGCAGCGACGGCGTGGTCCTGCGCCTGGCCGGCGGCCTGCAGGGCAAGGCGATGGTCATGGCCGGGCGCCTGCCGCTGGCCTCGGCCGCGGGCGGCGAGCAATGGCAGAAGATCAGCTGGACGCCGCAGGACGATGGCAGCGTGCACCAGCACTGGCAGACCTCGGACGATGCCGGCGCGACCTGGCAGACCAGCTTCCTCGGCATCTACCGCCGGAGCGCCGCCACGCCCTGAACCCGGCAAAGCGAAAGGCCCGGCAGGGCCGGGCCTTTCGTGGACTACGCAACCGGGGCCGATCAGCGCACTTCGAATTCGCGCGTCTGCACCACGTTGCCATCGAGCATGATCTCGACCTTGTACTTGCCGGTCGGCCAGCCGTCGGGCTTGCTGATCTGGAAGTCGGTGACGCCGTCGCCGGCGAAGGTCAGGTCCTTGCTTTCCTCATGCACCGGCATCGACGAACCATCGGCATTGAGGTAGGTCCACTTCGCGCCCAGCTTGCCGGCGACCGAGGCGGCGGGATCGCTGGTCGCGGTCATCACCGCGGCATGGATGGTGTCCTTCGGCGCGAACGTGCCCATCGGCGCGGCGACGCGCATGTCGGCGCCCACGGCGTTGCCGAGGTCCACGCCGGTGACGTTGGCGGTGGCGGCCGCGGCCGGCATCGGCGCCGGCGGCGCGGGTTCGCTCGCGACCGGCGGCATCGGCGCGGGCTCTTCCTTCTTCTTGCAGCCGACCATCGCGGCGCTGCCGATCAGCACGGCCAGCATGGCCAGGTGGAGGCGGTTCGTGTTCATGGCGGTTTCCTTTGGAGATGCGGGGACGGGGAAGGGGTCAGTCTTCCCGCGCGGGGATCCTGAGCACCTGGCCGGGGAAGATCTTGTCGGGATCGTCGAGCTGGTCGCGGTTGGCATCGAAGATCCGCTTCCAGTCCTGGCGGCCGTAGAAGTGGCGGGCGATCTTGGACAGGTTGTCGCCCTTGGCGACGGTGTAGGTCTGCTCGCCGCCGCCACCGCCGCCGGTGTCGAGCGGTGCCTCGGTGGAGGCCACGCTGCCGGTGACGTTGGAGAAGTCGGGCTTGGCGGGTGCCGCGGCTTCGGTGGACGCGACGCTCCCGGAGACGTTGGAAAAATCGGGCTTGCCGTTGTTCATGGGGACCTCGACGACGCGGACGGGGGGTCCGCACGCCGGCACCCTGCCACGCCCGGTGTTAAGGCCGCATCGCGGGGCGGGGCTATTGCCTGGGGCTGCGGGTCGGCGCGGGCGGGGCCATGCCGGGCGTGGCGCGCCAGGGATTGATGTCGAGGCCGCCGCGGCGGGTGTAGCGCGCTTCGACCGAAAGCGTGTGCGGGCGGCAGTGCGCGGCGAGGTCGACGAAGAGCCGTTCCACGCATTGCTCGTGGAATTCGGCGTGGTCGCGGAAGCTGACCAGGTAGCGCAGCAGGGCGCCGCGGTCGATGCGCGGGCCGCGATAGGCGACCACCACGTCCGCCCAGTCGGGTTGCCCGGTGACCGGACAATTCGACTTGAGCAGCGCGCTGGACAGGGTTTCCTCGACGATCACACCGGGGTCGGCGGCCAGCAGGCCGGCGTCGGGCGGACCGTAGCTCGCGATCTCGACCGGTTCTTCATCGATCGCGATGCCGGTCGGTTCCGCGAACGGCGGCAAGCCGAACACCATCGACACCGGCGCCCCCGCGGCGGCGCCCAGGTCGGCTTCGACCTGCAGGCGCAACTGCTCGGCATCGGCGAAACGGGTGGCGTTGCAGGAGTTCAGGTACAGCTTGAGCGACTTGGATTCGACCAGGTGCGGCGAATCCGCCGGGATGCGCAGGGTCGCGGTGGCGACCCGCGGGACGCCGGCGGCATCCAGCCACGACAGTTCGTAGGCATGCCAGCGGTCATGGCCGGCGAACGGCAGTGGCGCCTCCGCGAGGCCCAGCGCCTCCCGCGCCAGGCGGCGCGGGATCGGATACAGCAGGCCCGGGTCGAAGCGATCCGGGTAGGCGACCTCGCGGCCGAGCGGCGAATCCCCGATCAAGGCGCGCGTCCAGCCGTCGTCACTGGACGGCGAACTCCACCAGCGCGATCGGGCGTCCGTTCACGTCGACTTCGGTGTTGTACTTGCCGGCGTCCTCGGGCTTGAATTCGAACACCGTGAACGGGCCCTCGATGCGCTTGGCTTCGTCCTTGCGCGACTTGCCGTCGTCGTGGAACCAGAACACCTCCACCTGGCTGCCCATCTTGCGGCCCTTGCTCGGCACCGAGATGTACACGGTGTCGCCGGCCTTGAATTCACGCTGCGGCGTGGCGATCTCGCCGTTTCCGTCCACGGCGGCGCCCACGAACGCGCCATTCGCATCGACCGTCACGGTGTCCACGCCCTCACGCCCCGTGTTCTCCTCCACGGGATCCTTGACCTCGGTGGGGAGTTCGGGGCCCTTGCGGTTGCAGGCGGCGAGGCCGCAGGCGATCAGCAGGGCGACAGTCAGGCGTTGCATGGGGCGCATCGGAGTCCTCGCGTTCGGCCGCAGGTGCTGCGGGCCGCTTCGCCCGCGCGGCCGGCATTCTAGGCCATGCCGCCCGAGCCGGGGTCCCCGCCCGGGGCACCTGTTCCGCTCCGTTCAGCCCGGTGCGGGCCGGCAAGATAGTCGGTCGACTGCATCTCGACGAGGCGGGAGGCGGTGCGTTCGAAGGCCGCGACCAGGCGTTCGCCCGTGTAAAGGCCCATCGGCCCGGCATCCGCGGTGCAGACCAGGTTGACCTGGTTGTCGTACAGCTCGTCGACCAGGTGCACGAAGCGCCGCGCGGCGTCGTCGCGGTCGCCGCCCATGCGCGGGATGCCGCCGACCAGCACGGTGTGGAACTCGCGGGCGATCTCGATGTAGTCGGCATTGCCGCGCGGGCCTTCGCACAACGCGGCGAAGTCGAACCAGCATAGTCCCTTGCAGCGCGCACGCACCGGGATGCGGCGGCCGTCGATCACGATCCCCGCGTCGAGGTGCGCGGCATCGCAGCCCAGCTCGTCCCAGCGCGTGCGCAGCCAGGCATCGGAGCCGGCATCCAGCGGCGTGCGGTACACCGGCGAGCGGGTCAGCGCCCGCAGCCGGTAGTCGGTCTCGCTGTGCAGCTCGACCACTTCGCAGTGCCGCTCCAGCAGGGCGATGGCAGGCAGGAAGCGCGCGCGCTGCAGGCCATCCTTGTACAGCGTCGACGGCGCGGCGTTGGAACTGGTCACCAGCACCACGCCCTCGGCGAACAGGCGGTCGAGCAGGCGCGCCAGCAGCATCGCGTCGCCGATGTCGCTGACGAAGAATTCGTCCAGTACCAACACCCGCAGCGAGCGTCGCCATTCGCGGGCGATCGCGGCCAGCGGGTCGCGTTCGCCGGCATGCACGCGCAGGCGCTCGTGCACCTCGCGCATGAAGCGATGGAAATGCGTGCGGCGTTTCTCGGCGATCGGCAGCCCGGCAAACAACAGGTCGATCAGGAAGGTCTTGCCGCGGCCGACGCCGCCCCACAGGTAGAGGCCGCGGGTCGCCTGCGTCGGCTCGTCCCGCGCGAACAGGCGTTGCATCAGGCTGCGCGCGGGTAGCGGTGCAAGCAGGGCCGCGTGGACCCGGTCGAGCGCGGCCAATGCGTCCTGCTGGGCGGGATCGTGCAGCCAGTCGCCGCGCGCCACCCCATCGGCGTAGCGCTGCGAGGGCAGTGGCGCGTCAGCCATGCGCGGGCGGCGGCCAGTCGCGCACGGCCTGCTTCAGCGCGCCGCGCAGGTCCATCAGCTTGCGATGGAAGAAGTGGCTGGTATCGGGCATGCGCACCAGCTGCGGCGGGCGGGGCAGCGTCGCCAGCCAGTCGAACACCGCGCGCGGGTCGACGATCTCGTCGGCCTCGCCCTGCACCACGACCCAGGGGATCGGCGGCGGCACCAGGCCGGCAAAGTCCCAGCTGCGGCCGACCGGCGGGGCGATCGAGACCAGCGCGGTGGCGCCGAGTTCGCCGGCGGCGCGCAGCGAGACCCATGCGCCGAAGCTGAAGCCGGCCAGCCACAGGGCTTGGCCGGGATGCCTTGCGCGCACCCAACGCACCACCGCGCGCAGGTCTTCCAGTTCGCCGTCGCCGTCGTCGAACCTGCCTTCGGACTGGCCGACGCCGCGGAAGTTGAAACGCAGGGTCGCCACCCCGGATTCGCGCAACGCGCGGGCGGCCATGGTCACGACCTTGTTGTGCATCGTCCCGCCCTCGGTCGGCAGCGGATGGCAGACCACCGCCAGCGCGGCGCGCGCCGGCCCCTCGGCCAGGTCGAACGCAGCTTCGAGCATGCCCGCCGGGCCCGGGATGGACAGGGTCTGGTCGGCGCCGGCGGGCTGCGCGGTCGGGGTGGTCATGAGCGACATGATGCCGCAGCGCGGGTGAGGCCGGCGTCGGCCGGGTGCCGCAAACGCAGACGCCGCCCGAGGGCGGCGTCCGGCGACGTGCGGCTCCGGCGGGTTACTTGCTCTGCTCGACCATCCACTCGACGGTGGCCTTGACCTGCTCGTCGGTCAGTGCCGGGTTGCCGCCCTTGGCCGGCATCACGCCGGCGCTGCCGGTGTAGCCGCTGATGGCGCGCGAGACCAGCATGTCGAGGCCCTGCTCGGCGAACCGAGCGCCGATGCCGGCGGCATCCAGCTTCGGGGCGCCGCCCGCGCCGGAGGTGTGGCAGCCGGTGCAGAGGTTGCCGAAGATCACGCTGCCGTCGAGGGTACCGCCGTAGGCCACCTGCGAGGCGGCTGCGGCGGCCGCGGCCTTCATCGCCTCGGCCTGTTGCGCGGCGCCGGTGGCACCCGCGTAGACCTCGCCGACCGGCGCGATCCGGGCGGCCGTGTTGCGCACTGCGGCGCTGTCGGCTTCCGGCACGACGCTGCCGTTCAGGTGGTGCGCGAACAGGATCAGGCCCAGGGTGACCAGCGCCAGGAAGGCGATCACCATCGAGAAACGCTTGAGGAAATCCAGGTCGTAGTTGCGCACGATCCACCTTGCAGGATTGGGCGGCCAGGGCCGCTGAACCGGGCGATTATCCCAGAACGCACGGGGCGAGGCGAGGGCCATGCCAGGCGTGGACACCTCGCCTGGCCAGGGGCCGGGTGGGCGATGTCGCAGCGCAGCAATGCGCAAGCACGCGCGTTGCACGCAGGGGTCCGGATATGTGGTGCCGCCAACCCTGGGCTGGCGCAGCGCACGAAGGTCACTTGACAGTCCCTGAACAAGAAGGCGATAACAAGAAGTGACGTTCATGTTCCGGACGGTGTCCTTGATTGCCGTCGCAGGTCGTTTCGTCACTGGGGAACCCGGCGGCTAGTCCCTGCCGCCGGGGATGAGGCATCGCCGCGACGGGCGTCGCGGGTCACGACATTCCAAACGGATGAGGGGGTTGCATGAGCGGCATCAAGCAGTCGATCGGTTCGGCCAAGGCGCGGCAAGGCCGCAAGGTGAAGGTCGCCCCGATGACCCAGGCCGTTCGGCGTGCGCTCGCCGCATCCGCGATGGCGTTCGCGCTCAGCGTGGGCAGCGGCGCGATGGCGGCGAACCACGCGGCAGCCACCCCGCGGCATGCAGCGATGGTCCACCAGGCGGGCTACGAAGCGTTCGCGCCGGTGGCGGACCTGACCACGGTCGCCATGCTGGCCCCGGGCGACATGGAGCATGTCCCGGTCGAGCTGCATCCCACCCTGATCAGCGAGTACGGGGCGGGCGACATCGTCATCGACAACGCCGACCCCATCTCCGAGACCGACCTCAAGTACGACGTGGTCGCCATCAGCGGCTACAGCACGGGCGGTGACGTCAGCATCACCAACCAATCGACGGGCTACCTGTACGCGGGCTCGCTGGGTGGCGATGCGATCGGCATCTACGGCTACGCCCTGGACGGCAGCGTCACCATCAACAATGCCGGCGACGTCGTGGCGTTCTCCGGCAGCGGCATCGCCGACGGCATCTTTGCGTCGGGCGCGAACGTGGAGGTGTCCAACAGCGGCGAGCTGTACGTGGTGGGCGCGACGTGGGCGGCGGGCATCGAGGCGCAGGGCGAGTATTCGACGGGCGTCGAGAACAGCGGCGACATCTACGCGGCTTCTGCGGGTGGCCAGGCGTTCGGCATCTACGCGACCGGCGCCGAGGTGACGGTCGGCAACGAGGGCGACATCGAGGCGCAGGGCTACTACGCGACGGGCATCGAGGTGCAGTCCTCTGGCGACGTGCTGGTGACCAACTCGGGCGACATCACCGCGGGCTCGCTGACGTACTACTACAACCCCTACACCTACACCGGCTACCTGTACGGCAGCGCGCTGGCGAACGGGATCAACGCGACGAGCA